>CAYOCM010000007.1:21692-27937 GCA_964402515.1 uncultured Ruminococcus sp. | reverse complement strand
CGGTAGAATCGCTTGAAAAATGCCGCGATATAATAGTCAAACTCGTGACGGATGTCAACATTTAAATTCTTAAATAGCATAACAAAAAGCCGGCTCATATGAGTCGGCTTAATTTTGTTTATATATTATTCGCTGCGACGTCCGCGGTTGAGGAAACCGATAAGGTTATCGATCTCGTCCTGCTCGGGCGTAGTCTCGGTCGGCTGATCTGCGGTCTGCTCGACGGGTTTAGTCACGGGCCTGCGCATGTCGCCCTTTTTGTCAGATTCAAAACCGGTTGCGATAAGAGTTATGCGCATTTCGTCCTCAAGTTCGGCATCAAATGCGGCACCGAAAATAACGGTGGCGTCCGCCTGTGCCTCTTCGGTAATCATAGCGACGGCGTCATTAATCTCATCAAGTCCGATATCGGGTGAAGCTGTGATGTTGACGACGATGCCCTTCGCACCGCTGATGTTGGTCTCGAGCAAGGGTGACGACATAGCCATCTTTGCCGCCTGCTCTGCCTTATCTTTGCCTTTTGCACTGCCGACGCCCATATGAGCGAGACCCGCATTTGACATGACGGCGCAAACGTCCGCAAAGTCAAGGTTAATGAGTCCGTCGGTGGTGATAAGTTCGCATACCGACTGAACGCCCTTGCGCAGAACATCGTCTGCCTCTTGGAAAGCGTTAAGGAACGTTATCTTTTTATCGGTGAGCAGTTTAAGGCGCTCGTTAGGTATAACGATAAGCGAGTCGACTGTGCCGGCAAGCTTGTCAATGCCGCTCTCTGCCTGTTTCATTCTGCGGCTGCCCTCAAAATTAAAGGGCTTTGTTACGATAGCGACGGTAAGTATATCAAGTGATTTAGCTATTTTGGCAACGATAGGAGCCGCACCGGTGCCTGTGCCGCCGCCCATGCCCGCGGTGATAAAAACCATATCGGCACCTTTGAGTGCGTCGGTGATCTCTTCTACAGATTCGTCAGCGGCTTTTTCACCGAGTTCGGGATTGCTGCCCGCGCCGTGGCCTTTGGTTATGCGGTTGCCGATAGATATCTTTTTGGGTGCGCTTGATTTGACCAATATCTGTGTATCGGTGTTGATGTTGATAAACTCAACATCGGGCATTGTAAAGGAGGAGATCATGCGGTTGACCGCGTTGCCGCCGCCGCCGCCTACACCTACGACCTTAATTATAACTTTGTTGGGATTTTCAAAATCCATTGCCATATTACAGTCCTCCGTTATTCTGCGTCTATTCGATTTAATCATATAATATTTTTTGAAAATATGCAAGTGTTTTTTTTGAAAATAACGCACTTTTTTTGTCGAAAATGCATATTTTAAGTCTGTTTTGCCTTTATTTTATATTTACGGCAGCCTCTTTGTGATTAGAAAGATCTATGGTGCCTTTTTCGTGTGAATCAAACTGTTTTGTGAGTTCTACCAAAAAGCTTATCTTTATATCGGTATAATCGGCTCTGCCGAGATATACCTCAAACCTGTTTTCATAATCAAGATATATCGCAAATCTGTTGCTGACGTCTATATAGGTCACACTGTCATATATGCCGTTTTGCCGGATACTGTCGCATATTTCGGTTATCGTATCCGATTCGCGCTCGTCATCAAACGTGCAAACTGTCCCCACCACACAGCCCGAGACCGCGCCGGTATACATGCGCATAAGTCCGTCAAGCCTTGCGTCATCAAAGCTCACACGTTCAAGCACCTTTAATCCGCTTGAAAGCAAATAACAGTCGTCACCAACAGCCGTATACATATAAGGTTCTGCCTCGATTACCGTGATGACAACTTTATTGGGCAACGAGATATCTATATCGCATTTCTCTATATATGGCAACCTGCGTTCGGCAAGCGACGAATGCTCGCCGAATGCGATAGGCAACAGATTGTCGCCGCGCGATATCTCGGCTGCTTTAAGTATTTCGGCATCCGAATATTTTGAATTGCCGTTGATTTCGATATGCGTTGCCTTTAAGAACACAAACACAAACAGCAAAACAAATATCACCGCAAGCAACAAAAACAGTATGCCGTAAAATAACCAACGCCTGCGTTTGCGGTTTTTGCGTTTTTGCTCGGCAAATTCGGCATTGCCGTCTTTTTTTACAAACCTTTTTTGTTCCATATTCTTCAGTGATCGTTGCCCGCAACCTCAAGAACCGCATCGACAATGTCGGATGCCGCATACGGTTTGGCAAACGCGGCTATTTTTTGCTGCATGGCGCTTCGCGCGTCGCTGTCGCCGCAAAGTCGTCGCAAAGCGTCGACAAGCGCATTTGACGGCAGTTCGTCTTCTGTCATCAAAACAGCGGCATCGGCATCGGCAAGCACTTTTGCGTTTTTATACTGATGGTTATCGGTAACATTCGGCGAAGGAATGAGCACCGCGGCGTTATGTCTGTATGCAAGTTCCGCCAAAGTTATGGCGCCCGCACGGCAGATGACAATGTCGGCAGCCTCCATACGCAAGGGCATGTCATATATATATTCAAGTATTTCTATGTTATCGTAAACATCAAGCCCCTTGTCTTTGGCATCTTTTATAACCGCGTCATAATAGCGCCTGCCTGCCGCGTGAGTATGTTTTATACCCGAGGGACCGGTATAAAGTCGCATTGCTTCAAGCACATATCTATTGACCATTTCGGCGCCCAGAGAACCTCCGAACGAAAGCACATAAACATCATTTTGCGACAGCCCGAGTCTGCGCCTTGCTTCGTCTCTGCCGACTTCGGTTATGCTGATGGGGTTGCCCGTAACTGTCATCTTATGACTAACGGAACTGTCAAAAAATTTTTGACTTTCTTTAAAACTGATGCACACCCTGTCGACAAGTTTTGAAAGTTTGCGAGTAGTAACACCCGGAAAAGCGTTTTGCTCGTGTATGACCGTGGGAATATCGAGCGCTGAGGCCGCCTTTAACGCCGGCCAACTTGCGTATCCGCCCGTGCCTATGACAACATCGGGTTGTATGCGCTTTAAAATGCGTTTTGCCTCCGATACCGACGCAACGGCGCGATATGCGGCTATAATGTTTTTGGGCGACAAAGAGCGCTTAAACCCCTGAACTTTGACATAATCGATTTTATAACCCGCGTGAGGTATCAAACGGCTCTCCATGCCTTTTTCGGTGCCTATAAAAGATATTTCGGCATCGGGCACACGCCTTTTGATCTCGTCGGCTATCGAAAGCGCGGGATTTATATGTCCTCCCGTGCCGCCGCCGCTTAAAACAACTCTCATTTTTTCTCTCCAATATCGGTTTTTTGTTCGGTAGCATACCGTGAAAACGACAGCATTATTCCGCACTCTGCAAGCAACATCAAAAGCGAGGTGCCGCCGTAACTGAAGAACGGCAGGCTTATGCCGGTGCTGGGTATCGTATTTGTAACGACCGCTATATTAAGTGCGGCTTGCAAAGCTATCTGCAAAGTTATGCCCATTATTATCATACGGCTGAAATCATCGGGTGCTTTTTTTGCAACGACAAATCCGCGCCAGACAAGCGCCGCAAAAAGCGCTATTACGACCGCGGCCATAAAGAACCCGAGTTCTTCGCAAAGAATAGAGAATATATAGTCGTTCTGAGGCTCGGGCAACCAACCGTGTTTTTCGTTGCTTTGCGAAAGCCCCACGCCCCACAAACCGCCCGATGCGATAGCATAAAGCGACTGTGACGGTTGCCAACCCGCATCGCCGGTTTCTTCGTCCTTCATATATTTAAAAGGATCGCTCCAAACCTTTAAACGCTTTTCGACATGACCCAAAAGGCTTTGAACTTTATCGCCGAACAAAAGCATAACAAATGTTATCAATATGGCCGCGACAAGAAATAAAACCAATATCTTGCGCACTTTGCAGCCGCTCATAAACAGCATCGATAAACAAAGCACGCCTATTATTATCGTTGCCGAAAGGTGACTTTGCAAAACAGTCGACAGACAACATGCGCCGATGATAAGTCCGTAGCGTATGACAAAGTTAAACGTGCCCGGTTCGGGATATTTATAATTGATATAAGCAATAAACAGTATTGCGGCAAATTTTAAAAGTTCTGAAGGCTGCAGGTTTATAGGGCCGATCTGTATCCAACGCGTTGCACCGTGCGAGACCCAGCCGTACATCGGAACGATATAGTTAAGTATCAAAACGGCAACGCAAAACGCACGCGTGAATTTGTATATCATATTATAGACGTTGATACGCGTGATCAAAAACATTATCACAAGGCCTGCCGCAACAAACACTATCTGACGGCGGGCAAAATAATAAGAGTCGCCGAAATGCATTTCGGCATATGCGTAAGACGCCGAAAAGACCATGACCGTTCCTATTGCGACCAAAGCAAGTATTATTAAAAGCAAAGGACGGTCGACATTGTATTTATACCATACTCTGCCGCCCTCGGCGGAAATAAGCGGCGCCTCTTCGTGCGCTTTTTTTGTCTTAATTTTGACCATATTATACAAACATATTACGTATCATAAAATACGCGGCAGTACATGAGGCGGCAGTGACCAAACACCAAACGGCGACGATCTTGTTTTCGCTCCACCCGCATTTTTCAAAATGGTGATGTATCGGCGCCATTTTAAACAGGCGTTTTTTTGTAAGTTTAAAAAATACGACCTGCAATACCACCGACAGTCCTTCAAGTATCCAAACAAGTGTTATGGGTATCAATGCGATCTCGATTTTATAATAATATACGAGTCCGACGACAAGCCCGCCCAAATACAGTGAACCCGTGTCACCCATAAATATTTGTGCGGTATGATGATTAAAGATAAAAAATCCTATGCAGCCGCCTATGGCCGAGCAGACCAAGATCATATCGCTGCCGCCGGTTTTGCCCGCTATGGCAAGCATTACGGCAAAAAACGATATCATAAGTCCCGACACCGAAACCTCGAGTCCGTCAATACCGTCGGTAAGATTTGACGCATTTATCACATACACCGCAAGAGGCAGCGAAATGATATAATACCACATTCCGAAATCAATATCGTAATTTATCAGCGATACAGCGGTTCCTCTGCCGAATACCAAGGCATCCACCGCCAAAAACGCGATGACAGACGCAAACTGCAATATCAGTTTTTGTATGGCTGTAAGTCCTTTATTGGTATGTTTAAACAACTTGACATAGTCGTCGACAAAACCGGTCAGCGCACTTACAAACGCGAGTCCGACAACAGTCCACAGGCGCGCGTCAAAATCAAATGCGAATGCGGCAACAACCGTTATCGCAACCGTCGGCAATATAAACGTTATGCCGCCCATTGTGGGCGTGCCCTCTTTGTATTTGTGCCAATTCGGGCCAACCTCAAGTATCTTTTGCCCGAGTTTTACCCTGCGCAATGCGGGAATGAGTATTTTGTTTAGCGCCGCTGTAAGCAACACGGTTATTATAAGTGCCGCTACGGCAAACATACCGTCCATAATATTTCTTCCTTCTGTAATGCTTTTATAATATCAAAGCAATTTGATAATCTCCCCAAGACTCATACGATTGCTTGCTTTAAAAAGCACCGTATCACCGTCATGCATCAAATGTTTCAAAGCGTCTGCTGCGGGCTTAAATTCGCCCTCGGCAAAACAATAATATTCGCCGCCGAATTCTTCGGCATACAGACGCGCGGTTTCTCCGACCGTTATCAAAACATCAACGCCGCATTCACGGCATTTTTTGCCTACATTGCGATGCAATTCATCGGCATATGAGCCGAGTTCAAGCATATCACCCAAAACGGCTATGTGCCTGCCGGGCCGACGCGCAAGCAATTCGACGGCCGC
Source organism: uncultured Ruminococcus sp. (assembly GCA_964402515.1). Lineage (GTDB taxonomy): Bacteria > Bacillota > Clostridia > Oscillospirales > CAG-382 > Coliplasma. The sequence continues at coordinate 22,130 of CAYOCM010000007.1, read as the reverse complement.
CGCCATCGATTCCGGCGAAGCATTATAATAATCGGCAATAAACGTCTGCGAGCCGTGTGTATATATCTTTTGTCTGTTGCCCTCGGTAGCGAACATACGCAAAGCATCTGCTGCGGCGTCGATATCGACACCCACGACGCTTGCCGCAGCAACGGCATACATCGCATCATAAACATAGTGTCTGCCGCTGACAGACATTTTTATGTTGTGCTCGCTGCCGTAAGCCATAAGTTTAAAGATTTCGTCACCGTCATTTGCGGCAAGATCAAAGGCCTTGAAACAGCAACCCGAATTATCAACCGAACAGCATATGCGGCGATGATTTTTGTCTATCACACCGTAAAGCAACGGTTCGTCGCCGTTAAATATTACGCATCCGCCGTCGCGCATATACGAAATTATTTGCAATTTTTCATCTCTTATAGCTTCTCGTGTCCC
>CAYOCM010000007.1:0-21592 GCA_964402515.1 uncultured Ruminococcus sp. | reverse complement strand
AAGCCTCAATATGCGAATATCCGATATTGGTAACTACGGCAACATCGGGACGGCACACTTTTGACAGCCGCCACATCTCGTCGGGACCGCTTATGCCCGCCTCAAGCACGGCAACATCGTCATCTTTTGATACCGCAAGAACCGAAAGCGGCAAACCTATGTTGCTGTTGCGGTTACCCGGTGTTTTAAACACGCGTTTTTGCGACGAAACGGCAAGCGCGGTCATATCTTTGGTGCCGGTCTTGCCCACACTGCCCGTGACGGCAATCACCGTTACGTCTGATATCTCGGTCAGACGATAATGCTCGGCAAGTTTTTCAAGTGCCGAAAGCGTATCTTCAACAAGTATGCAACCGGGCATTGCATATTCTTTATTGTCTATAAGTGCAAGACAGCCGCCCGAGACCATATCTTTGACAAATATATGACCGTCAACTCTTGCGCCTCTGACAGCCACAAACAGACCGCCGTTTTGCATCTCGCGGCTGTCGGTAAAAGCGCGTTTTACCGATATGCTGCCGTTTGTTCCGTCACACACACTGCCGCCTACGGCCGCAGCGATGTCGTATGCCGAATAATTCATTATTCTATACTCTCTTCATATCTGAATTCTATTGAAACCACCGTTCCCGGTAATATCGCGGTGCCCGCGTCGACGGACTGTTTTACAACATAACAATCGGTGTGGTTGCCGTCATATATTCCGCTGACGGTATAGTTAAGTCCCAATGATTTTAGTTTGCTTATTGCCTGCGAATATGTATTGCCCGAAAGTGACGGCATATTGACCGTCTGCGTTTGGCTGTCGCTGTCGGTATACAGCACTACCGTAGTGCCTTTTTCATAAGCATCCGAACCCTCGGGCATTTGCTTGATAACACGCGTTCCGCTGCCCTTGACTATGCAGTTAAAGCCTTTTGACAAAATGCTCTGTTTGGCATCTGCGGCGATTTCGCCGCGGTATGACTCAAGTTCGATAAGCGACGATGTCGAATAATCTGCGGGCATTATCCCAAGATAAGGCAATATCTCGGCAAGCACGTTTGAAACAACCGGTGCCGCTATCGCAGAGCCGTATATCTTGCCCATGGTAGGATCATCCACCGCAACTATTATCGCTATCTGCGGATCCTCGGCAGGTGCAAAACTGACGCAAGAAGCTATATAATCTTCTTGCTCGGTATCTCTTTTTTCCGATGTTCCCGTTTTGCTGGCTATATTGTAGCCGTTGACAGACGCATTTTTGGTCGAGTTGTTGAGTGCCTCAAGCACCGTGTCGGCAGTGCTTTTTGAAATGACCTGTCTTGCGTTGCTGTAGTTGAATGTTTTTACGGTGTTACCGTCGCTGTCGACTATACTTTTTACCAAATGCGGAGTGACCAGATATCCGCCGTTTGCAACGGTGGAAACGGCGCGCAAATGTTCGATCATAGTCGTTTTAAAGGTCTGGCCGAATGAATATACCGACAACTCGACTATGCCGAAGTTTGAACCTGTAGTGCCGTAATATATCGACGACGTCTCACCCGGCAGGTCTATACCCGTCTTTTGCGTATAGCCGTATCTCTCATAGTATTCTTTAAATGTATCTATGCCGACTCTTTGGCCTATTGTGATAAACGCGGGGTTACACGAGTTGACAATAGCCTCTTTAAATGTCTGCGAGCCGTGCGGAACTTTTGAGTGGCAGTGTATGGGTGTCGCAAGTCCTTCAACCTTCATACTGCCGCTGCAATAAAACCTGTCGCTGTCGGGATCAATGGCATTTTCTTCTATCGCCATAGAGCCGGAAATTATTTTAAACGTCGAGCCGGGCTCATATGTTTGCGTGACGATGGTATTGTTCCACATCAGGTTCATAAGCTTTTCGCGATATGCCGCTTTGTCTTCGTCAGAGCCCTCAAAAGCATCAAGCAATGCCTGATATTCGTCGCTGAGTTCAGCATAATTGTTAAGGTCAAAAACGGGATAAAGCGCCATGGCAAGTATCTCTCCCGTGTTTACATCCATCACAACGGCACTTGCTTTGCCGGTTGGGTTGTTTTCGAGATATGCTTCTTTAAGATATTTTTCAAGCACAGACTGTATGGTCCAGTCGATAGTGGTGACTACACCGTAACCGTCTTCCGCCTCGACATATGTTTCATACTTAAAAGGCAAGTTGTTGCCCGCGCTGTCTTTGCCCATCACGGCTCTGCCGTCGGTGCCCGAAAGATATGAATCATAATAACTTTCAAGCCCCATCAGGCCTGTGTTGTCGGTGCCGACTACGCCCAAAACATGACATGCAAGAGTAGAGAAAGGATAGTATCTTTTTGAGCTTTCTTCAAGATATACGATGCGCGAAAGTCCGTTATCCTCGATAAATTTACGCACGCTCGCCTCTTCGCTTTCGCTTATCGAACGCTTTATCATTTGATACATGCTTTTGCGGTTTTGACATTTCTCGACTATAGTCGACGCATCTACGCCTAAAATATCCGACAATCCGCTGGCGACTATCAAAACCTGAGAGTCGTTTTGTATGTCTTTCGGAGATATAAATACGTTTTGCACCGTTGCGCTGGTGGCAAGCACCTTCATATTGGTGTCGTATATCTTGCCGCGCTTGGCCTTTATGGTGTATTCGTTTGTATATTGTTTTATTGCAGCGCTGCGATAGTCATCGGGATCTACAAGCATAAGATAGGCAAGACGTGCCACAAGAGCAAGCAATGCCGCGATCGCAATCAACGCAAGACAGCGGGCACGATTTATGCGCACCTGCGGTGTAATGCGTGAATTATGCATATTTTTTGCTCTTTTTTTGTCGGCGGAATTGCCCTGTCGGTTTGAATTGTTTTGATTGACTGAAGGTTGTGCCACGGTATTATCCTTTCAAAAGCGCTTGAGGAAAAAAGGCCGGCGCAGTGCCATATAAGACAGAATGGCAGAGCTGCAAAGTCTCTGCCATTTACGGTTATAAGTTTAAGCGCAAATGCGGCAGCCCGTAAATTATATAATCGCTGTGCGCGTTTTATGAATCAGAGCCTGTTATAAAATTACGAAACACCTCTGCAAAACCCGAAAAAATAGTGTCTGTGCGCACTTCGTCGGGTTGGTCGGGATACTGCGTAACATTGATATCGTCGGCGGGGCGCAGCGATATGGGATATTTTTTATCGGGCTTTTGCATGCCCAAAACGGTAGTCGCATATTCTTCGATAAACGCAAGGTCAACCGATTTTTCGAGTTCGGTCTCAAGCGCCTTTTTTTCAGTCTTCAACGAGGTTATTTCCGCCTCTAATTCGCCGACGTCCGAATTAAGTTTTTCGAGTTCCGCATAATTCATCAGCAAAAACAAAGCAAGTACTACTATTGACGCAACAACAAATATGGTAAGCGCGGGCGAATGTTCGCTTATAACGCTTTTGCCGTCAAGTATGGTAACTTTATTGGTGGTCGCGTCGCGCTTTATGGTCATAGGGCGACGGGCGCCACGGCGTTTTTTGTTTTTAGTTACGGCTTTTGGGGGAGTGCCGACGGTAACCGACTCGTTTTGAGCGTTTTCGCGCTGCAAAAGCTCGCTGTTTGTGACGGTTTGCTTTTTTTCTGCCATGGCTGACACCTTTCTTTTTGATATTTAAAGCAGACGTTTATATTTTTTCTGCCGCTCTCAGCCTTGCGCTGTGTGAGCGTTTGTTTGTGTTTAATTCATCCTGCGATGCCGTGACCGACCCCTTAAACAGCAATTTGCCGGTCGGTTTTTTTCCGCATACGCACGGAAAATCTTTAGGGCAGGCACAGGGTGAAACAAACGATGCAAATGTGTTTTTTACTATCCTGTCTTCAAGGCTGTGAAACGTTATCACCGCCATACGTCCGCCGGGCTTAAGTTTGTCAAACATGTTGCACAACGATGCCGACAGGGTTTCAAGCTCGCCGTTAACCTCGATGCGTATAGCCTGGAATGTGCGTTTTGCCGGACTGCCGCCCTCAAGACGGTATTTTGCGGGAACCGCATCGGCAACGGCGTTTGCAAGTTGCAGCGTGGTCGCAATCGGTTGAATACACCTGGTTTCGCAAATGCGCTCGGCAATGCGGCGCGCATATTTTTCTTCGCCGTAATCACGCAATATCTTTTCAAGCTCGCGGCATTCATAGCCGTTAACGACGTCGTATGCGGTTTTTGTGTCTCCTACATCCATTCGCATATCCAAAGGTGCGTCAAATCGGTATGAAAAGCCTCTTTCGGCTGTATCGAGCTGATGCGAAGATACGCCGAGATCAAACAGGACACCGTCCACCTTATCGATGCCCATTTCGGTCAATCTGTCGGCGGCATATAGAAAATGGCTGTGTACAACGGTCAATCGGCTGTCGCATACCGTGAGTTTTGCATTGTTCACGGCATCGGCGTCACGATCAAAGCCTATGACTCTGCCGTCTGTGCCGAGTTTATCAAGTATAAGTTTTGTATGTCCGCAACCGCCGAGTGTGCAGTCAACGTATATTCCGTTTTTAATGACGCCGAGCGCATCAACGGTCTCATGCGGAAGCACGGGCATATGCATATAATCCATATCCGCACCCTATTTGCGCATCGTCATAAGCTCGCGCATAATCTCTTCGCGGTCTATAGAAGCGAGATACTGATCCCATTCGTCTTCACGCCAAAGTTCTATATGGGTTCTGTTGCCTATGATGACTATATTTTTATCAAGTTTTATTTCGTCACGAAATTTTTGAGCTATAGTGACCCTGCCGTGAGCATCAAGTGACGCCTCTTCGGCAGAAGAATAAAAATACAGGCCGAGAGACATTTGAACAGGCAGATCTTTTGAGGCGATAACATCCTCAAACCCGTGCCACTCTTGCATGGGATAAAGATATATGTTGTTTTTAAAACCGCGGGCAATCATAAACACGTCGCCCAGTGAATCGCGCATTTTTGCGGGAATGGATATTCTGCCCTTGCCGTCTATAGTTTGCCTATATTCACCGTAAAGCACGTGCCTTGCCCCCTTTCTGCCCCACTTGATTGGGAAATTATACCATTTTTGGGTACTACAAACCATTTTGTACCTTTGATTATAAACGCAGATAACAAAAAAAGCAATACCTTTTTTTAGGTTTTGCTTAATTTTTTACACATTATGGTAACTCAAACGCACTTTTGTTATTTTTACCGAAGCAAAACGAACAAGCGTTCGTTTTTGGCGGATATATTCGTTTTTCAAACAAAACACAATTAAAAAAACGCAAAACACGCAAAAAAGCATGTTTACGGCAAATACGATTATGTCAACCTCTGCGCCGACGTCATAACAAAAGCCGCGGAAGGGTGAACCCGCGGCTAATTGTTGTTTTTTTGCAAATCGCGATTGGCTTGTTTAAACTTGATTAAACCCAAATAACAACTGTGTTAAGTATATTATTTTTTAGAAGCCGCGAAGCACTCGCTGCAAAGTACGGGCTTGTCGGACGAGGGATTAAAGGGAACTCTTGCAACACCGCCGCAGCGTGCGCAAGTGGTCTCGAACATCTCTCTGGGAGCCTTGGCAGCATTCTTTTTTGCATCTCTGCAGGCTTTGCATCTCTGGGGCTCGTTTTGAAATCCCTTTGCTGCATAAAATTCCTGCTCGCCTGCGGTAAATACAAACTCGTTGCCGCACTCTTTGCAGGTCAGGGTCTTGTCTTCGTACATTGTGTTTCTCCTCTTGTTTTGTGGTAAAATATAATTTGCCCGCCGCGGACTTAAACCGCGATCTCTGCCGCCACCCAGCAACAGCGCTTTATTTAAGCTAACAAGACAGATGGTCAGGGTTTTGTTATAAGAGCCTTAAGCTTGGTTCTTATTCTGCGAACAGCATTCTCGACGCTTTTTGAACTTGTTTTTAGGCACAGCGCGATGTCACCGTAAGTGAGGCCGAGCAAAAACAGGTCAAAAACGTTTGATTCGTATTCTGAAAGCACGCTTTTAAAACGTTCGTATAAAAAATCGGTGCTCTCTTTTTGTATAATAATATCTTCGGGAGATATGCTGTCGGAACCTTCGGACTCTGTAAGTGTTTCGTCATATGAGACCAATCTGCCGTTGTCCCTGCCGTTTTTGCGCACGGCTGTGATAATGCCTGTTCTGATACAGACTGAAGCGTAAGTGGAGAATGACGAAGATATGCCGTTGTATGTTCTAACGGCTCTGAGCAAGCCGCACAACCCCTCTTGCAAATAGTCGTCTTTATCATGGGGAGTGTGGCTGTATCGGTCGGCATACCAATCGATAACACGCAGGTATCGCCGCACCAATTCTTCAAAAGCGGCATCGTCACCGCCGCGTGCCGCATTGACAAGTTCGGCATCGTCGGGGCAATAAAATTTATCGGATGAAACAGTCATGGCACCAACCGCTTTCAAAACTTTAACATTTGCATTATACTACACTTTTTTAAAATGTCAATAGTTGTTTGAAAAAAATATACAAAAATTATTATGCAAATATGCTTTTATTTGGCTTTAGAGGCTATATTTTGCACATCAAGCCGCATTTTTTGCAATTTTGCACCGACGTCTTTTGCAAGAGCGACCTGACATGCGGCACGATAATAATTGTGCCGCGGCTTTTTTGTTATAAAATATGTATCGCCCGACAGATAGTCGGTTAAAAACCTTGCCGCCAATTCAAGCGTTATAATATACACCGAGTCGGCAAGCGTATCAAGTTCGGGTTTTGTTATAATGTCCGCAACCTCAGGCAAGAATCCGCAGGCAAAATCGCAAAATTTTGACATATCAAGCGATACCGCAGAGATGTCTTCGTAATCTTCGGGCACCGTGCTTGCTGCAAATCTTACAGCGTCGCCGAAATCGTGCCCCATCAGTCCGGGCATTACCGTGTCAAGGTCGATAACCGCTATCGGCTCGCCGGTCATTTTATCAAACATTACATTGTTACACTTTGTATCGTTATGCGTGACACGCATCGGCAATGCGCCTTTATGTTGCAGTCTGCCGAGCAAGTCGGCATCATAAGCATGATCTTTGATATATTCGAGCATATCAAGGCATTCGCACGCTCTGCCGCACACATCTGCGCTTGCGGCATCAAAAAGGTCGTCGATTCGTTTTTTTGTGTTGTGAAAATCGGGAATCGTTATATAGAGTTTTTCGGCGGGAAAACCGTCAAGCCTCGACTGAAAACGTCCGAACGCTTTGCCTGTATAAAACAGTTCTTTGCCGACTGCCGTATCGTATGTCACGGCACCGTAAATAAACGTTGAAACGCGCCAGCAACGCCCGTTATCGTCATAAAAGCAACTTTTACCGTTTTTTGCTTTATAAAACTTAACGTCACCGCGTTTGTCGTGAATATATCCTTTTTTTGCCGCTGTGCCGCGCATATAGTCTGTAACGGCGACCGCATTTGAGATTAGATCCTCGGGTTTTTTAAATACATTTGTATTGATGCTTTGAAACAGATATTCGCGTTCGCCGTCGGCAACCGCCGTCCTGACCACATAGGTCTCGTTGATATTGCCGTTTTTCAGCGCAATATAGTCGACAAACCGACCTTTTAAGCCGAATTCGGCAATAAGCTGTTTAAAAAGCTCGTTCACAGTACTCTCCCGTTCTGCTCTCTGAAAAATAATATTTTAATATGTATCGACAAAAAAGTGACTGTCTTTGGCATAATATTCACCCGCGACACGCCAAACAGTCTTTGCATCCATGACGACGGTATCGCAGTCGAATATCTTGCCTGTGTGTATCGTTCCCGCAGGCATAAGGGCTTGCAGTCTGTCGTACCTTTGGACGGTACGGTCAAAATTATGCGCGCGGCATTTTTGCATATGCTTATTGCCGTCGGCATCTGTCATTTCATATTCGTAAATGTCGCCGAAAAGATAATCCGGGTTATAAAGTTCTTCTACCGCGTGCATCGACGTGTTCGGCTCGGTTCCGCAGCCGAAAAATATTATCTTGCCGCCGAGATCTCGCAGTTTTGCAAACGGAGAATGACTGCCGCATGGCGTATCATCAAGATGATGTTCGCAAACTATTTCTTTTGCTTTTGCACCTACAGCACAGCATGAGTGTGTCGGGCACATGCTGCGCAATACGCCTGCGTATTGTGTTCTGAAATATTCGGGCACCGCACCCACGCATGTCGGCGTAGCATGATAGTCAAAACGCCTGTTATCCTTGTTGCATATAATGTAAGAAAGTGCGGGCAGAACTACCGTGCCGTTTACGCCGACAGACATACGCAGAGCATCGATGACATATTTGGGCGACATACCTTTTATGCCGAATGATCTCAGCGAGGTGTGTGCCAAAACACAATCGCCTTCGTTGATGCCGAGCCTGCCGAGCGCTTTTGCTATAACATTTGCAACCATTTTTGTTCCTCCGTTTTTATATATACCGCCGCGCACATAGGCGCGGTAGCGGTTTGCTCTATCTCACAGATGCTGCCCGACAAATTAGCAACAAGCATAAGTTTGCCGTCTTTGCAATCAAATACGGCGGCAAATATATCATCGGGTGTCTCAAGCACCGACATATCACCCAAAACAAACCGTTTAAGCTCACGGCGCAAATTGTTGACCTTGGTAAAATGTTTTCGCAGAGAACCGTCGGCATTATTCCATTTATAAGGCAGACGGCAGAACGGATCGTGATACCCCTGCATACCTATCTCGTCGCCGTAATATATGCACGGCACTCCCGGCATAAAGGCAAGCAAAGTATAAGCCGTTTTAAGCAATTCGGCGGCGTTTTGATATTCTTCGTGCGACAATGTCATATGCGCAAGTTGATCGTCGGTGCAATCAGTTACATCCTTTTTGCCCAAAACAGTAAGAATGCGCTCGGTATCGTGCGTGCCGAGAATATTCATCGTATGGCGCATCCGGTCGGGCGGATAATGCTGCCACAAAGTGCGCAAAACGTTTTTAAGCAGTGACGCATCGCGTTCGGTACAAAAGCACGTTATGCCGTTGCGCAAAGGATAATTCATCACCGAATCGAGCTGAGCACCGAGAAAATAGCGTTTGCGCTCATCATAGGCGATTTTGTTTGACGCATCTTCCCACACCTCACCCAACACGACTGCATCGGGCCTGCATTTTTTGACCGCCGCCGTCAGTTCATCGAGAAAATCGGCTTCGAGCTCATCGGCAACGTCAAGCCGCCAACCCGCAATGCCCATCGACATATAATGCGGGACTACGGTATTGCAGATAAAATCTCTGAATTCTGCGGTCCTTTTTACCTTGGGCATATTCTTCATGCCCCACCAACAATCGTAGGTCTCGGGATAATCGACGAATTCAAACCAATTGTAATAAGGTGAGTCTTTTGACGTGCAGGCGCCGAAATGCTTATTGTATCTGTCAAAGTATATGCTTTGGTCGCCGACATGGTTAAATACACCGTCGAGAATAACGGCAATATCGCGCTTTGCGGCCTCGGAAACAAAATGCTTAAGTGCCTCGTCGCCGCCGAACATTTTGTCGACGTGCATATAATCTCCGACATCGTATTTGTGGTTTGAATAAGCTTCAAAGCACGGCGAAAGATATATGCATGTGACACCTAACGATGCCAAATAATCAAGTTTTTCGGCCGCGCCGATAAGCGTTCCGCCAAAAAAAGTGTTGTTTTTAAACAGATGTCTGCCGTCGTTGTATTCGGGTATGCCGTTATCCCAATCCTCAAGCATAACGGCATCATCGCGCACGGGGCAATTGCCGCCTCGCGCAAAACGGTCTATAAATATTTGATAAAACACTCCGCCGTCAAGCCAGTCGGGTGAAGCGTATTTGCGCTCATAACAGGTTATCTGTATATCGTTTGCGGCGGTTTCGCACATAGCAAAACCGGAGCCGTCGTCGCTGACATACATATCGCCGAAATCGCCGCTTAAAATTATCCTGCAAAACGCAAGACACGGTTTGTCAAACGATATCGGCGCACAAAAAACGTCAAAGCCGCCGTTTGATTCTTTTTTGTGAAAATCAAGGCTTGTCTGTGCACCGCCGTCAATGTTTATCACGGCGTTGCAAGACCGCACGCCGGCGCTGTGTTTAACCGAGATTTCAAGCGATGCCGAGGTCTTGCATTCTATTGTAAAATTGCGCGGTCTTATGCCCTGCGCGACAAGTCGCACAAGGCAATCACCGCATTCGCCGTAAAAGGTCATAATTATTTCTCTTTATTCCGCATGATGTTTACCGATAATAAGAGGCTCTACGCCCCAGATATTGTCGGCATACTGTTTTATACTGCGGTCGGCAGAAAAAATGCCGGCACGCGCGATATTGACAAGCGACGACCTGTTCCACGCGATACGGTCTTCGTATTTTGCGGCAGCCCTTGCGTGCGCCTCGCAATAATCGTCAAAATCGGCAAGGCACATATATGGATCCGAAACGCCGTATGAAAACAGCAGATAATCGGCAATGTCGCCGAAAGATCGGCCGTTAAATCCGATCTGCAAATGATCGATGGCTTTTTTGAGCAAAGGGTTGCGATTATAATATCCCGACGAAGCATAGCCTTTGCGCCAAAGTTCTTCGACCTCGGGCGCGGTAAGCCCGAATATAAAGATATTGTCGTTGCCGACCCTCTCGGCTATCTCGACGTTTGCGCCGTCAAGAGTGCCCACTGTAAGCGCACCGTTTATCATAAATTTCATATTGCTTGTGCCGCTTGCTTCTTTGCCCGCCTGTGATATCTGTTCGCTGATCTCGGCTGCGGGTATAAGATGTTCGGCAAGCGTGACGTTGTAGTTTTCAAGGAATACAACACGCAATTTTTCGCGCATCTTGGGTCTTTTTTCGATATCGGCCGCGATATAGCATATAAGACGTATAACGTCTTTTGCGGCATAATATCCGGGCGCCGCTTTTGCGCCGAAGATAAATGTGGTGGGGCGCATTGGCATATCGGGATTTTCAAGCAACTGACAATAGATGCTTATGATGCGGAGCGCGTTCATAAGTTGGCGCTTATACTCGTGCAATCTTTTGACCTGAACATCATACACAGACTCGGGGTCTATGCAGATGCCCGAAACACGGCTTAAATAGTTTGAAAACTCTATCTTGTTTTTGCGTTTTGCCTCGCCGATTGCATTTAATACCGATACGTCGTCTTTATAGTCGAGCAGTTTTTGCAGTTGTTCGGCGTCGGTACGATATCCCGTGCCTATCAATTCGTCGAGCAACGAAGCAAGAGCGGGGTTTGAATAGCACAGCCAACGGCGGTATGCAATGCCGTTTGTGACGTTTGTAAACCTTTTGGGATACATCGCATAAAAGTCGCGGAAAACGGTGTTTTTTAATATATCGGAGTGCAGTGCCGAAACGCCGTTGACATGATTTGAACCTATAACCGAAAGGTTCGCCATGCGTACCTGGCCGTTTGCAAGAGGTGCCATGCGGGATATCTTATCCCAATATCCGGGGAACATTTCCCAAGCTTCACGGCAAAAACGCTCGTTGATTTCTTTGACTATCTGGTATATTCTCGGCAGTTTTATGCGAAACAGTTCGTCATTCCAGCATTCGAGTGCCTCCGGCATAACCGTGTGGTTTGTATAAGAAACGGTGCGAACGGTGATGTCCCACGCTTTTTCCCAACTGTATTTGTGGTTATCGAGCAAAATACGCATAAGTTCGGGAATAGCAAGAGCGGGATGCGTATCGTTGATGTGTATCGCCACTTTATCGGGCAGGTTGTCAAGCGTTTTATAATTTGACAGGTGATTGTTGACTATATTCTGCAAAGACGCGCTGACAAGAAAATACTGTTGTGAGAGCCTCAAAAGTTTGCCCTCGTGGTGATTGTCTGCGGGATAAAGCACTTTTGATATAGTCTCTGCCATGGTATTTTCTTCGACAGCTTTAAGATACTGCCCCTGCGAAAAGAGCTCCATGTTAAAGTTGCGGGTATCGCGCGCTTTCCAAAGCCTTAAGACGTTTACTGCCTCGGAACCGCATCCCGATATCATCATGTCATAGGGCACAGCTTCGACCTCGGTATAATCCTCGTGCGAGATCTCACAGCAGCCGTCAACCCATTTTTCTGATATTTTACCGCCGAATCTGACGGCGACCGACTTATCCTGCCTGGGAACCAGCCAGCATTCACCGCCGGGCAGCCAGATGTCGGGCAATTCAAGCTGTTCGCCGTCAACGAGTTTTTGCCTGAATAGTCCGTAATCATAGCATATGCTGTATCCGCGTGCGGGATAACTGCCTGCAGAAAGCGCATCCATAAAGCACGCCGCCAGTCTGCCGAGACCGCCGTTGCCGAGGCCGGGATCGGGTTCGAACTCGTATATTTCGTCAAGGTCATAACCCATTTCGGCAAGCGCAGAGCGATAGAGGTCCTCTTCACCGAGATTGCACAGATTGTTTTTAAGAGAGCGACCTACAAGAAACTCCATGCACAGATAGTTTATTTGCTTGCTTTGATTCTCTTTTATCGCGTCTTTAAAAACACGGTTTTTTTGTGCAAGTATATCACGCACGGCAAGCACCGTCGCCTCATATACCTGTTGTTTTGTGGCCTCTTGTGATGAGACTCCGAAATAGCGCGACAATTTTTCGTTAATCGCTTTTTTAACAGTTTTGTCAGTCATCCTAAAAAATACCCTTTATTTCAATTTCGATTTAATGTGTGCGTCGGAATTCAACCTCGCATACTGTCGTAAAGCGCGATATACTGTTTTGCGCTCTTGCTCCAGGTAAAATCGACACGCATTACCTTTTGCACAAGATCATGCCACTGTTCCGCATCGTTATACAATGTTTCTGCGCGACGCAAAGCGCACAGCATATCCCACGCGTTATAAGGCGCAAACGTAAATCCGTTGCCCCCACCCTGCCAGCCTATATCGCGTATGCTGTCATACAGTCCGCCGGTTTCGTGAATTACGGGCACCGAGCCGTAGCGCGATGCTATCATCTGCGAAAGTCCGCAAGGTTCACTGCGTGACGGCATAAGAAATATATCCGACGCGGCGTATATCTTTTTTGACAGTTCTTTGTCGTATTTAAGTAAACAGCGGACCTTGTCGGGATATCTGCGTGCAAGCGAGGTGAAAAAGTTTTCAAAATACGGATCGCCGGTACCCAAAACAACAAGTTGCACATCGTCTGCCATTATATCGTCGGCGGCCAAGGTAACAAGGTCAAGGCCTTTATGGTCGACAAGCCTTGATATCACGGCTATCATAGGTCTGTCTGATTCGGGCAAACCGAGCATTTTTTGCAATTCGTGTTTATTTTGAGCTTTGCGTCCGACAGAGCGCCATGTATAATTGGCAAACAGTTCGCCGTCGTGTGCGGGATCGTAATAATTATAATCTATCCCGTTAAGAATACCCGACAGTTTGCCCTTATGCTGTTCGAGCACATGATAAAGCCCGTGCGAAAACTCGGGTGACATTATCTCTTTTGCATAAGTCGGCGAAACGGTTGTCACCGCATCGGCACAGACTACCGCACCTTTTAAAAGATTGATGTCGCCGTCGTATTCAAGCGTCGGCATTTCTTTTTGATCAAGGCCGAAAAGGTCTGTAAGCAGGTCTTTGCCGTATCTTCCCTGATATTGTATATTATGAACGGTAAATACCGCTTTGATATCGGCATACCCCTCTAAAAGTCCGTACTGCTTTTTGAGATACACCACCGAAAGTGCGGTCTGCCAGTCGTTGCAATGCAAAATATCGGGCATAAAGTCTATAAACGGCAATATGTCGAGTACTGCCTTTGAAAAGAATGCAAACCTCTCGGCGTCGTCGTATTCGCCGTAAAGCATATTGCGCTTGAAATAATATTCATTGTCCAAAAAATAATAGACAACTCCGTTTCTTTCAAGCCTGAATACGCCGCAATATTGCCTTCTCCAACCGAGTGTGACATAGATATAGCCGAGATATTCCGCGGCCTGCCTGTATTCGTTGTTCATTTTTGAATAAAGCGGCATAACAACCCGCACGTCACAACCCTCGTCAGCTATAACATTAGGCAACGAACCCGCAACATCGGCAAGCCCGCCCGACGAAGCAAAAGGCAATGCTTCGGATGTAGCAAACAGTATTTTTTTCATAAAGCAATACTCCCAAATATTCGAAATAATCAAATATGTACGTCTTTTTCGATATAAAACGGTCTTGTCTCGTGACCCGAAAGCACTCTGCCGTCGCGTATAACAACGTTTTTATCGGTTATCACGCAGTTAAGCGCAACATCGTTGCCGGTAAATGTATCCTGCATCAAAATCGAGTTTTTGATGACCGTGCCTCTGCCGACTTTGACACCTCTGAAAAGTATAGAGTTTTCAACCACGCCTTCTATAACGCAGCCGTCGGCGATAAGCGAGTTTTTAACGTTCGCTCCGTCGCGGTATACCGTGGGTGCGCTGTTGCGCACTTTTGTAAGCACGGGACGGTTTTTGTTGCCGAAAAGCGCTTTGCGGGTATCTGCGTTAAGCAGATCCATATTGCACTGATAATAATCGGTCATACTGCCTATTGACGCAAAATATCCGTCAAAACGATATATTCTGAAATCGGCGCTGTTTAAATTGCGCAACACAAAATCTTTGTTAAACGATTCGTATGCGTGCGAAATGGTGTCCGCCAAAGTATCAAGCAAAAATCTTCGGCGCATTACCCAAATATTGAGGTGAGCATCGCCCATTCCGCTGCCGTCGATAACGTCAAGTATATCGGTTATTCTGCCCTCTGAATCCGACTTGACCATACCGACCTTGCTGCCGCCGCCGAAATAGCAGCGTTTTACGGCCAATGTTGCGTCGGCGCCCGAAGCGATATGTGCCTCGATCATTTTGTCAAGAGGGAAATTGCATATAACGTCGCAATCGCAAAGCACCACATAGTCTTCACGGCACCCCAACAGATAATTGCGCGTGTTCTTAAGCGCATCAAGTCGGTTGGTATAAAGTCCGTTGCCGTAATTCGCAAATGCGGTTATATACGGCGGCAATATCTGTATACCGCCGTTACGCCTGGCAAGGTCCCAATCTTTGCCCGAGCCGATATGGTCCATAAGCGACTGATAATTTGCGTGCGCTATGACTCCGACATGAGTGATGCCCGAGTTGACCATATTTGACAAAGTAAAGTCTATAAGACGGTATCTGCACCCGAACGGTACCGACGCCATCGTGCGCATTTTGGTAAGTTCGCTTATGTTACGATCATGAATATTGGAAAAAATTATGCCTGCTACGCTCATACCGCCGAACCTCCGCTTATTGCATTTTTAAGCTCTGTCGCGCCGAAAACGGTATCGTCCGGCACACTGAACCCGTCGGGTATGTCAAGTCCGCTGCCGACCAAAGTTATACCAGATGCGTCCTCAAGCGGCTTGCCTATATGCGCACCCGCACCAACGGTAGTGCCGCTGTCAAGCAACGAATAATCAACCGTAGCACCGGCTTTTACCCTTACATCATCAAATATCACACTGTCTTTGACCACCGCATCGGCACATACGACCACGCCCGGCGAAAGCACCGAATTGATGACCGTGCCGTATATCTCACAGCCCTCACTGACTATTGAATTTTGTATAACGGCATTTGAACCGACAAAATGCGGCGGCAACGCGCGATTGCGTGAAAGAATACGCCACGAACGGTCACTGACCGAGAGTTTGGGATGCTCACCGAGCAGGTCCATATTTGCCTCCCACAGCGACGCGATGGTTCCGACGTCTTTCCAATATCCGTCAAAACGGTATGCAAACAGTTTTTCTCCCGCCGAAAGCATACGGGGAATAATATTTTTTCCGAAATCGTTTTCGCTGTTTCGGTCGGCTTCGTCAACGCGCAGATATTCAAACAGTTTTTTTGCGCCGAAAACATAAACGCCCATAGATGCAAGCGTTGATTTTGGAGCCTTTGGTTTTTCTTCAAACTCATAGACCGACATATCGTCGTTGACATTCATTATGCCGAATCTTGAGGCTTCGGTAAGCGGAACGTCAAAAACCGCGATCGTGCAATCGGCACCGTGCGATGCATGATAGTCTATCATCGCCGAATAATCCATTTTATAAATGTGGTCGCCCGAAAGCACAAGCACATACTCGCAATTATAGCGCTCGATAAAATTGATATTTTGATAAATTGCGTTGGCGGTGCCCTTATACCAATCGGCTTTTTTGCTTGCCTGATAAGGCGGCAGGCACATCGCACCGCCCCAGTTGCGGTCGAGATCCCACGGTTGCCCGTTGCCGATGTATTCGTTGAGCACCAGCGGCTGATATTGTGTCAGCACGCCGACGGTGTCGATGCCGGAGTTGATGCAGTTGGATAGCGGAAAGTCGATAATGCGATATTTGCCGCCGAACGGAACCGCGGGCTTTGCCATGCGTTCGGTGAGCAACCTGAGTCTGCTGCCCTGACCGCCCGCAAGCAGCATTGCAACGGTCTCTTTGTTCTTTGCCATAAGCTTGCTCCTTTATTTTATTGTTTTTTATTGCGTACCGACTTTTTAACAGTCGGACAAAGCTCTATTATCTGTGCCGAAAGTGCCGGCAAATCGACCGGTAAAAACACGCCGACAGGCGTCTCTTGTGCCGCAAGGTATTTGTGCTTGCCCTTAAACGAACCGCCGAAACGTTCGTCATCGGAACACAGCAAAATGCGATATTTGCCTTTTTGGGCGGGTATACCGTATCCTTTATATGCTTTTGCCGCAAAATTGAGCACCGTTATCAGTTCTTTGCCGTCTGCCGAGCGACGTTTATACGCATAAACGTTATCGCCGGTTTTGTCGGCATATATCCACTCAAAACCCTGCCACGAGTCATCTATCTGCCACAGTGCGGGATTATCGAGATAAAAACGGTTTAGTGTTTTTATAAACTCGCGAAACTTGTTGTGTCTGTCGTATCCGAGCATAAACCATTCAAGCGAAGCGTTTTCGTCCCATTCTGAAAACGGCGCGAATTCACAGCCCATAAACAGCAGTTTTTTGCCGGGATGTGTCATCATATATGTCATATAGGCACGCAGTGTGTCGAATTTTTGCGCATAGTCGCCGCCGCATTTATCCAAAAGACTTTTTTTGCCGTGCACGACCTCGTCGTGACTTAAAGGCAACAGATAATTTTCGTTAAAGGCATAAGACATTGCAAACGTCATATTATAATGGCATCCGGATCTGAAATACGGATCGGACTGTATATAAGCAAGCGTATCGTTCATCCAGCCCATATTCCATTTTAAATTAAAACCGAGACCGTGACGCTTTGTCACGTCGGGGAACGCGGTCGAATCTTCGGCTATAAGATATGCGTCGGGGCAACGCTCATGCACCGCACGTGAAAGCATACCGAAAAATTCGACGGCGCCGTAGTTTATATTTGTGCCGTCGGGGTTGGGGTTCCATTCGCCCGGTTGCCTGCCGTAATCAAGGCAAAGCATTGAGGCGACCGCATCCACGCGCAAGCCGTCAATGTGATATTTTTTAAGCCAAAAGAGTGCCGACGAAATAAGAAAACTGCGCACTTCACTGCGTCCGAGGTCGAAGCAGCGCGTGCCCCAACCTTGGTTTTCTTGTCTGTCTTTGCCCTGATATTCATACAGCGGGCCGCCGTCGAATTCATAAAGTCCGTGCTCGTCTTTTGTAAAATGAGCGGGCACCCAATCAAGAATCACTCCTATGCCGACAGAGTGCATTTTGTTTACAAACTTTGCAAAATCAGTCGGTTCGCCATATCTTGAAGTCGGAGCAAAATAACCCGTGACCTGATATCCCCAACTGCCGTCAAACGGATATTCGGTTATAGGCATAAGCTCGATATGAGTATAACCCATATCGGTCAGATACACCGACAGTTCGTCAGCAAGTTCTTGCCAAGTATATTCGCTGCCGTCGGTATGCCTGCGCCACGAGCCCGCGTGAAGTTCGTATATATTCATCGGCTTTGGAACGGCTCTGTCATCACGAAAATATATGCGGTTATCACTTTGCGATTTTATATATTCCCCGTCGGTCCATTCAAAAGAATCTATAAGGTCGATGTCATAAAACTTTGAAGCTGTCCCCGGCCTTAATTCTGCGTAAAACGCAAAAGGGTCTGCTTTATACACCGACTTTTTTCCGCGCATTATAAGGTATTTATATCTTGAGCCGTCGGCAAACGACGTGTCGTTCAAGACGCACGACCAGATGCCGCAGGCGCTTTTTTGCATATTGACTCCGTCTTTCCAACCGCTGAAATCGCCGACGAGTTTTACAGAATCGGCATTGGGCGCCCAAACTCTGAAAACATATCCGTTGTCGCCGTTTTTATGAGATCCGAAATAGTCGGCGCAGTCATATTCAAGACCTTGTCCGAAATAATATTCACGCAGTTTGTCGCAAAGCATAATATGTACCCCTCAACCGTATGGCTAAATGCCGGCAACGTATAATTTTATACGAATACATTATACACCGAGCGGCGCATTAGGTCAATAGCGGTTTTTGCACTTATTTATATTCGGCGGTAATTTACGGGCACGCCGCGGCAAAGACAAGAACCGCAAAAACCGCCGTAACGATAAATATAGCTTTTTTGATCCTCCTCTCAAAAGCAATTTAATTCATACAATACGCTTAAAAACATACTATATGTTATACAATAAATATATCACGGCGAAATAAATGTATTAACAATATATATTTTATATTGACATAATTGCTTTGACAAGGTAAAATGTTATAGATTCACCGCCTTGTTGCGGCAAAACACAGATAAGCGAGGTAAAAGCCATGAACAGAGTATATAACTTTTCGGCGGGGCCGTCTATGCTGCCGCTTGAAGTGCTTGAAACCGCGGCACGCGAGATGAACGATTTTAATTCATGCGGGATGTCGGTGATGGAGATGAGCCACAGAACTCCCGTTTATCAAAGCATATTCGATGCGGCGCAAAACGATCTGCGCATGTTGATGGATATACCCGATGATTATGAGGTGCTGTTTTTGCAAGGCGGCGCGACCACGCAGTTTGCCGCCGTTCCGCTTAACCTGATGCAGCACGGCAAGGCAGACTATATAATCAGCGGACAGTTTTCGGGCAAGGCGGCAAAAGAGGCCGAAAAATACGGCAAGGTAACCGTGCTTGCAAGTTCAAAAGACCGCGGATTCGCATATGTTCCGCATGTCACACATTTCAGCCCCGATGCCGATTATGTGCATATATGTCTTAACAACACGATATTCGGAACAAAATACGATTACATTCCCGAAACCCGCGGCATTCCGCTTGTCGCCGATGTTTCATCGTGCATACTCTCTGAGCCGATAGACGTCACAAAATTCGGCGTGCTTTATGCGGGCGCTCAAAAAAACGTCGGACCCGCGGGACTTACCATAGTCATAGTACGCAAAGATCTGCTCGGACACGCAAGGTCGGATACACCCGTAATGCTTGATTGGCAGGCACAGGCAGAAAGCGGCTCGATGTATAACACTCCTCCGTGCTATTCGATATATATTGCGGGGCTCGTATTTAAATGGCTTATCAAAAACGGCGGTACGCGCGAGATGCAAAAAGTTAATACACATAAGGCCGAAATGCTTTATAACTATCTTGATTCTTCGCATTTGTTTAAGCCTACGGCAGACAAAAAGTTCCGTTCCGTTATGAATGTATGCTTTGTAACCGGCGACAAAGACCTTGACAAAAAGTTTTGCGACGAAGCGGCAAAAAACGGCATTGCAAACATCAAAGGGCACCGCGCCGTAGGCGGAATGCGCGCATCGATATACAATGCGATGCCTTTGGAAGGTGTAGAAGCGCTTATAGAATTCATGCGCAGATTTGAGAGCGAAAACATATGAAAAATATTAAACTGTTAAACAAAATAGACAGTTCGGGCACAGATGTGCTTATTTCGCGCGGATATTCGCTTGACGGCGACGGCGCAGCCGACGGCATAATAGTACGCAGTGCCGATATGCATTCGGCGGTGTTTGACAAACGCCTTTTGGTTATCGCACGCGCGGGCGCGGGAATAAACAATATTCCAATAGAACGCTGTGCCGAAGAAGGCATAGTGGTATTTAACACTCCGGGTGCAAATTCAAACGGAGTAAAAGAACTCGCGATAGCGGCGCTGTTGTTGTCAAGCCGCAAGATCATTGGCGGCATTAATTGGGCCTCGACGCTGAAAGACCGGGCCGATGTGGCGCAACTCGTTGAAAAAGGCAAATCGCAATTTGTCGGTCCCGAAATATACGGCAAAACGTTGGGCGTTATCGGGCTCGGCGCCATAGGCGGCGCGGTTGCCAATGCCGCTGTTGCTTTGGGTATGAACGTGATAGGTTTTGACCCGTATATAACCGTAAAAGCGGCATGGAACCTTTCGGGAGCGGTCATAAAAGCAGAGAGTTTTGAGCAGATGTATGCCAAATGCGACTATATAACTTTGCACGTGCCGTCTACAGACTCAACCCGCGGAATGATAAATGCCAAAGCAATATCAAAAATGAAAGACGGTGTGCGTATAATTAACCTTGCGCGAGGCGATCTGGTGAATGACGACGACATAATCGGAGCGCTTTCATCGGGCAAGGCGGCGGCATATGTCACTGATTTTCCGTCTCAAAAACTGCTTGAGGCAAATAATGTCATCGCTATTCCGCACCTCGGAGCCTCAACGCCGGAATCCGAGCAAAATTGTGCCTTTGCCGCCGCAACACAGCTTGCCGACTATCTTGATAAAGGCATAATAATAAACAGCGTCAACTATCCGTCTGTCACGCAGCCGCCGACGGCAAAAAGCCGCACCGTAGTGTTGCACGCAAATATTCCCAACATGTTGGCACAGATATCGCAGGCGTTTTCCGACAGCGGCATAAATATCGAAACGCTTATCTCGCAGGCAAAAGGCGGCAATGCCGTTACGGTCATCGACACGATACAATCGCCGGATAAGGACACCTTGAACGCCGTAGGCATGATAACCGGCGTAAGAAAAACAGTTATAATATGATACGGTATAAAAAAATCGGTTCGCTTCCGCGAACCGATTTTTTATTATTTTTTCTTTTTAATAACAAATATAACGATTATTGCCACCGCAAGCACAAGTGTTGCGATGACAACTATTATAAGCGCGACAGGTGCCGATTGTGTATCGGAAGGTTCCGAAGCGTCGGCACTCGGAATGTCAGCGGAGCTTGTTTCCGACGAAGCGTCTGCCGACTCGTCATCGGAAACGGTGCTTTGATCGTCGGATGACTCGTCCTTTTGCGGTTCGCGCGAATTTTCAAGCAGATATCCGCCTATCCATTCGGTGTATTTTTGCTGACCTATTGCCGAAAGATGTATGCCGTCACCCGCGGCGCAGAGTTTGTTAAGTCCCACATCGAGGCAAAGCTCGTTGACGGCGATACGTTCGAGATTATATTCGTCGGCCAGCTTCTTTTGGACATCGACATATTTATCCCAGTTGTCATGCTGACCGTAATCGAGGCCATAGCCTCCGGCAGTATAAAATCCTCTGTCGGTGCAGACATAATGCGCCGTGACCAATATCACGCGTGTGCCGTTCTTTTGCAGTTCTTCGATAAAAT
>CAYOCM010000006.1:0-27944 GCA_964402515.1 uncultured Ruminococcus sp. | reverse complement strand
ATATAAAGATCCAAAAAACGTTTTTTGAAGAAACTTTAAAGCGTCAGGCGGTTGCCAACGAACGATTGCGCATAGTTTTGAGATGGCAAAATGCCGACGGCAGTTTTGACGAGAGCGAATTTTACTATGAAAACGGCATAACCGATTATATAAAAGAGATTGCGGACGGTGTTGCCATATCGCCTGTTGAACGCTTTTCTACCGAGCGCGTCGGACGCGATAGGCCGGATAAGCCTGAATATACCGTCAAGATGACTGCGGCGTTTTGCTTTTCTGACAAGATAAGCATGACGGAATATTATCACAACTCGTCTTACCTCGAACACGGCGGCGCTCCCGAAAAAGCGGTTAAGGCCGCGTTTACATGGGCGGTGGATAATTATCTTACCAATAATAACAAGTATCAGCGTAACGAACCCCATATAGGTTTTTCCGATATAGATGAGAGCCTTATATTGGTTATAAGTTCGTTTTCGACTGTTGCTTCGTATGAAAATCAGACAAAAAAAGCGATTACAAATAAGTTTATTCAAGAAGCCATGACCGATTGGCTCAAGAATATGCTGACCACCTATTTTGTCGAAAACCCCGAGCAGGCAGACAAAATATGTATGCTGGCATACAATAATAAAACAAGCCGCGAATCTGCCGTTGCCGCAAGAAAAGCCGCAAAAAGCAAGCCTGTTGCTTCGCTGCAACTTGACAATTCGGTTGAAAAATTTGTCAACTGCCGTGAAAAAAATCCGGATATATGCGAAATATATATTGTCGAGGGTGACTCGGCACTTACATCATGCAAGTTGGCACGCGATCCTAATTTTCAGGCACTTTTGCCTGTCAGAGGTAAGACCATCAACTGCATCAAAGCAAAATATGAGGCTCTGCACGCCAACGACATTGTCAGAGATATGATCAAAGTGCTCGGTTGCGGCGTTGAAAAAGATGCCAAAGGCAGAACTTTGCCAACATTCAGCCTTGACAGGTTGAGATGGAACAAGATAATCATATGCACCGACGCAGATGTCGACGGTTATCAGATACGCACGCTTTTGCTTACTTTGTTCTATCGTCTTATGCCGTCTTTGATTAACGAGGGTAAAATATTTATAGCCGAAACGCCTCTTTATGAAATACGTACGAAAGAACAGACTTTGTTTGCTTATGACGATGCCGAAAAAAGCCGCATAGTAAGCGAACTCGGCGATAAAAAATATATGATAATGCGTTCTAAAGGACTTGGCGAAAACGACCCCGAAATGATGTCGCTCACCACCATGCACCCCGCAACACGCAGACTTATTAAAATCACTGCCGAACCCGACGCTCCCACAAAAGCAATGTTTGATCTTATGCTCGGCGACGATATCGAGGGCAGAAAACGTCATATTGCACTCTATGGACTTAATTATCTTGAAGAAATGGATGTTTGACAGACAAAATATGTTTGGCAGACAAAGGAAATAATTATTTATGGCAAAAAAGAAAAAGGCGGCAGACCTTGTGCCGCAAACAGTCTCAGAGCCTGTCGAGATGCCGATAACTCGGGTAATAGAAACCAACTATATGCCGTATGCGATGACTTGCATCGTGGGCAGAGCCATACCCGATATTGACGGTTTTAAGCCCGCACACCGCAAATTGCTTTATACAATGTATAAAATGGGGTTGCTGACAGGCGAAAGCACTACAAAAAGTACCAAGGTTGTCGGCCAGGCCATGATGCTTAATCCTCACGGCGACGCTTCTATATACGAAACGCTTGCGGCTATGACCACCGGTAAAGAAGCGCAGTTGCACGCTTTTATAAAATCAAAAGGCACTTTCGGCAAACATTATTCCGATACCGCTTGCTCTGCCGCGCGTTATACCGAATGCAAACTGGCGCCGATAGCTGCCGAAATTTTTGACGGCATCGACGAAGATGCGGTCGATTTTGAACCCAATTATGACAATACAACCACCGAACCCGTGTTGTTGCCTACATCTTATCCCAATGTGTTGGCATATTGCAATGTCGGCATTGCGGTCAGCATGAAGTCCGATGTCTGCTCGTTTAATTTAAAAGAACTGTGCGACGCTACCATAGCCTATCTTAAAAACGAAAATATTACTACCGACGAAATAATGGATATAATGCCCGCACCAGATTTTTCAACCGGTGCCGATATCCTTTATGATGTTGATATGATGAAAAAAATATACGAGACAGGTGTCGGCAGCATTAAATTGCGCGCAAAATACACTTATGATGAAAAAGAAAGACGTATAATCTTTACAGAGATACCGTATGAGCAAAAGGTCGAAAGTATACGTTCTGCGATAATCAACCTTGTCAAAGCCGGCAAGATTTCGGATATCGTCGATGTTCGTGACGAAATAGGCATTGAGGGTTTAAGGCTTGCCGTAGACCTGAAAAAAGGCGCCGATAAAGACCGTATTCTCGCACAACTTTTTAAAATGACAAAATTGCAATCATTCTTTTCGTGCAATTTTATCATACTCGTCGGCGGTCTGCCGCGACTTATGGGTGTAAAAGAGATACTCGAGCAATGGATAAAATTTCGCATAGGTTGCCTCAGAAGAATATATACTTTCAGACGCGAACGCAAACAAGAAAAATTGCATCTGTTGCTTGGTTTGCGCGAGATATTGCTTGATATTGATAAGGCGATAGCCATAATTCGAGAAACCAAAAAAGATGCCGATGTCGTTCCTAACCTTATGGTAGGCTTTGGTATTGACGAGTTGCAGGCAGAGTTTGTTGCTAATATCAAGTTGCGTTATCTTAACCGCGAATATATCGTAAAACGTACCGATGAGATCACTTCGCTTGAGGATGAGATAGCAGAACTCACCGCCGTTATAAGCAGCGACAAAAAAATTAAAAATGTCATTGCTAAGCAACTTGGCACAATAAGCGCAAAATACGGTATCCCGCGCAAAACCGGCATTTTATTTGATGATGATGCGGCATTGCCTGTGTTTGAAGAAATTGTTGATGACAGTCCCATAACATGCTTTTTCACCAGAGAGGGCTACTTTAAAAAATGTTTGTCTGCTTCTATGCGGACCAATGATAAACTGTATCTTAAAGAAAACGACGCGGTTATATATCGTGCAGACACAACGAATACCGCAGAGATACTGTTTTTTACTTCGCTCGGGCAAGTTTATAAATCAAAGGCAAATGTGTTTGACAACCAAAAGCTGTCTGTTTTGGGGGAATATGTGCCCGCAAAACTTGCTTTTGAAAGCAAAGAACGGGCAATATATTCCTTGTGCATAAAAGAATATAAAGGCAGCATCGTGCTGTTCTTTGCAAACGGCAAAGCTGTGCGCATACCCGCAAATGCATACGAAACCAAACAAAATCGCAAAAAGTTGACTAAAGCGTTTTATATTGACAGTCCGCTTGTTGCGGCATTTCATATCACAGAGCCGTGTGAGTTTTTTGTAAAGACAGACGGCGGCAGAGCTATGCTTGTTAAATCCGATAAAATTACCGAAAAAGCCACGCGCACTTCGGCCGGCGGCCAAATATTTACACTTAAAGAAAAGCAAAGTGTTATATCCGCTACGATCTATGATCTGCACAATTCGCCTTTGTCAAAAGAAAGCAAGTATCGTAAGGATTCGTTGCCTTCAACAGGCGCGATATTGCTTGAAGTTGATGACGATTCTCAGCAAACCTTGCTTGATTGACAGTATTTCGGTTGACAAAGTATTTGCGGGTATGTTATAATACTTTTCTGAAAAATAACAGGGGGGATGAGTTATTAAAAAACTGTTTTCTGTTATCAGCAACAATTTAAGTACGACGGTGTCTGTAACGGTTCTTGCGGTAGCCGCTGTTGTCTGTATGCTGTTTGATAGCCTTGCGGGATTTCTTGTTGCTGCCGTTCTTGTTATTTTTATACTCGTAAATCTATTTCTTGCGGTCAGGATGCGCGGTATGCAAAAGCGCGATCAATATACGCATTCAATATATCCGTTGCTTGCCGAAACATTATCATCGTTTGACCGTCCTGTTGCAATTATATCATCCGATAACACCTTAGCATGGTTTAATATAGGCTTTGGCGAACTTTCAGAGGCGCGCGGCATAAGGCTCGGCACGCAGCTTGCAGATAAGTTCGGCGGTATGCTGACTTATTCGGAGTTGAAACGCGCGTATGAATCGACCGATAACCATATAGAAATAAAACTTGCAGAGGGTGATTATCGCGCCGAGGCAGTGCCTTGCGTCTATATGAACAAAAAATTTTTTGCTGCCATATTTCACGACAGATCCGAATATACCGAGTTGGCAAAATTGTTTGACAGCAACAAATATCACATTGCGGCAATAGCGTTTGATAACAGCAGTGAAATCAAAGAGGTGCACGACAATTACCGTGAGATAGCAGGCAAGATAGCGGTTTTGCTTTTGAATTGGGCGGATAGCATAGACGGTATTTTGGTCGAAAACGAAAACGGTGTTTATATCCTTGCTTTTACACATGACCATCTTGCTCAAATGGTTGATTCGAGGTTTGATATACTCGATAAAGTTACTGAGGCGTCGCGTGACTCTATACTTCCGCTTACGGTGTCAATCGGTATATCTTCATCCGATGGGACTCCAAAAGAAAAATATTTGTCCGCAAGGTCCGCACTCAGCCTCGCATACCAAAAGGGCGGTGCAATAGCTGTCCTTATAGGAGATGACGGCAAAAACCTTGAGTTCGGCGGGCGCACAAAGCCCGTGCAGAGCCAGTCGCCAACCAGGTCAAGAATCTGCCGCGATATGCTAAAGCACCATATTTCGATAAGCAGTAATGTGTTGATATTCGGACACGAACGTCCTGATTATGATTCAATCGCAAGTTGCATAGGAATGTCTTGCTTTGTCAAAGAGGTTGGCGGCAATGCAAAGATAATCATCGATACTGAATACAGCGGTATTCACCCGGTGCTCGACTTTATTTCTTCCGACCGCGATTTTGATGACCTTTTTGTGCCTGCTACTTACGGTCAGGAATTGCTCGGCCCCGATACGTTACTTATAATAACCGATGTCAGCAATCCGACTAAATTTGAATGCCCCGAGATATATCACAACGCAAATCGCGTTATTATCATAGATCACCATGCAAAAAGCGGCGAACTTGATAATAATGTCGTTCACCTTTATATCGATCCGTCCGCTTCGTCGGCATCCGAAATGGTTGCGGAAATATGTGAATTTGAGATAAAACAAACTTATCTCGGTGCCACTGCGGCAAATCTCCTGCTTACCGGCATAATGCTTGATACAGACAGGTTGATGAAAGAGACCAGCGCACGTACATTTGCCGCTTGCCGATATCTCAGCAAGGAGGGTGCCGAAACTTGGCGCACCTTGAGGTTCTTTAAAAATACCTCGGACGAGAACCGTGTTATAACCAATACGGTTAATAACATGATTATGTACCGTGACTGTTGTGCTGTCGCGACTATAAATGACCTTGAAGGATCATATACCATAACTGCGGCAAAAGCCGCAAACAGCATGTTGACTATTGAAGGTATCTCGGCTTCGTTTGTGTTGTATTTTAACGACAGACGTATTAATATATCCGCGCGCAGCGATCATACCGTAAATGTCAAAAACATAGTTGCCGCGCTTGGCGGTGGCGGACATTTCCAGGCGGCGGGCGGTGTAGTAACCGTATTTCACGATAACAATGTGTCGTCTTATGTCAAAGATATGACAAACGCCGTCGATCTGCTTAAAAAAGAGATTGACAGATATTTTGATTCACTCGGTGAATCCTGATGCGGAGGATAATTATTATGAAAGTTATTTTATTGCAAGATGTTCGCGGACAGGGCAAAAAAGGCGAACTTCTCAATGTTTCCGACGGATACGCCAACAACTTTTTGTTTCCGCGTAAACTTGCAAAACTTGCCGATGAGCAGGTTATGACTGAATTGCGCAATCGCGAGGCAAGCGAGAATTATCGCAGGCAAGAGGAACGCAAGCAGGCAATGGCAGTTGCCGAAAAGTTAAAAAACGTTGTTGTCACATTTCGTACCACGGGTGGTGTCGACGGCAAACTTTATGGTGCGATAACCTCAAAAGATATATGTGATAGACTTGCGGCAGATCACGGCATAACTATTGACAAGCGCAAAGTATCTGTTTCGCAACCGATAAAGACTGTCGGTCAGTATGAGGTCGATGTTAAACTTTTTACAGATGTTTCGTCAAAGATAAAAATAGTTGTCGAGACGTAACAATTAATTTATGTGAGGGGTGTACAAGCATATGGCGGATTTTGATATCAAACAGATGCCGTATTCGCTTGAAGCAGAGCAGGCGGTGCTCGGCGCGGCGATATGCGATGAAACACGCATGGCAGATATTGCATATTTGACTGCAGACGATTTTTATCTTGAGCAACATAAACTTATATACAGACAAATGCTGTCTATGTTTGCTGCCGCCAAGCCCATTGACGGCGTTACATTAGTTGCTGCTCTGGTCGAAAGCGGTAAGTATAACGAAGGCGACGCCGCAAAATATATAAAAATGCTTGTTGATTCCGCACTCGTAATTGCAAATATAGGACAATATGCCGATATTGTTCGCGGCAAAGCGCTGTTAAGATCGCTCATAACAGTCTCACGTGAAATGTCAGAACGTGCATTTGGCGAGGCAGTAGAGCCTGAGTCGCTTGTACAGATTGCCGAAAAACGTATTTTTGAAATATCGCACGACAATCGCATACACGATTTTAAAGATATAGCAAACGTTGTAATAGACGAATACGCAAGGCTTGAAGAGATCTCAAAAAATCCCAACGCTTTCAGCGGAACCAAAATCGGGTTTTCATCTATCGACAGATATATAGTCGGATTAAATCCGGGTGATTTTGTGGTCGTCGGAGCGCGTCCCGGTATAGGCAAAACGTCATTCTGTCTTAATATTGCCGCAAATGTCGCAAAATCAACAAAAAAAGAAGTTGCGATTTTTTCACTCGAGATGCCCGCTTATCAGCTTGTTTCGCGTATGCTTGCATCCGAAGCAGGCGTTGACAACCATAATATGCGCACAGGTGCTTTAAGCGATGACGATTGGGTAAGACTTGCCGAAGCGTCGAGCGTTTTAAGTGAAACAAAGATAATCATTGACGATACATCGGCGATTACATTGCCGCAAATGAAGGCAAAACTTCGCCGACGCAAGGAGCTTGCACTTGTTATAATTGACTATCTGCAACTGATGACAGCGGTCAGAGATGACAATTCGCATTATGAAAATCGAGTCAATGAGATATCAGCGATGACTCGAGGCCTCAAACTGATGGCAATGGAACTCGGCGTACCTGTTATTTTATGTTCACAGTTAAACCGCGGCCTTGCCGACCGCAAGGATAAAAAGCCCGAGCTTACCGACTTGCGCGAATCGGGTTCAATCGAGCAAGATGCCGATATAGTTATGTTGCTTTACAAATATGTCCCCAAGAGTGATAAAAAAGACGGCGAAGACTCGAATTATATAACTCCTACTGACAACGGCGCGTTGCTTGTAGCTTGCGAAATTGCAAAAAACCGTCACGGAGGAACGGGTGTTATTAACATGAATTGGCATGGAAGCACATACAGATTTACGGCAATAAGTGATTTTGATGAGCAACAATGACTTTATTATTAATGTAACGCGGTTCATTAGCGATAATGACCTTATCAAGCGCGGCAGCAAAGTATGCGCCTGTCTTTCGGGAGGGGCTGATTCTGTTGCAATGTTGTGTGCTTTAAATGAGCTCGGCGCACGTTTTCAGTTTAATTTAAGCGCTATCCATATTAATCATATGATAAGGGGAGCTGAGGCGGATCGCGATATGGAGTTTTGCCGTGCGCTGTGCGGCAGGCTGAATATTGTTTTTACCGCCGTTTGCGTCGATGTTCCCGCGCTTTGCAAAACATCCGGCAAATCACTTGAAGAAACCGCTCGTGACGCACGTTATACGGCATTTGAAAAGCACGCTGCGGATAACTCCATAGATTATTTTGCCACGGCACATACCGCATCGGATAACGCCGAGACAGTTTTGATGAACTTGGTAAGAGGTACAACCGTTGCGGGACTTTCGGGAATACCTGTAAAGCGTGACATGTATATCAGACCTCTTTTAAGTGTTTACAGATCGGATGTAGAATCATTTTTGCAATCTATAGATCAAGAGTATGTCATCGACAGTACTAATTTGATCAACGATTGCACGCGAAATATCATTCGCAATGAGGTGTTGCCGCTTTTGCGCAGAATAAATCATAATACCGATATAGCAATTAACAGGCTTTCGTCAAACGCTGCCGATATTGACAGACTTGTTGTATCGTCTTTTGAAAATGTCGATGATTTGACATCTATACCTCGTGCGGCTGCAATCAGGCTTGTTAAACACAGATTTATGAATTTTTGCGGCAAAGGAATGTTGTCACATCATGCGGAAACAATAGTGGATTCCCTGCATAAAGATACTGTTATTACGCTGCAAGGCGGTATATATGCAGTGTTAAAAAACGGCAGGGTGAGGTTTGAGCACCTACAAGAAAAACCACGGCACATTGATACCGCTATCTATAAATTGCAATACGGCATCAATTATTTTGACGGCGGAAAGGTCTTAATATATTATGGCGATACGCCGCAGAAAAATTGCGACTATTTTACAAGTATTGACAGCCGACAAATTTGCGGCAATGTTTATTACCGTGCGCGCATGAGCGGTGATGAGATCAAAGCATTGGGAGTTAATCGGTCTGTAAAAAAGGCATTTATCAACAAAAAAATACCCGCGCGGTTGCGGGATGCGATACCTGTGTTTTTTGATGACGAGGGTATCGTTTGCGTACCGTTTATAGGTGCGGCCGACAGAATTTATTCGCACAGAGAGGACGCTGATTATATCTCGGTGACCTTTTTAGAAAGGCAGGACATGCAATAGTGAAAAACAAAAAGTACTTTCTGTTTTATGGGTTGTTTTTTATCGCTATACTTGTTATAGCAACATCCCTCGCGCAGAGCTACAACAGTAATACCGTAAAGTCATATTCGGATCTTTATGATATGTTTATTCAAGACAAAGTCGAAAGTTTTGTTATCGATTCGGATAATACCATAATGCTTAAGGATACGAGCGGTAAAGTATGGACATATAAGCTCAGAGATCTCAGCTTGTTTTACAGCGATCTCGGTGAGATTATAAACGAAAATCATATTAAAGAAGAAGCAAATCTTAAAGATTTTGACTATGTCGCGCCTACCTCATGGCCTGTATGGCTTCAGCTTTTACCTTATATATTGGTAATAATCGCGTTGGTGGTCTTTGCGTATGTGTTTATTGCAAAATCCGGAAAAAGCGGTGGCGGCGGTATAGGCAA
This sequence comes from uncultured Ruminococcus sp., assembly GCA_964402515.1. Taxonomy (GTDB): domain Bacteria; phylum Bacillota; class Clostridia; order Oscillospirales; family CAG-382; genus Coliplasma. The sequence continues at coordinate 18,533 of CAYOCM010000006.1, read as the reverse complement.
GATGAACTCTTTTAGCCGTGCGCGAACCAAACTTGGCAGTGATGAAAAACACAAAGTCACATTTGCGGATGTTGCGGGTGCCGATGAAGAAAAAGAAGAATTGCAAGAGGTTGTCGAATTTCTCAAGAATCCCTCAAAATTCACTTCTCTCGGTGCAAGAATACCCAAAGGTGTCTTGCTTGTCGGATCTCCGGGTACCGGCAAAACATTGCTTGCAAAGGCCGTTGCGGGCGAGAGTGGTGTTCCGTTTTATTCAATATCCGGTTCTGATTTTGTCGAAATGTATGTCGGTGTAGGTGCGTCGCGCGTGCGTGACTTGTTTGAGACTGCAAAAAAGACATCGCCTTGCATTATTTTTATTGACGAGATAGATGCCGTAGGCAGACACAGAGGTGCAGGTCTCGGCGGCGGTCATGACGAACGCGAGCAGACGTTAAACCAATTGCTTGTGGAAATGGATGGTTTCGGCGTCAACGACGGCGTTATAGTTATGGCGGCTACCAATAGGCCGGATATACTAGATCCTGCGCTTTTAAGGCCCGGCAGATTTGACCGTCAAGTCAATGTAGGATATCCCGACATACGCGGAAGAGTTGCTATATTAAAAGTGCATTCACGCAAAAAACCACTTGAAGACGGTGTTGACCTTGAGGTTATCGCAAAATCAACCGCGGGATTCACCGGCGCAGATCTCGCAAACCTTTTAAACGAATCAGCATTGCTTGCCGCAAGACGCGGTAAAAAAAAGATCGGTATGCCCGAAATTCATGATGCCATACTTAAAATAGTTGTCGGTACTCCCAAAAAGTCACTTATTATTACCGACGACGACAAACGCAAGACCGCATATCACGAGGCGGGTCACGCTATTGTGCACCATGTTTTGCCCACACAGGACCCTGTTCAGCAGATTTCTGTAATTCCCAGCGGCAGAGCGCTCGGTTATACAGTTTCTATTCCTCAAACAGACAAAACAAGCGTATACAAAAACGAACTTAAAGAGACTATTGCATCTCTGCTCGGTGGCAGAGTTGCCGAAGAACTTGTGCTTGATGACATCTCGGGTGGAGCTTCAAACGATATCGAACGTGCGACAAATATCGCGCGTAAGATGGTTACGCAATTGGGTATGAGTGAAACGCTTGGACCTATCGTTTACGGTACATCGCACGACGAGGTGTTTCTTGGACTTGAGTATGGTAATCAGCGCAATTATTCAGAAGAAATCGCTGCTCGTATTGACGGCGAAGTATTAAAAATAGTTTCTGAGGCTTATGACAACGCAAAACGCATTTTGACAGAAAATCGTAGAGTACTTGACTTTATTGCCGATTATCTTGTCAAGAATGAGGTTATGGACGGCGAACAGTTTGAACTGTGCTTTGATCCTAATGTTACGTTTGAGATGCTTGACGCCGTCAAAACTCGCAAAGCCGCAGAGAGCGCGGCACAGAATAATTTGCAGCAAGAAGACAATAATAACGGTAATACGGAAGACATCGATCATTCTCAAGCTTAATACGAGCTTAATAAAGGAGACAGTCAATGGAAGACAGAGAACAAAACCTGGCGCTTGACGAAAATCGCAAAGGCAACCGTACGGCACTTATGGCGGCACTTATAATAATGCTCGTTATAGTCGGTGCCGTTGCCGCGGTAGTGTTTTTTAACCCCAAAAACGAGCCGAGTGATGCTTCTTTACCGATATCCGGTGAGTTGAGTTCAAATGCCGGACAAAGTAGTACGTCAGATGAAACATCTTCACAGGATTATCCCAGCACACCCGAGGTTTCAGATCCCGAGATTTCGCAGGATGACTCGTTGGTTCCGTCCGATGAAAGCAAAGACGAAACCTCGTCGCAACCGGATGAAAGCAATCCCAATATTTCGGATAAAACTTATACAGGTTGGATAATTAATAGCATGGGTTATACTTTTGTATATGAAAACATGGGCTTGCAGCAGTTTAACGGCACATCCTCGCAGGCAATACGTTATGCCGATGCTGTCGAAAAACTTGCGTTGTCTTTGTCGGGTAAAGCAAATGTTTACAGTATACTCGTTCCGACTCATGTAGAGTTTATAAAAGATTCCATACCTAATTCCGTTAAACAGTCATGCGACTTTTATTGTTCGTCTCAAAAGAGTTTTATAAATAATGCATCTAAAAATATTCACTCTGCGGTTTCTGTAAATATATATGACACGCTTTCTGCAAATAAAAGCGACTATATTTATTTTAATACCGATACTAACTGGACGTCTTTGGGAGCTTATTATGCATATGTCGAGTTTATAAAATCTTTGGGTGGAGTTCCTTTGTCGCTTGATCAATACGAGCAGGGAAGTGTAGATAGCTTTTTGGGGCAGTTTTACAACGCCGTCAGCGCAGGCAGTGATACAAACTCTTCATTGGCATCAAACCAACTTTTTACAAACAAAGACCATGTCGATTATTATAAGATTCCTGAATACGGCAGCATAAGTGTTGTTTTGCACAATAACGGATTGATATATAAAAATTATGCTCTCGTGGGCAATACGGTAGGAATTTCAAATGCATATTCGACATTTCTCGGACGTTCCGGAGAGCATTCTGAGATAACCACGGGAAATAGAAACGGCAAAGTTTTGGTCGTTGTCGGAGACAACAGCGTGCCGCCTATGTTGCAATTCCTTGCGAATGATTATCAAACGATTCATTATCTGCGAATTAACACAGAGACGTATGACAATTACTACAGCGGAAAACTTGCCGATTTTGTAACACAGCACGATGCAGACGATGTTTTGATAACGACTTATTGCACTAACGCCGTAACGCCTACTACGGCATCAAGTATTTTGGGGCTTTTAGGATGAACAAGTATTTATTAAGCGGATATATTTCGGTCAGAACGGCGCTCGAGGCAGCAAAACGCCCGATTTACAACATCGTGCTTGACAAAGACAGATATGACAATGTAATGCGTTCGGGTTTTCATGATGCGGAAAAACGTCAATATGTCGCGCTTGAAAAATATGACGTCAAGATAGAATATCTGTCTGCAGATGAATTTTCGGTGCTTGGTGCATCTGCGACGTCGGGCGGAATAGCGGCGTTTGTAGGCGACAGAGTATATATGTCGCTTGATGAACTTGTTGCCAAACACAAAAATTATATTGCCGTGCTTGACGGCATCGAAGATCCGTTTAATTTCGGTTATGCTTTACGTACCATGTATGCAGCGGGGGTTGACGGGCTTATACTGCCAAAACGTGATTTTAACGCTGCGACAGAGACGGTTTGCCGTGCTTCTGCGGGCGCATCGGAGCTTCTTGATATTGCGGTAGTCGATTCTGTTGCCGAAGCGGTTATTAAAGCAAAAGAAATGGGATATATGATAGTTTCAACCGCAAAAACCGACAAGGCAAAGGATATGTACCGTGTGCGTGTTAAAAAGCCTGTTTGTCTTGTTTTTGGCGGCGAAAAGCGCGGAATTTCTGCAGAAATTATTGCCGCTTCCGATGAAATAATCAAGATAAAATACCCTAGGTCATGTCCGTTTTCTCTTTCGGCTTCAAGTGCTGTTTCGATAATATCGTTTGAAATCGCACATAAACTTTCAGCCAACAACAATTTCAGGCACTGAACCGATTATTATCGTTTCGCACAGCAAAAGCTCGGTTGATATATTACATATGCAGTCTTCAAACGGATACATCAACGCGATGCATGCGCTTATAGTTACGGTTATACGGTGATTTACCTGGTTGATTCCTGCAGATATCATATTGCTTTTTACATCCCCGACGGCGTTGCCGACGGGGATGCTTTTTATTTTTATCGGCGGTCCTAAACCGGACAACAACCGTATACCGCTCATTGAGCCCAACGGAATGCTTATGGTGCAAAAATCACGCATGCTTAATATGGTATTCGCTTTGTTTGTAAGTTCGATCACGGCTGTATTAATCAAGTCAGCGTTGACCGTTAAAACGGTTATATCGCCAGCTCTGTCTTGTGTTACCATGTTTGATGTGTTAAATGTTGACAATTCCGACGATAAAGTACCATACAATTTTGCAACAGCGTTACTTTTTAGCAAGTAGCGAGCATATGATTCTGTCGCGTCATCGATACAGTTACAACATGATATCCATACTGCTGATGCAACGGCGCAGAGCAATAGCATGGCAAAAAACTTTTTAATCGTTATCACCTCACAAAATTATATGTTAGAATTCTCGCCGATAGGTATCTATCAACGCAAAAGAGGCAAAAATAATATCGCAATAACATTTGAAAGGTGTCTTGCGATATGTATAACAAAGTCGAGATATGTGGCGTAAATACGGCAAAACTTGAGGTGCTGACTGACGAACAAAAAATAATTTTGCTAAAAAAAGCAAGAAACGGTGACAGAAATGCCAGGGAAAGGCTTATAAACGGCAATTTAAAACTTGTATTAAGCGTTATACAAAGTTTTCAAAACCGTGGCGAATGCGCAGACGATTTATTTCAAGTCGGGTGCGTCGGGTTGATAAAAGCTGTTGATAATTTTGATCTTTCGCTTGATGTTAAATTCAGCACATACGCAGTGCCGATGATAATAGGGGAGATTCGGCGCTATATGCGCGACAACAACATGGTGCGCGTTTCGCGTTCGGTACGCGACCTTGCGTATAAGGCAATGCAAATGCGAGAATCATTATCAAGCCGCTTGATGCGCGAGCCGACCGTTTATGAGATTGCAGAGGCGTTAGGCGAATGCAGCGATAAGGTCGCAATGGCAATGGATGCGGTTATTGCGCCGATATCGCTTTATGAACCTGTATTTTCTGATGGCGGTGATACGCTGTACGTTATGGATCAAATAAAAGACGAAAATTGTAATGACGATACTTGGATAGACAGAATAGCATTGGGCGAAGTAATCGGCTCGTTGGGTGAACGCGAAAAGCGCATATTAAAACTTAGATTCTTTGCATGCAAGACGCAAACAGAAGTATCGCGTGAAATCGGCATATCTCAAGCACAGGTTTCAAGGCTTGAAAAACAAGCGCTTGAGCGCATAAAGAAGCAACTCAGCTGATATACCTAAATAAATTAAATCTCGGCATGTGTAAACGTGCCGAGATTTTCGATGTAGGGTAGCGCGGATTATTTACCTACCTTTTAAGATATATAATTCTACAAAATCAAAATTTTATAGAACGCAGGGCGGCAAAATCGATAAAAAAGCATCACCTAAGACATTTTTGCCGCAAATAAGCATTTTAAAGCACTTTAGCTGTAACGGCGCCGCCATAATCATATAAGTCATTTTTACTCAAGCAGATTATGTCTGTTACCGATCTCATTGCAAAATCTGTTATTGCTTTGTGATCAATATGTTTTGTTATGTCGCCGAATACAAACATCTTGTTGGCGATTACAGCTGTTGCACCGCCGATAAATCCACAACTGAAACCGTTTAGCTTAACGCCGTCGTTGGTTGTCAGCAATGCGTCGTATCCAAGCTCTGTCAGCTTGTTTTTTATAGACAAATCTGAGGTTATATATCTGCCGCCGAGATCAATTACCGAGCATTTTACATATCCTTGTGCAACTCTTATTATCTCTTTGCCGTATATATCATTATACGGTAACACTGTTTTTTTACCTGTGATTATATATCTGTCAGTTATCAGGTTGTTTAGTATGCAATCGTTGGGATAACTGTTGCTGATTTTGTCTACGGCAACCGCTTTTACCCTGTCTGATATGCAATCGGCGCTCATATACAAGGTCTCGCCTAATTGTGAACAAATTATGTCGGGGTGATATTTCAACTCGCTTGACAGCATCATCGTACCACATGGCTGCCAAATGTTGACATATTGTTCTAAAACGCTAACCATTTCCTGAGACATAATGCTTGAAATAATTGTTATGTTCATTCGTTGTTTCCGAGCAGATGCACAAGGTCAAATACACCGTGTAACGGCAATAACTCAACTCCCGCACGTTTTTTTATTTTAGGCATCGCTCTAAACGGAATCGCGATGCGCTTAAATCCCAATCTTGCGGCTTCGTTTATACGCTGTTCGATAGAAAATACAGACCTACATTCTCCCGATAGACCTATCTCGCCGATGACTAATAAATCCTCGGGAATATTGATGTTTTTATAGCAAGATATCAATGCAAGAATACATGCGGCATCACACGAGGTATCGTTTATGCTAAGTCCTGCGGCAACATTCATATATACATCAAGCGTAGAAAATTTATAACCTAATCTTTTTTCGATAACCGCCAAGAGCAATGCTATACGGCTGTAATCGAGACCCGAAGAATTGCGGCGCGGTGACGGATATATCGACGGTATACACAGTGCCTGTATTTCGGCAATTATCGGACGTGTACCCTCCATAATGCATACGGCGCAACTGCCGGAAACGCCTTTTGGACGTTGTTCAAGCAATACACCCGACGGATTTTCTATTTCTGTCAATCCGTCATCGTTCATTTCAAAAACACCTATTTCGTTAGTAGAACCGTATCTGTTCTTGACTGCTCTTATTATGCGATATGATTGTTGCTTGTCGCCCTCGAAATAAAGTACAGCGTCTACCATGTGCTCAAGTACTTTGGGACCTGCTATGGCACCGTCTTTGTTGACATGTCCGACAATTATTATCGTAACATCATCCTCTTTAGCTTTGTTGATAAGACGTAAAGCGGATTGCTTAACTTGAGTGACACTGCCCGGTGATGACGGATAATCGTCATCATACATAGTTTGTATTGAGTCGATGATGACAACATCGGGGTGCGCAGTGTTTATCTCGGGTATTATTTCGTTTACATTGGTTTCACTTAAAACAAGCAGATTATGGCTGTTTACCCCCACCCTATTTGCGCGTAATTTGATTTGCGCCGGTGATTCTTCGCCTGTGACATATAACAGATTGCTTTCTTTGCCGAGATATTCGCATATTTGCAAAAGCAATGTCGATTTGCCTATGCCCGGAGCACCCGAAAGCAGTATGACCGAACCTTTGACCAAGCCTCCGCCGAGCACTCTGTCAAATTCTGCAATGCCTGTTGAAAATCTAAGACTGTTTGAAAATTCTATTTGTTCGAGCTTGCGTGCCTTTGGTGATGACGCTTCGCCATATTGTTTGTGTGCCTTGCGCGATGAAATTTTTGCTTCAACATTTTGTTCGTTTTGCGCACAAATTTCTTTATATGTATTCCACTCGCCGCAAACAGGGCATCTTCCATACCATTTTGCCGATTCATTTCCGCAATTATTGCACAAAAATGTTGTTTTCACTTTGATTTTCCCCTGTATAATTCAATATTCCGAGATAAATTGCATATGCAAGTTTTGATTGGTATTCGTCATTAGACAATTCTGCCGCTTCTGTCTCGTTTGATATAAAACCGCATTCTACCAATATTGCCGCGCATTTTGCTTTTTGCAGGATTAATATATTGCCGTCCTCTGATTTTATCAACCGTTTGTTTTGTGGCATTATCAATTGACGTACGGTAGTTTGTATACTCTCGGCCAACAGACGACTGTTGGTGTTATTTTGCGAATAAAATGTCTGCAAGCCTTTTTGGGATGCCATTGCAAATTTATTGCAATGCAGGCTTATAAATATTTGCCCATTATCTTGCGCGGCGTACTCGGCACGTTTTAATAAATCATCGTTCTTTTTGGATATTATAATCTCGTTACCATAAAGCATTTTGTCTTCGGACCTTGTTAAAACGGCTTGAACTTTTGAAAGCGCAAGCATATCCCTGAGTTTAAATGTCAATGACAAATTGATGTTTTTTTCGATAACGCCGTTGGCAACCGCACCGGGATCTTCTCCGCCGTGACCGGCATCTAAAATTATAAGTTGCTGTTTTTTGTTTAAACCGTTTGTCGATGTTGCGGCCATTAATTCTTCATATCCGCGAGATGTAAAAAGTGAAGTTATGACCAAAAACAACAAGAGCAATATTAACGATGAAACCGCAATAACAAATGATACTATCGGCGGCTTTTGATGACTGTCAACATTATATTCAAGCATACAAATCGCACCTCACGCTGTTTTTATATAAGATTATATGCGCGAGGTGCATTTTGCAGTTATTTATTTTTGCTTTTTATATTTATTCCCAACATACGCAGTATCGGTTTGTCAATTGCACCGAGATAATATCCGAGCGTACACGCAATCATGGTGGGCAACATCATTATCAACATAGTTACATAAGCGGGAATACCGTCAAGCAACCAAAAGAATCCGAGATTGTATGCATTTAAAAGATAATAAATCACCGATGTTATGGCGGGGGCATTGGCAACACCGAATATTGAAAATATTGCTGTAAGAATTATAAGTAATAATGTAGGTGCATAAGCAAGCGCAAATATTTTGAGGCCAAATAATTTGTCAAACGACATATGCCCCGCCTCGATACTTACAGAATGCTTGTGCCCGAATTGAAACATATAATCATAGACGAGAAAACACATAAACCCGACAGGAAACAGTGCCATAATTATCTGCAATGCCAATATGCCTTCGGTAAGCGAAATAGCACAAGACACCAACAGACCGAGTGCCGACATAGTGATCTGATTTACCCAAAACTTAAAGATATATGCCGAGTATTCAACATATGGCTTAAATAGTTTTTTTATTGTTTGCATAGTTACCCTCCGGGTCAAAACAACTGATGTGTTGTGGTTTATAACGACATATGATCAATGATATAGTTAAGATATTCTTTGTAACCTTGCTTACACGCGACGATCTTTTTCATCTCATAAAATTTGTTGGGCGGAATGCTGTCGCGCTCTTCTTGAGTCAACTTGTTCTTCATTAATCTATCAAGCAACAACGCCTCGTGAATATCCATTGTAATTATATCGTTGCCACGCAGACAAACGACCTGCTTCATATGACCGTCAACAAGCGACTCGACAGCTGCACAGCCCATTTGTGTTGCAAGCACACGGTCGCGCAAAGTCGGCGAACCGCCGCGTTGAATATGGCCTATTCTAGAGAATCGTGTTTCGATGCCCGTACGTCTTTGCAGCATTTCAACAAGTTCTTCGCCGTATTCGCTTCCCATACCTTCGGCACAGATAATCATAAAATTGCGTTTACCGTCTTTGCGAGCATCTATCATTTTGTCTATTACGTGGTCAAAGTCGGTAGGTATTTCGCGTATTACGGCGGTTACGGCACCAACAGCAATCGATGTATTTAATGCTATATCGCCGGCATCTCTGCCCATTACCTCTATAACATTGCATCTTGCGTGGCTTTCGCCTGTGTCACGCAATTTATCAACACATTCGATTACCGTATTCATAGCGGTATCATATCCTATTGTCATATCGGTCGACGCGATGTCGTTATCGATAGTTCCGGGAATACCTATACAAGGAACACCTGCATCGGTAAGCGCTACCGCACCCCTAAATGTGCCGTCGCCACCTATAGTTACAACGCCGTCTATACCGTATTTGTTGCAATTGTCAACAGCTTTTTTTACGCCTTCCGGTGTACAGAATTCAGTACTGCGCGCGGTATAAAGCATAGTTCCGCCGCGATTGATGATATATGATACATCTCTGCCCGAAAGCGGTTTGATCTCGCCGTCAATAAGGCCTTGATATCCGTTAAAAATACCCATAACTTCAACACCTTTATAAAGTGCAAGCCTGGTTACAGCTCTGACTGCGGCGTTCATGCCCGGTGCATCTCCGCCCGAAGTAAGAACACCTATGCGTTTAAATTTTGCCATGATATACCCTCCGTGACATTCCATTACAAATTAATGATATCACAAATATTGTCGATTGTCAATGTTTTGTCATAACACAGACGGTAGTTTTCATAATATTTGTCAGGTTGGCATAATCGCCTACCCATATATCTGTGTTAACATTAATTCGGAGGATATTGATTATGACAGACACCGCGATCTACAGCGATATTGCACGCAGGACGGGCGGAGACATCTATATAGGCGTTGTCGGCCCCGTACGCAGCGGAAAAAGTACACTTATAAAGCGATTTGCCCAAAAGATGCTTTTGCCTGTAATGCAAGGAGATTTTGCACGCGAGCGAGCGCGTGATGAGATGCCTCAGTCGGCATCCGGACGTACGGTAATGACTACTGAGCCTAAATTTGTGCCCGAAAACGCCGTTGAACTTACTTTAGGAGATAATGCAAAAGTCAGGGTAAAACTCATTGATTGCGTGGGATATGTTGTGCCCGGTGCGGCAGGATTGACCGAAGACGACAGACCGCGCATGGTAATGACACCTTGGTCAGAACAACCCATGCCTTTTGAAGCCGCCGCGGAGATCGGCACACGCAAAGTTATCGCGGATCACGCTACAGTCGGCATAGTCGTTACCACAGACGGTAGCATAACCGAGATACCGCGCGAGAATTATCTTGATGCCGAAAAACGCGTTGCCGATGAATTGCACAAATTGGGAAAGCCGTTTGTTATAGTGCTTAATTCTGCGCATCCGCAAGCCGATGACACTGTTGCTCTTGCAACTGAATTGCACAAAAAGTATGGTGTTTCGGTATTACCGCTTAACTGCACCGAACTCGATCAAAGCGATCTTACGGGCATACTTTCGTCATTGCTGTATGAATTTCCCGTAAAAGAAATAAAAATATCTACCCCGGATTGGCTTGATATGCTTGCCGAAGATGATGAGATAAAAACATCAATAGATTCTGCCGTTGCCGAACATGTTGCGACGCTTTCGCGGATGGGAGATATCGAAACAAAATTTGCAGGCTTTGCCGCAGAAGGCCAAAGCACCGCAAGGATACTCGGTATCGACCTCGGTTCGGGCAGCGCGTCAATAAAAATAAATATACCGCAAAAGGTATTTTACGAAATTTTGAGCAAAAACAGCGGTTTTAATGTTGCATGTGATAAAGAATTGATGCTGCTTGTAAAAGAACTTGCGACGGTGAAAAAAGAATATGACCGAGTATCTGCCGCTATCAAAGAAGTATATGATACAGGATACGGCATTGTAGTACCCGATGCATCCGAACTTAAGCTTGAAGAACCCGAAATAGTTAAACAACCCGGCGGATATGGGGTGAGACTTAAAGCGTCTGCTCCGTCCATTCATATGATACGCGCCAACATCGAAACCGAAGTCTCCCCTATCGTCGGAACCGAGCGCCAATCTGAAGCGATGATTCAATTTTTGCTTAAAGAATTTGAAGAGGATCCACAAAAAATATGGGATTCCGATATGTTTGGAAAATCGTTGCATGACCTTGTGACCGAAGGATTGAGCAATAAACTCGGTAATATGCCGGTTGAAGCACGCAAAAAAATGTCAGAGACCTTGCAACGTATAATTAACGAAGGCAGCGGCGGGCTGATTTGTATATTGTTATGATATATTCTACATTTGAAAAACTTAAATTAAAAGAGGTTGTAGATGCATCCGACGGCAAAAAATTAGGTTATATATGCGATATTGGTATAGACATAGCAACAGGTCGCATAGATCGGATAATATTGCCGCCTAATTGCAAATGGTATAATCCATTTAACGATAAAAACAAAATTGCTATTCCGTGGTGTGATATAAAAAAGATTGGCGATGACGTCATATTGGTAAATATATGCGGTTGCTCAGTTAAATAGGTTGACAGTTTGATTAATAAGTGATATAATAAATGCACAATACGAATATGATATTGGAGCGGAAAAATGAAAAAATTAATCACTATTATCACAGCTGCGGCTCTGCTTTGTGCGATATTTTGTTTCGGTGCAAGTGCAGAGGCGTATAACCTTGTTCCCGACAACGGCGCTTGGTACCCCGATGACCACGGAGGCTGCACGTGCACCGTCACCTTCACAAGTAACGAAGCGGTTTTTGAAGGTTCTGTTTCGGGAACATGGCCTAGCACCTGCAATTATTTCTCACCTGAAGAATCATGCGGTGTCGACATAAACGAATACGCTATTCATTATGATTTTACTGTTGAAAACGGTAACACAAACATCATTTTCTTCTTTAGCAAGAGCCTTGATGATATGGATAATGGGTTACAGTATACGCTTTGCAACACCGCACTCGGAGATGTTTCGTATGAAGGTGGCAGTGGCGATCTGCAGTCCGGCACTTATGCGGGATATATCCCTCTCACCGAACTTGTTGAATCAAAGGCACTTCTTGACGGCAGTTCGTTTGATAAGTCATACATCGATGCCGATAACAAACTTTATTTCACCGGCTTAAAAGTATACTCGGTCGGCGGCGGCGTAATCACTGTATATGATCTTGAGCTTGTTCCCGTAAGCGAGATTCCCGAAGAACCTTCTCAAGATCCCGTTTCCAAAGATGAAAGTTCTGAAGACACTTCGTCCGAGGTCCCTTCGGAACCCGAATCTCCTTCCGAAGCCGAATCGAGCGAGGCACCTTCAGATACCTCAAGCGCACCCGCAGAGAGCAGCGCCGAAAACAGCACGGATGCAGGCTCCTTCCCTTGGTGGGTCGTGATAGCTGCTGCAGTGGTCGTTGTTGCGGTTGTTGTATTTATCATTATTAAAAAGAAAAAATAAGTCTTTGTTTTAAATTATCTGCCCGCACGGTAAAATGTGCGGGCAATCTTTATATATATAAAAGCATCCGCTGAACTTATGGTTCAGCGAATGCTTGCTTTATAAAGTGTTTTATCGCTTATTTCATAAATGATATGGTTTCGTCCATCTTTGACTGAATAGTACCGATAGAACTGTCAAGAGAAGACGAGAATGTGTTGTTGCCGCTCCAAACAACGGTATTGATGATGGTGTTTATATCCCCCCACTGATATACTATACCAAGGTCATAAACTCTGTGGTCGAATATATCGTCAAGAACTACCTCGGATTCGGGATCTTGAATCTTTCTGCCCTTGAGAAGCTGCTCATAATATGCATACTTTGTAGTATTGGTAGAAGCTTGAACAACAGCCTCAAGTATCTTTGCGGACATACCGGCACGAGATATGTTCGATGCCGGAAGTGCAGCGCTCGATGCGTAAATGACAGAAACATTTGAATAATAATATTCTTGTTCTGCTGTATACTTAGGTATAGGCAGCAAGCCGAATGAGCACTGATAATCTCCAAGATCCGAAACATCAATTATCGAGATTGCACGGAACAGGCAGTTGCCGTTGGCAACCATCTCGGTTGCGTTTTTCCAAACGTTAGTAACTTTTCCTTCAAAGCTTTCGATGCCGACAGAACACTGAGAATCATTAACTATATTAAATATCTTGCTGACAACATCAGTTGCCGAGGTAGACGAAAGTTTAAGAATGGGCAAGTCGTTTTTATCTTTGCCGGTCAAGCGTTGGCCGGAACCAAGGTAAATGCTGGTGGGAAAATTGTCATTAAGCAAAAATCCGTATGTATCTTTTTCGGACATGCCCGAAACGCCGTCGGTGTCTGCGGTAACTTTGCGACCCATTTCATAAAGTTTGTCATATGTCCATTCGCCGTCTTTGACGAGTTGTATGGGGTCTTCAACCTGGCCTTCGTCAACAAACTTTTTGTTATAAACAAGCGCGTGAGTGCAACCGAGCGTAAGCAAACTGAAATCGCCGGTGCAGAAATACATCTTGCCGGCTATTGAAAGACCTTCAACCGCCGTCTGATCCCAATAGGACATATCGAGGTGTATGTCGTCATAGTCATAGAGATCCAAAAAACAACCTTCAAGAGCAAGTGTTGCTGCAGTGGTTATATAGGGGCAAATGATGTCATAACTGCCGCCGCCACCGGTTTTGTCATTGCGCACTAAGGTAAGCATTTCACCATAGCCCTCGGCACGTATTTCGGTGATGTTTACATTGAAATATTCTTCGACCAAAGCATTACGTTCGGTAACGGCTTCGCTGATAAGGTCGGGAGAATCTTCATTCGGGCATATTTCAACAGATTGGTAATTCTCTGCATAGTCACCTTCAACAAGGAAAGTGATGGTTTCGCCTTCGAAATCTTCTTTTTCTAAATTGGAAAAAAGTTCAAATTCATCATCGCTCTCTTCGGTAACAGATGAACTGTCACCGGACGAAGTTTGGCCGGAATCTTGTGACGTGGTGGGGTCATTGTTGCAAGATGACAGCACTGCCGTTAACATAAGCATTAGCATAAGTAACGCCAATAGTATTCTTTTTTGTTTCATAGAAATCCTCCATGTTATTTATTGTGGTCATTATAGCACAAAAATATAGGCGTGTCAATGCGTTAAATCGTTAAATAGCACAATTGGCGATATGAATTTGAAATGTTAATGCGCTATTTTGGCTTAAATGCTTATTTTTGAGTCGGATTTTGTTTACAAGCGGACGCAAATGTGATACAATACAAGTTAGGGGTGATGTATATGTATGAAAAAGAACTGACCGAGTTGTCTATTGATTTTGTCTTAAAACTTTTTGGAACTCTTGATACGAATATCGAATCGCTTGAAAAAGCCTTTGGTGTGTCGATTATACAGCGCGAATCATCTGTGCGAATCAATGGCGACAGTGCCGCAGCCGTCGCGAATGCCGCAGAAGCGATCAGCCAACTTGAACACATTTCAGCACTAAGCGACGCTATCGATACGGGTAGCATCAACTATGTTATAGATATGGTCAAAGACGACAGAACCGATGAACTCGATACACTGTATAACGACTGCATATGTCTTACATCTCGAGGCAAACCGATAAAAGCAAAAACGGTAGGTCAACAAAAATATGTTGATGCAATAAAAACCAACACTATAGTTTTCGGTGTCGGTCCTGCCGGTACGGGCAAGACATTTCTTGCTGTCGCCATGGCTGTAACTGCGCTTAAGCAACACAGTGTGGCAAAGATAATACTCACCCGCCCCGCGGTTGAGGCCGGCGAAAAATTGGGCTTTTTGCCGGGCGATCTGCAACAAAAAATAGATCCGTATCTCAGGCCGTTATACGACGCGCTTGGCGAAATGCTAGGCCAAGAAAGTTTTCAAAAAAACCTTGAGCGCGGTATCATAGAGATTGCGCCGCTTGCATACATGCGCGGCAGAACGCTTGATGACGCATATATTATTCTCGACGAAGCACAAAACACGACGCCCGAGCAAATGAAAATGTTTTTAACACGACTTGGTAATAATTCAAAAGCCATAGTTACCGGCGACTTAACACAGATCGACTTGCCGTTTATTAAAAAAAGCGGTCTTATCGAAGCGGTTGAAATACTTGCCGATATTGACGGAATATCGATATTCAAATTCAGTCATAAAGACGTCGTAAGGCATCCTTTGGTGCAAAAGATAATTTTGGCATATGAAAAACATTCAATAACTTTAAACTCTGCCGAAAAAGAACACAGAAAGGTGTATCGCAAAAAATGATAAAAGTATATATCGAAAATGTTTCTGATATAAATGTTTCAAATTATATGGTCGGCAACATCAGGCGCGCCGCAAAAAAAGTTGCGGAACTTGAAAAACCTCAACTTAAGCTTGAATGTTCGATAATGCTCTGTGATAACGAATATATCAGAGAATTTAACAGCAAATATCGCAAAGTCGATTCTGCCACCGATGTTCTCTCGTTTCCGATATTCGATTTTGATACGCCGGAGGTCATCGCTCAACTTGGCGACATAATTATTTCGGTTGAAAAAGCGCAAGAGCAGGCGCAAGAATATGGACATTCTTTAAAACGCGAACTTGCTTTTTTAACTGTACACGGAATGCTGCACCTTTTCGGATATGACCATATAGATCCATGTGACCGTGATATAATGGAGAAAAAGCAACGCGAGATATTAAACGAAATGGGGATAACAAGATAATGACAAAAACCGCATTTATAATTATTGCAGGCAAACCTAATGTAGGTAAATCGACACTGTTAAATGCACTTGTCGGCGAAAAAGTTGCAATAATATCACGCAAGCCGCAAACAACGCGCAATCGCATAACAGGTGTGCTTACAAGAGGCGAAAACCAATATGTATTTATTGATACCCCCGGTTTGCACAAGCCGCGTACTCTGCTCGGTGAATATATGATGAAAGCAGCCGGTAACGCTATCGGAGAGGGTGACCTTGTGCTTTTTGTTGTCGAGGCCGGCACAGAGCCTTGCAAAGCTGAACTTGACGCGATAAGCGGTTTTGCCGCAAACAAGACAAAAACCATACTTATTATTAATAAAATCGATCGCATAGACAAGACCGAACTTGCAAAACAGATAGCGCTTTATGCATCAATACATAATTTTGACGCGGTAATTCCCACATCGGCAAAACTTGGCGATGGTGTTGACATAATCTTTGATGAATTAGAGCCTTTTCTCGTAGAATCTCCATTCTTTTTCCCGCCCGATGTCAGCACGAGCCAACCCGAACGCCAGATAATGGCAGAGATAATAAGAGAAAAAGCATTAAGGTTGCTTGACAACGAGATTCCTCACGGCGTTGCCGTTGTTATTGAAGAATTTAAAGAAAGAAAAAATATTATATCCGTACGCGCCGAGATCTTTTGCGAAAAAGAATCGCACAAGCGCATTATTATCGGAAAAAACGGCGAAATGCTAAAAAAAATAGGCACATACGCACGAGCAGATGCCGAAGAACTCTTTGGCACGCAGATATTTCTTGACCTTTGGGTAAAAGTAAAAGAGAATTGGCGTGACAGACCCGGACAGATATCAAACTTTGGATACATAGGCGAAGACGGTAACTGACTATAAGTTAACATAATTAAGAGTCGAACGATGCATAACGAAACATTCAGCGGCGTGGTGCTCGGCGAGATAGACAAGTTGGAAAAAGGCAAGACTCTTGTCGTGCTCACGGCGGAAAAAGGCATAGTATACATAGACGCGCCGGGCGCACACAAGTTGACCGCATCTTATCTTAAGAGTGCGCAGCTTTTTGCCTATTCGCGTTTTTTCTGCTATGCCAAAAAAGGTTACTATCTGTTAAAGGAAGCAAGTTTATTTGAGGACTTTTTTGATCTTAGATACGACTATGTCGGATATTGCCTTGCCGCATATATCGCAGAGGTTGCGTTAAGTGTTGCCGTTGACAAGTCGGATTGTCAAAACGTTATATCGTTGACACTTAATACGCTTTATGCCATAACAAAAAAACTCTATCCTTACGAGCATATACGCTATGTATTTGAAATGCGTCTTGCGTCTCTTCTCGGTTTTGAGCCCGATATAGAATATTGTCCGTTTTGTGGTGAACAAAACTACTCAAAACCTATGACTTTTGACCTTGAAGACGGATTTGTTTGTTGCACTGATTGCTTGCCTGACGAGGCCGACACCTCTGTCTGCTGTGATTTAACAAAAAGTGCATTGCTTGCAATAAGATATATAGTATCTGCTCCCTCAAAACAGATATTTTCATTCGGCACTGATCAGGCGACCGTCAAATGTCTTTCTGCAGTTTGCCAAAAATATTTGCACATGCGCACCGAAAAAAGATATAAGTCATTGCCTGTTTATAAAAATGCACTTAAATCATCCGGAGATATAAAATGAAAAGTATAAAAACACTTGAATTTGATAAAATACTCGATATTCTTGCCTCTTATGCCGACAACGAATATGCAAAACAGCTTATTTTAGATACTGTTCCCTCTGATGACAAAACGGTTATCGACAGATTACAAGATGAGACGACGGCGGCGTTTGAGCTTATGACGCACAAATCGCGCCCGCCTTTCGGCAGAGGCAAAGATATCAGACCGGCGATAGATCGCGCCATAAAGGGAGCGGTATTGACTACGCAAGAACTTTTGGCGACAGCATCGCTTTTGCGCTCTGCGGCGGCAGTCAAAAAATACGGCGCACATAAAAGCAGTGAGGAAACTGTACTCGACCCTTA
Organism: uncultured Ruminococcus sp.; assembly: GCA_964402515.1. GTDB lineage: Bacteria > Bacillota > Clostridia > Oscillospirales > CAG-382 > Coliplasma. The sequence goes on along the minus strand of CAYOCM010000006.1, from coordinate 624 downwards.
TTTCACGGCGATCACTCCCCTGCCTGTCTTGACAAGATCTATAACCGATGCAATAGTTGCCGAAGATCTTATTGCCGACAGCGCTTCGGATAAACTGCTAAAGATACGCAAAGATATAAGGCGTTCCGAAAACAGCGTTAAAGATGCACTTGCATCGTTTATCAGCGGTTCAAACTCAAAATATCTGCAAGAAGCTATTGTCACTACGCGCGGTGGCAGATTTGTTGTGCCGGTGCGCAGCGAATGCAAATCACAAGTCAACGGCATAATCCACGATACATCGGCATCGGGCTCGACGGTATTTGTCGAACCTATGGCGGTAGTTGAAGCAAATAACAGATTGCGTGAATTGCATAACGCCGAAGATGCCGAGATTGAACGTATTCTTTATGAATTATCACAAAACGTTGCTGCCGACAGTAGCGCCATAATCGCAAATTTTGACGCGTTAAACAGACTTGCGGTCATTTTTGCGCGGGCATATTTTGCTGCAGATTATGTTTGCACAAGGCCTGTCGTAGGTTCTGAGCACATAAAACTTGTACACGCAAGACATCCGCTGATACCCAAAGAGCATGTTGTGGCAAATACTATAGAATTCGGCGGAAAACAACGCACGATGAT
>CAYOCM010000005.1:7657-28724 GCA_964402515.1 uncultured Ruminococcus sp. | reverse complement strand
TGTATTATAGCGAGAATAGTTTCAATTTCAGTTGCCTGCGCAACAAAAAGCTGCCAATACATTTTGCTGCAAGATTTTTATATTGTCATAGATACGACGTTGATGCGACATTAGGAACATTTTCAAGAACATCATAGGAATAGATTGCTCTATTTTTACCCATAGAACGACGAAAGGACTTTGTTGTGTTATTAGCAATCCCCCATAACCACGGTTCAAATTTGCCGTCATCTCTAAGCTTCGGTAACTCGCGAATTACCGTCAGCAGTATTTCCTGCGACAGCTCGTCAGCCTCGTCACGGGTATATGTGTGATTAACAGCTATACGACATTACTATTATACTTGTCGGAATTTAAGCAAATGGCAGCACGGCTTTTTCGATCGTACTGCCATTCTGTTTAGCATATTAGCTTTTTTGTTTTATCGGTTTTGCGAAAGTATACGCCCTGTCAGTTGCATCTTGCGTTGATACGGCTGAGTATGCGAGCCATGGTAGTGCGCATCTCGTTTATATCCTTTTTGACTTGGATGCGGCAATAAGTGTTGTCGTTTTCAAACGAAGCTGCATTATAAGCGGTATAAAGAGCGTCGAGCTTGCCGTAAGCGTTTTCGGCATACGCTTTCTTTTGTTCGAGCGTTGAATTCTGCAGGTCAAACGCCTGTGCCTCTTGCTTGAGTTCGGCAAGAACAGAGTCGATCACATCGCCGTAAATATATGCATCACCGTAAAGTGATGTTTTCTTTTGCTCAAAATATTCGATTTGAGCTGCCAAAGTTTCGTTAAGGCGATTTGCCTGTATAGATGCGGCAGAATGCGGGCCGTTAACGAGGCCGTATGCATATTTATCTGAATTTTTGAGCCAGCTTTCGCTGTTTACGCTTGCAAGCGAGAACATTGCCGAACCGTCTGCGCCGGCTTTGCGCACAACGTCAAACTGCTGTGCGAAAGTATCGGACGGAGTCTCGCCGAATGCGCTGAGGCCTACGGAATAGAACGAGTCGGTGCCGACGAGGTTGACAAATTTAGAAGCGTTTTCGCTGACATATTCATTGCTTTCCGAATAAGTCATTGAGAAAACCTCGTCTATCCAACCGTTTTTGACCCAATTGTCAACATCTTGATAAATGGTATTTTTAACCTCGGGAATGCCGGGATATGCGGCACAGCTTATCCAGACATCGGGTCTTGTTGCCATGACCATCTCATAAACTTCTTGTACAAACGAGTTGATTATATTCTGTCTGAACTCGACCCATTGGTTATAATATGTGCCCGAAATAAGAACTTTGACATTGCCTTTATAGCCGCTTTGCTGCTTAAAGGCTTCCATAGTGTCTTCGTTATAACCGTAGTCGCTGGTACCGTAATTCCATTCGGGGAATCTTATATAGTCAAGGTGCAAGCCTGCGACATCATATTTTGTGATTATTTCTTTATAAACGCTGAGCACAAGGTCGCGGCATTCGCGGTTATAAGGATTAAGAAATACAAACTGGCCGTCTTGAACCTGATTATAATTTCTGCCCTCGCGGTCAAGCAATATCTGCTCGGCGGGTATCTTATTTATAAGCGCATCGGGATCGCTGTTGCTTTGTGCGACTGTGCCGATAAAGAAATCTTCGACCCAGGCGTGTATCTCGATATTATATTCTTTTGCTATTCTGCAAAAACCTTCAAGAGCATCATAATCGCCGTTGAGATCGCTGTGATGCTTAATATTTGCAATATCGGAATAACCGAGTACCTGGCCGTTATACCACGTTTCGATATAAAGTGCGTTGAGGCCGAGCATTTTTGCTTTTTCAAGCGTTGCTCTGACTTCTTGATCGCTCTTGTCTGTGCTGCGATACCACGCCGCACGGTTTTCAACGGGCTTTGATACAATAGTCACATAGGTGATCTCTTCAAGCAGGTCACAGGCATCTGCGGCAAAATTGATCGTATCAGAGATTCTGCCTTCACTCTTTGCAACAGTCGACTGCTGTATAAGCGTTTCAATGCGATCAAACATTTCTGCGGCTTTTTTATAATCAACATCATAAAAACGTTTTTGCGCATCGTCAAAGTCGGCTTTTACCGATTCGAGCAGAATGGTTGCCGAGTCACATATAAGCAAAGGATTTGCAATGATCTTAACCGAGTTTGTCGTTTTGTCAAGTATTACATCGGCACCGACATTGTAAAGTGCCTTTAAAGCATCGGCGGCAGTGCCGTGTCCCGATAAAACATAGCCACCGGAAGGTATAGCGACGTTACCGCCTATGCCCTCTCCGATTATTCTTCCATCGGCAGAGACACAAAGCTCATAGCCATATTGATTTGTATTGGTGGTGTTGCCTTTATCGTAAACTATAAGCATATCGGTGTTTCTAATCGAATTATAACCGTTTACTTTAAGTTCTGCGGCAGAATAACCGCTGCGTGACAAAACAATTTCAATATCATCGCCTATTTCCGCATTGGCAAATGCGTTGACAGCAATATTGTCTTTGTGAATAGAAATAACATATCCGTCTTCGGGTATAGCAGCATCGCCTTCTCCGCGACCGATCGCCGTGATCTTGCCGTCAACGACGGTGATCTCGGTGCCGTATTGGTTGGTCAGCGTCGATAATCCGAATGCCGATGTATAAATAATTATCATACCTTCGGTGCTGCGCGATACATTGATATATTCAACGCCGATAATGTCGTCGTTATATCTCACATAGTTGTCACCGACACCCTCGGTGTTGATAAGTTCAGCCGAAACATTTTGGCCTATCTTAAAATCATTTGATTTATCTTTTGAACTACCGTTAAACGATATAACAAAGCCGCCGTCGGTGGGCATCAGAACTCTTTCACCTGACTCGCCTATATACGCGACGATGCCATTGACCACTACGACGTCAACAAACTCGCCTTCGCGTGATGGTGTTATCTGTGAGCCGAATGTGGGCTCGTATATAAATATTCCGTTTGAAATATCGGTTACGGTGTTTGAGGTTTCCGAATTGCTCTTATATACGACGATATTATCTCCTTCACCGGCTACAACAGCGGGAACACTGCTGTAAGATGATAACGAGTCTGTGTTTTGCACGGTTATGCGGTCATCGACCGCAAATGCCGATGTTGCAAACACCTTGTTATATTTACCCGAAAAGATAATAGCGCACTCCCCCTTTTCTATACCTTTATCCGTGCGTATTTCGCCGATCTTATATGATGTCGAAGTCGGATTGGTAAGTATAAATGCCACCGAATCTGCAGGCAGGCTTTCGAGAACATAGTTTTCGGTTATAAAAGTTATCTGCTCGCCTTCGGGCATGCCCTTATAAGGGTCGATATAAGTTATACGTCTTGTAAGCGTTCTATCACTCGGAGATACTGTCGCGAGATCGGTTCGATCAAAATTGATGATACCTTCAAAACCGGATATCTCTGTTATCATATTTTCTTTAACTCTGAGGCCTTCGAGTTTTGCCATTGGAATAACGGCGATAAAACCGTTGTAAGGTATCGTCATACCTTTTTTAGACTCGTTAGTCATGTCAACTTTATAAAGATATGACTCTTGACGTCCGTCACTTTTTAAAAAATATCTTATTGATATAACAGTATAATCATTAAAGTCCTGATCAAGCGACACGATATATCCTTCGTCGTTTGCATAATCATGCGTATAGATTGATATTTTGTCGCCTACAGGTGCGGTATTGATATAATCGGCCTTAAAAGTTTCTTTATTTATGGTAAAAGAAATGCCGGTATCGCCCTGCTGTCCGTCATCGGAAATATCAGATTGATCATTGCCGTTGTCGCAAGAACATACGATAAGCATCATACATATTGCAAGCAAAAGACAAACAATTTTTTTAGTCATTATTATAACCTCCGTTTTTAGTTATGACATCATTATTTTTCGTCTGTATCTGTTTCGCGCCGAAAGCCATATTGCCCATACGGCAATCAGCAAAACTATGCAGATGCAAATAATGTATATCGTACTGCTGATCGAACTCTCGATTTTAAGTTCTTCCCACATCTCATTCATCATATCAAGACCGTCGGCATCAAGATTGCGGTAAGCGGTCATAATATAATCTTCAGACGGTTTGCCGTAAAGTATTTCAATTGCATTCTCTTTGATTTCGGTCATGCACTCGATATATTCTTCGCTTTCGATAACCGCACGGTTTGGAGATGCGTAATAGGTATATTCGGCATTAGCCACGGCGGGATCTTCGGATATCATGTAATTAATATATTCTTCGGCTATCTCGGGATTTTGACTGTTATGAGGCACACAGAACGCGTCAACATAATAGTTTGTACCCTCTGACGGATAAAAAAACTCTAGGTCCTCATTATCTTCATACATTGTAAGATAATCTCCAGCATAATATGAAGATATGGCAGCCGAACCGCTCTTCATCTTGTTAAAGATCTCATCCATTACATAGCCTTGAACTATGTCTTTTTGCCGTTTTAACAAATCAAGCGCTTCTTGCCAATGCTCACGCGTTGTATCATTGACATCATATCCGAGATAATAAAGTGCCGTACCAAAGCCGTCACGCGAATTATTAAATTGCAATATATCGCCTTTATACTTTGAATCGGGATTAAACATCAAATTCCATGAGCCTATATCGGGGTCGTTTTCGTCAACAACCGTCTTGTTGTATATGACACCTATCATGCCGTATGAATACGGTACGCTGTATTTATCTTCGGGGTCATATTCAAGTCCCTTAAATTCATCCAGAATATTGGTGTAGTTTGGAATATTGTCATAATTGAGCGGCCGCAATAAGTTTTCGCTTATCATACGTTCGATCATATAATCGGAAGGAATTATAACGTCATAAGCAACCGCACCGCTGGATATCTTAGCATACATATCTTCGTTCGAAGAATATGTCGAATAATTAACCTTGATATAAAAACCGTATTTTGAAGCAAGATTTTCATTAAAATAGGTCTCAAATTCGGCATTGACATCCATGCAGCCTTCGCTGCCGTCTGATATATATTCACCCCAGTTATAAACGTAAAGTGTTTTGGTTGGCATTTCGGCAAACACGCAAGGTGAAAACGCCGAAAATATCACGGCGAGCGATGCCAAAAAGAATAATAAACGTCGTCCGGTCATCTTTTGGCCTCCCTTTTTTTACCGTTTTTTTGCGACGGGCTTAAAAAGTTGACCGCCAAAAGTAGTGCAAGTATAATAACAATAATAAGCGTACAAAGCGCATACATGCTGAATTTTACATCGTGAGCCGTCATATTGTAGATATACAACGGCAACGTCATAAAATCGGGTGATGATACAAAATGAGATATTACAAAGTCATCAAGCGACAGAGTAAAGCTAAGCATAAGCCCCGAAAGTATTCCGGGCATTATCGACGGTATCTCTATCTTAAAAAACGTCTGCAGCGATGTGCAACCCAAATCGCGTGCAGCTTCGCACAAACTGCGGTCGAGCTGCTGAAACTTTGGCAATACAGAAAGCAGCACATAAGGAATGTTAAAGGTAGTATGCGCTATGAGCATTGTCCAAAAACCGAATTTACCTATGCCGAATATTGAAAAACATGCGACAAACAGCAGCATCATCGATACGCCCGTAACGATATCGGGATTCATCATAGGAATATTTGTAAGAGAACGCAACATAGCTTTAATATGCTTATTGCGCATTCTGTCTATTCCCAATGCACCGAGCGTGCCGATTACAGTAGCCAAAAGCGATGATGCCACCGCAAGCACCAATGAATTTTTTAAAGCCCCGAGCGCAACATCGTCTTTAAACAATTCGGCATACCATTTAAGCGAAAACATCGAGAACGATGAAAGCGAACCCGAATCATTAAACGAAAAAACTATCAAAACGAGTATAGGAGCATACAACAGTAAAAAGATTATGCCGATATAAAACTTTGAGAGTACCTTCATACTATTATGCCTCCCTCTTGGTCGCCGTCGGTAAATCTATCCATAACAGACAGCGAAACGAGTATCAATATCATCATAACAAGCGATATAGCGGCGCCGGTATGATAAGTCGACGCATTTTGAAACTGACGTTCTATTGTATCGCCTATGAGGTCAAACGATCCGCCGCCGAGTTTTTGAGATATATAAAATGTTGATATCGAAGGCACAAACACCATGGTAATGCCGGATACGACACCGGGAACCGTTAACGGCATGATAACGCTTGTTATCACCTTAAAACCGTTGCAACCCAGGTCTTGAGCGGCCTCAATATAGCTCTTATCTATCTTTGTCATTGATGTAAATATAGGCAAGACCATATACGGCAAAAAGTCGTATATCATACCCAAAATAACTGCGGCATCCGTTCCTATAAAAGTCAATTTACTGCCGCCGAGCTTTTGAATGAATGTGCTGATGATTCCGCCGTTGTCAAGCAAGGCCATAAGCGAATATGTGCGTATAAGCAGGCTTACCCACATAGGCAACATCAACAGCATCATCAAAAACATTTGCGTCTTAGGTGAAGTCTTTGACATAAAATAAGCCAACGGATAACCTATAAGCAGGCATATGGCAGTTGCTATAAGCGAAAAACAGACAGACATCAAAAATGTGTTGCCGTAATAAGAAAGAGACATTATGTTGTCAAGCGTAAAAGCACCGTTGCGGTCGGTAAAAGCATAATATGCCACAAATAAAAGCGGTGCGACTATAAACATAACTACCCACACAGAATGCGGCACGGCAGCCATGCGTGCCCAAAGTCCGACTTTGCGATTGATTTGTTTTTTCACGCTTCTGCCTCCTCGGGCGCCGGATTATCGTCGTCCATTTCGTCTGAGAATGTAGAATAATCGCCGTATAGGTTAGAATATTTTGATTTTTTCATTATATGTATTGCGTCGGGTTCTATGATAAGGCCTACCTTGCTGCCCGCTTTGACCTCATCGGTAGCCTGAACCATCCACTTGAAACCGCAGACATCAACTATCATTTCATAATAATCGCCCTTAAACGTTATCGAAGTAACCTCTCCGAGCAACATACCCTTATCGGTGGGAACTATGTCGACATCCTCCGGGCGTATAACGATATCAACAGGTTCGCCCGGCGCGAATCCCTTATCAAGGCAATCAAACACTCTGCCGTCAAGTTTGACTTTATAGTCTGACATCATAACGCCGTCTATAATATTTGATTCACCGATAAAATCGGCAACAAACGCATTCTGAGGCTCGTTATAAATATCTACAGGTGTTCCGATCTGCTGAATAATACCCTCGTGCATTACCACGACGGTATCCGACATAGAAAGCGCTTCTTCCTGATCGTGAGTGACAAAAATAAACGTTATGCCGAGTTGGCGCTGTATGCGCTTTAATTCGTTTTGCATGTCCTTGCGCAATTTTGCGTCAAGCGCGGCAAGCGGCTCATCAAGCAAAAGTACCTTGGGCCTGTTTATAACAGCGCGTGCAATAGCCACACGTTGCTTTTGTCCGCCCGAAAGCGAATCTATCCTGCGGCGTTCGTATCCCGAAAGATTCACGAGCGCCAACATCTCTCTGACGCGATCGCGGATCTCGGGCTCGGGAGTTTTGCTGCTGCGCAACCCGAACGCAATATTATCATAGACATTAAGATGAGGAAACAGCGCATAATTTTGAAATATAGTGTTTACAGAACGCTTGTGCGGAGGAAATTCGTTGATTATATTGCCTTCAAAATAAACATTGCCCGAATCCGGCTCGACAAAGCCCGCAATTATCCTGAGGGTAGTGGTTTTACCGCATCCCGACGGACCGAGCAAGGTGACAAAAGATTTGTCATAAATATCCAACGTGATGTTGTTAAGTATCTGGTCGTCATCAAACTTAACGTTGATGTTTTCAAGTTTAAGTATGATATTATTCATACGCAGCCCCCCAATAATATATATTTGCGGGCAATAGCCGCATTAAGTAGATAATACAGTATTTTTGTCAAATTGTCAATCATTTGAGCAGTTTTTTATGCATTAAATATTATGTGGTTTATATTGATAGCAAAATCTTTTTTATGCGGCATCGCATTGCTTATTCCCGGTGTAGGTGCAACCTCGGCGGCGATAGTTCTCGGCCTGCTCGACAGACTTAATTACGCAATATCAAGTTTAAAACGTGACCCTTTGGCATCATTTTCGGTGCTTATTCCCGTTGCGGCGGGGTTACTTTTGGGCGCAGCGGTATCAGCAAAACCGATAGCACTGCTGTGCGAATACAATCGGACGGTTGCCAATGCCGCATTTTTTATACTTTCGATGATATGTGTAATAATAACTTACAAAAAATACGTCGCGCGTTTTGATGCTAAAAGCGTTGCATTTTTTGTACTCGGCACCGCCCTGGCTTTTGCCGCCGAAAACATCGCCGATAAGTTTGCCGTGTATACGTCATCGTCCGCCGTATTTTTATTAAGCGGACTAATATCGTCGGCAGCTCTTATACTGCCCGGCATAAGTTTTTCATACACATTGTTAAGCTTAGGAGTATACGATAGATTTTTAAGCGTATTTTACGACCCTGAGCTTAAATTTATAATTCCGTTTGTATGCGGACTTGCCGCGGGAACGTTTATGTTTGTATTTTTGTGCAAAAAAATCGCATTTAAATTCGGCAAAGCGTTTTATTCGCTTATATGCGGATTGATGTATTATGCCACAATCGGAGTGATTATCGACTGTTTTAACTTATAATTTGCCGTTGATTTAATCGATAATATGTGCTATAATTAATCAAAACCGATTAGGAGGCACAAAATGATAGATCAAGCATTGGCCGTTGCCGCGCAAAAATTAGGACTTATATCAGACGCGGTATCTGCTTGCGGCGTATACGACAAATATCTGGTATCGATTTACAACGAATCGGGCAACAAGATATTTTATATTAATTATCTTATAGATCCCGATGCCGATTACGAGATGATAAACTTAGAGCTCGGCCAAAAGATCAAAGAGGTCTTTGACGAATATTCTATTGTAAACTATTCCGCAGATGAGGGTGGAGTTACTATCGAAGCCGATTGTGAAATACCTAAATTTTTTGAGATGCTTGATTATTGCATCGACCTGCTTTCTCACTATAGCATCATGGGCTGTGACAGATGCACATCTTGCGGAACCGCATTTGAAAACAGACCCATCAAAAAGATACGCAAAGGCTGCAAGAGTTTTATTGTGTGCGAGAGCTGCGCTATAGAAACATTGCAAAAATATAACAAAGAGACCGCCGAAATCGCGCCTCCCACAAAAAAGCAGCATATATCGGGCATTCTTGTTTCGGCACTCGGCGGACTTATAGGCGCTTTGCTTTATATCCCCGCATACCTATGGCTTTATCCCGTCATCAAAACGGATTCGTTTGACATCAGATATGTTTTTTGTGTACTCGGGTTTGTTGTCGGTTTGTTTTGCTATTTGGGATATACCGCATTTTGCAAAAAGTCGACAAAAAACGCATATCTTACGATTGGTGCGTTTTCGTTGCTGTTTACCACTATAGGTCAGTATATCGGCTATGTTGCCATGCTTATAAACACGGTCGGCTCGGGAATCTTCCCCCCTGTTGCAAGCATCTATCTCATGCCGTTGCGCTCTACCGCTGCAAGTGCGGAACTTAACTATTCGTCAACATTTTATGTGTTGCTTGTTATATCGCTGATGTTTGCGGTATGCAGTGCGATAATATTTTTGCTTGGGCTTTATGAAAAAAATCATCTGCCCAAAGAAGAGCTTACTATAGAAACAGTTACACAATTAGGTTGACTATGCCGTAAAAGAGGGGATCCTCCCCTCTTTTTAAGTGCTTTTTAAGGCAATACAATATAATTCTCTTAAAAGAGGTGAGATTTAATGAGAGTTTTGATAGTAGAAGATGAGGTGCGGCTTGCCGACAGCATAGGTGAGTTGATGAAAGAACAAAAATATGCCGTTGATATCGTTTACGACGGCAAAGACGGATATGACTATGCCGCCAGCGGTATATATGACGTCATTATTCTTGATATAATGCTACCGGGTATGAACGGTTTTGAGATTGTAAAATCTTTGCGCCGCCAAAAGATCAGCACGCCTGTTATACTGCTCACCGCGCGCGACGAAACATCAGACAAGGTACGCGGTCTTGATTGCGGTGCGGACGATTATATGACAAAGCCGTTTCAAGTTGAAGAACTGCTTGCGAGAGTGCGCGCATTATCAAGACGTCAGGGCGAAGTTATACTTGAAGAATTAAAATATAAAAGCATCACGCTTAATCTTGCAAATTATTCGCTGTCATGTGGTGCAAAATCCGTGCATCTCGGGTTTAAAGAGTTTGAGATCATAAAAATTTTGATGTCAAATCCAAACAGCATAGTGCCTAAAGAGGATCTTTTGACTAAGGTTTGGGGCTATGATTCGGATGCCGAAGACAACAATGTTGAGGTCTATATATCTTTTTTGCGCAAAAAACTGAATTTTCTTGCTTCGGGTGTTACAATAAGCACCGTCAGACGCATAGGATATCACTTGGAGGAAGCAAGTGATAAATAAATTAAAACGCAAACTGATATTGACCAATATGCTGATGGTATCTATCGTGTTGATAAGCGCTTTTTCGGCAATGCTTTTGATAACAAAAAACAACCTTGAAGAACGCAGTATTGCCGCAATGCGCAATATAAGCGAAATATATAATCACGAGATATCATCTTTGCCAACAAGTCAAATCATAGATTACAGCGAATACGGCTATCTAAAAGCTTTTACCATAGAGACAAACGACAAACGTAAAAAATTCACCATAAATGGATATGATGTAGAGACCGACGATTTATCGGAAAGCGATATCGAGTATATCAATCTGCTCATCGGCAAAGTATATGAAAGCCCCGACAATATCGGCATTATAAATTCCGAAAATCTCAGATTTTATAAAGTCAAAACTTCGGTCGGACAGCGCATTGTGTATATCAATAAAGACTACGAAGACAATACACTGCGCGATCTCGCCGCAGTGCTGTTTGCGGCGGGAATAATTACACTTGCGCTCGTTTTGGCTATAAGCGTATTGTTCGCAAGCGTTTCGGCGCAACCGGTTGAAAAATCAATAAGCCAACAAAAACAGCTTATTGCCGATGTTTCGCACGAGTTAAAAACTCCGATAACCGTTATTTCGGCAAATGCCGATATCATAGCCGCACATCCGGATTCTACCGTATCCGACCAAATGAAATGGATCGAATATATAAAAGTCGAAACTACGCGAATGACGGCACTTATATCAAATATGCTTTATCTGGCAAAACGTGACGAAGCAAGTTCGACCGAAGATATGCATACGGTTTCGTTAAGCGACATCGCATACGAAGCTGCTTTGCCGTTTGAAAGCGTCTGCTTTGAAAAAGGCAAGCATCTTGACCTTGATATTACCCCCGACGTAATCATAAAAGGCAACGAAACATCGCTTAAACAACTTGTGGCAATACTTGTTGACAACGCATGCAAATATTCAGACGAAAACGGATCTATCAAAATAACACTTACAGCAACACAGGACAAATCCGAATTAAGCATAAACAATACGGGCGAGCCGATTCCCGAACAAAGTTTGGCGCATCTGTTTGACAGGTTTTACAGAGTGGATAAATCCAGGTCACGCAGTGAAGGCGGATACGGTCTCGGGCTTTCGATAGCGAAATCGATTGCCGATTCGCATCACGCAAAACTGTCGGTTGAAAGCAAGCGTGAATCGGGAACAACCTTTTGTTGCACTTTTAAACGTATAAAAACAACAAGATAACACCAAGTTTAAGCCCTAACCTTTTAGCACTTGCAAAAGCAAGTGCTTTTTTATCAAGCCGTATATTTAATGCGATACGTCCCATTTAAAAAGGATTTTTGTCAAAGCAAAAATCCTTTTTTATAATTATTTTTTAAATATTGCAAGCACGCGGGACAAGATGTCACCCGACTGCTTTGCACGCTTAAACGCCTCGGTACATATCAAAGCTACAGGCGTATCAGCAAGTGCAAGCTCGCTCAAACGTTTTTTTATATACTGCTTCGCGGGGTTACCGTATTTGGCGACGACGTTGCTCACCATAGCATCAATGCCCGAAGAATCGGATGTCAGTGACTGCTTTACATCATCCGAAACATTATTTGCCGTATATATACCGGCAATTTTAACCAGCATCAAGTTTATAAGAGCAACATTGGCTTTTTCAAGCGAATCATCACGTTTATCGGCGTATTGCTCAGTTATATGTTCGAGCCGCATCATATAGCACGAACCGACATCGCAATAACCTTTTTTGAGATATGAAACAGCCAATGACTTGCATGCAAACGCATCGTTATCACCGTCGTAGACATCAAGATCGGCCTCGGCATAAGTTCCCACCGAATCGATAAAAGCCTTATCGTTGCCAAACCCCTTTGTCGCTTCAAGCATTGCGGCAATATCTTTGGTCATAAACGCTTTTTTAAAATGCAAATATGCAACAAGCATTTTAAAATCAGGTGCTTCGGCCAATTCGGGATAAGAGGTACGCTTGTATTCAAGCAAATCTTCGACACCTATATCCGAATCAACGCGATCAAAAACGCTTGCGACACATTTTGAAAGCAAAGGATGCAATATTCTATCGATTATCTCGGATGTAAACTGACATTCGGGCAGATGCGATATAACGTCAAGCAATTCGTCGGGATACGTCTCGCACGGATTTTGTTCAAACCCATATGCAGCAGCGGAAACAAGCCTAGCGTATTCGTCGATGTCGTTACCATTCATGATATCATATGCTTTGTATATCGCGGATATACGCTGATTAAGCGTTCCTTCGCCGACGATCATCGAAACATAACCGTCAAACAATTCGTCGTCGGCTTTGCAAAGTGCCCATACCGCAACACGTTCGGCGCAGTACCCGACAGGCGGCACAAGCAACGCAAGCAAAGAACGGCGACCTTCTGCCGACTCGCTCTCAAGGTCCGATATAATCAAGTCTGCTGCGGTTACCTGCAAAAGTTCCTCGGATTCCGGCAACAAACGGTCAAGCTGTTTTAAAAGTTGACGTGCAAGCTCGTCCCCCTCCGAAAGTTGCTCGGCATAGCACTCCACAACAAGGCGCTTATCCGAACTGTCAAGAATACTCCACACCGCGTCTATAAATGCGATCAAGTGATCCCTGATATCGGGTGTTCTGACGGTAAGCAATATTTTTTGCAATATTTCTTGCCTTACCGACTCGCTCGCCGACTGATATTTATCGGCAAAAAAATCTATAAGTTTGCGTTGCAAAAATCCACCGTAAAACACGCTGACGAAATGCATCAATATCACATCGCGCGTCTCTTGGTCTTCGTCGTCATAGCAGCTTTTTATAAATACAAAAAGCTTGTCACGCATAGTATCGGTGTGTATAAGTTCAAGCGCGCACTGCATTATTATGGATTTTGTATCGTCAGGCTCGTCTTTATACAACTTGGTTATACGCGTAAACACTTTTTTTGGTATTTCAACACCTGCATCGGAATAACGCTTGATGCATGTTATCATTCGTGCGCGCATATCTTCCGGCAAAGCGTTACGATATGCGGCATAAAGTGCCAAAAACTCACCGACAGAGTCATTATCCGGCAATACGGCAGTCTGATCAAAAAGTCCGCTGCCGGCCTTAAACAAAGCAGTCAACTCACACAGATTTTTAAATGTAAACGCCGCCGTCTGCTTTGTATTGTCATAAATATACCTGCAGAACTCAAAATATGCATCACGCAATTCACTGTCAGTAAGCATATCAAAAAACAAATCAACGGTATCTATGCACGCCGAAATATCCTCGTCACGTATACCTGTAAATCTGCCGCTGTTCAAATCGGCAGAAGCTCCCTTTGAAACAGGTATATCCTTTAATAGCGAAGCCGCCGCGATGCCCTTGACTTTGACCACAGGCAAATGCGTGATATTATTGACACGCGTTGCAAACGTAAAGGTCGAACGCAACTGTACGGGCAATATACCGTAAACAGAGTTGATTATACCGAGCATATAAGCGGGATCGAACGCTTGAACACTGTCAAGCAATATATAGATATTGCGCAACTTGCCGCATGTTGCCGCAAGAACAGAATATAAAAATTTTTTTACCGTTTCGGCGGGATAATTTTGCACAAGTAAATCACGTTGCTGATTTTGCAAACAAACATAATCTGTTTCGGGCAAGTCGTCAACAGGTTGAGCATCGGCTGAAAGCAAGTCAAACGCGCCGAGATCAGAGGCAAACAAGCCTGTATTTACGGGTACGGCATCCGAGTCATATATCATTTTTTGACGCTCGTCGGCATTTAATATCAACGAGTGTACAATATACCCCGGTCGCTCTGACGTATAATCAAGCGGCAAATATGTGATGAGGCTTTGAACAGCGCCGCCTTTTGCCGTGTTGAACTGCACATAGCACGGCGACCAATTGCCGCCGCGTATCTCGGAATTATCGGATGCTGTAAGTTTTATCTCATCAACCACCCTCAAAGTATCTTCGGCAAAAGCAAGATCTATACCTTTGGAACACGCAAAAGTATCAAAACCGTCGGTTTTGTTAAACATACTCATGCGTGCGGGCACTCTTGAATAATAATGCTGCTGCGCCATTAATCAAACCTCTTTCTCAAAATAATAAAACGGGGTATTTATCATTCGGCGTTCAACGTCATAAGTTCCTGAACGCTGGTTATGCCTTTCATGACCAGATTACGGCAAGAATTCCAAAGGCTTATCATACCGTTTTGCGTTGCGAGATCGCGCAACGCTTCGCCGTTTTTGGTTGTGGTCATGGCATTTTTGATAGATTCATTCATATACATTATCTCGTGTATCGCGACTCTGCCCTTGTAACCCGTATTGTTGCAGAATTGGCAACCTTGCGGGCGGCAAATAGAGATGGGTTCGGATATCTCGAGTATTTCCATTTCTTTTGCATTTGTCTTGCCGCGTTTTTTACATGCCGGGCACATACGCTTAACAAGTCGCTGCGCAATAACGCCGACAAGCGCGTCGGCAACAAGATAATCCGGCACTTTCATATCTTCAAGACGGGTTATGGCGCCGGGCGCATCGTTTGTATGCAAAGTACTGAAAACAAGGTGGCCCGTGATAGCCGCTCTTACTGCGATCTCGGCGGTCTCTTCGTCACGTATCTCGCCTATCATTATGATATCGGGGTCCTGACGCAATATAGATCTCAGCGCCGCTGCAAATGTCATATTTGCCTTTGTGTTTACCTGAGTTTGCGTGATGCCGTTCATGGTATACTCGACAGGGTCTTCGACAGTGATTATATTAACCTTGGGGTCGTTGACCTCTTTTAAAAACGAATAAAGCGTTGTCGATTTGCCGCAGCCGGTAGGGCCTGTAAGCAATATAATACCGTGAGGACGCATCAGCATCTTGTCGATGATACCGTTTTCGCTTTCGGTAAAGCCGAGATCCTGACGGGTAAATCTGAACGACGTTTTGTCAAGTATTCTGATAACAAACTTTTCGCCATGGACAGACGGCAGCGAAGATACACGAAAATCGTATTCCTTGCCGCCTATAGTCATATTGATTCTGCCGTCCTGAGGCACACGCCTTTCGGCAATGTTAAGGCCCGACATTATTTTAAGTCTGGCGCATATTGCCGAATAAGACTCAATAGGAAAACTTGCGCGTTCTTGCAAATCACCGTCTATACGGTATCTGACTCTGACGCGTTTTTCAAACGGTTCGATATGAATATCGCTGGCGCGATAAGGTATAGCCTCTTTGATTATAGAGTCGACAAGGCGCACCGCGGGATTATTTACGACATCATCGGCTCTCGCAACGGTACCGTCGCTTTTTTTGCCTGCAAAAAGTTTTGTATCACCCTCGGTATTAAGCGCGGTAAGAGCCTCTGACGTTGACTGAACGGCGGCTATCGCGTCGATATATCGGTCTATCTGCACAGGCGGTGTCAACACGGTATCTACGGCACCGTTAAAAACCGCGGCAGCAGCCGAAGCCGAGTTTATATCAAGCGGTTTGCCGACCGCTATCAAAAGCGTACCGTTTTTATCTATGCTGACAGGCACAAACTTATTGCGTTTCATATATTCAAGCGAAAACCTGTCAAACAAGCTGCGATCGATCTCAAGCATGTCAAGTTCGATATAAGGCATGCAATAATATTCGGCAAGCGCCTCAAGCTCGGTCGCCTCGGTAACGTATTCTTTTGTTACAAGATACTCGCGAACGCCTATGCCTATGCGCTTTGACTCGGTCAAAACGACATCGGCGTCGGCTTTTTTTATAAGTTTTTTATAAATATAAAATTGCAGAAGATCCGAATTAATATTCATATGCAAACACTCTTTCTATGTTTTAGGCGCCGAGACCGGTCATTATCGACAGCATCGGCGAATAAACGGCAATAAACAACAAACCGACTATGCCGCCGAGTATGATCAACATTATAGGCTGTATTTTTGACGTTACGGAATTAAGTGACCTTTCGACTGCATCGTCAAAATATGCACAAGACCTTGTTAAGACATCGTCGAGGGATGCGGTTTTTTCGCCGACGGAAACCATCTGCGTTAACATATCCGGAAACAGTTTATATTGGTTAAACGCCACCGCAAGCGTCATACCGTGCTTAACATCCTCGGCTGCTTTGTCGAACCTTGCTTTAACGTCGCGGTTGCCGAATACTATCTTGACGGCATCCATAGCCTCGGTCATATCCATGCCGCTTGAAAGCAGCAGGCCGAAACCTCTTGCAAATCTGGCGGTTATAAGGTCGATGTTTACACGCCGTATTACGGGAACATTTACTTTAAGCCAATCAAAAACATACCTGCCCTTTTCGGTACGGCTGAAAGCAAATATCGCAATGCCTATCAGCAATACAGCCGCAAGCAGATACAGACCGTAGCCCAATATAAAATCGGATATGTCATAAACGGCCTTTGTCAGACCTTCGGGCTCAATATCAAGCGACGAAAGCGACTCGCGAAATGTGGGAACAACAAACGCAAGCATCAAAACGATTATGCCTACCGTCATGCACATAAGCATGATAGGATATGCAAACGCACTTTTTACTTTGCGTTTTATAGCGTTGTCTTTTTCATAATAATCGGCAAGCGAATTCATAACAATATCGAGTTTTCCCGACGTCTCGCCGACCTTGATCATCGCACAGAAAAAGTCGGGAAAAACCCCCTTGTGTTTTCTGAGCGCTTCAGACAGCATCATGCCGCCCTTGACGTCTTCATAAACGACCTGCAAGAGCGCCTTGAAATAATTGCTGAATTTTTGCTCTTTTAATATCTCTATGGCACCCAAAAGCGATATGCCCGAGTTTATCATAATAGAATACTGACGGCAAAACGCGGTAAGTTCGGCAAGTTTTACCTTGCCCGTGCCCATAGTAAAGAAAGCCGACGGCGACTTGCCCGAATAAGGCGTTGCCGAAACAAGATATAATCCCTGCTTTGACAGTTGAACGGCAAGATCGGCTTCGTCTTCGGCAATAAAAATGCCTTTGTATTCTTCTTTTTGTAAATTAATGGCAGTGTATTTATATTGCTGCATTTTTTATCCTCACATTAATAACGAGATATACCAATTTAAAACAAGATCTCCAAACAGCAACGAAACCGTAATCGCGGCGGCAAGATAAGGGCCAAACGCCACTTCGCGCAGATCGGCAGTGCTGTTTTTGCCGTTTTGAACCTGTAAATCGTCTTTTGTATCCCGCAAATCCGACTCATTTTGATATGTATCGCGACGGCGCGTAATCAACATAACTATACTGGCGACAACAGACGCAAGCAAAAGCATCAATATCAGTTTTTGCCAACCGAGCAAAAGGCCCGCGGCACCGGCAAGTTTTATATCGCCGCCGCCCATTGCCTCGCGTCCGTAGACCTTTGTGCCTATAACGGCGATAAGATAAAACAGCAAAAATCCGGCAACACCGCCGATAACACAGCTCAGCCAATCAAGCGCGGGCCGACAGAATATTGCCAAAACGCCGCAAACGGCAATCGCTATAACAAATCGGTCGTTGATGATCTTGGTTTCGGCATCGATATAAAAGATACATATACAGCACGAGCACACGACCATGGCAAGCACAGCATAAACAATGCTTGTTTCGGCAAACAAAAGCGCGCACAAAAGCCATAACGCCGTGTTTGTTATCTCGACCGCAGTATACCTAAACGATATATGCGCACCGCATTTGCGGCATTTGCCTTTTAAAAAAGTATAAGACAAAACGGGGATATTGTCATACCATTTAAGCGTATAATTGCACGACGTGCAATGCGACGGCGGAGACGCCAAACTCATTCCAAGCGGCAAACGGTATATCACGACGTTTAAAAAGCTGCCCACGGCAAGCCCGATAAGGCCTGTCAGTATATAAACGCAAGTCAGCGTAAAAGCGTCTGTTATGGGTATTACCATAATGCCCGTCCCCCCGAAATGTTAAAAGATATTGCGGTTTCTGCCGCGCGTTGCATAAAGCGCGCCGTAAAGTTCAAGGTTTTGCAAAACCTCGGTGTTTTTACTGTCAAACAAACACGGCGCAAAAACTATGCCGTTTTCGTCTTTTTCTTGATTTGCGGCATCGATCGCGCCCAAAAGTTCTTCGGGCATATTGACATATACTGTCTTGCAATCGCCAAGTACCTGCAATCTGTCGCTGCCCTGCAAAAAGCACAGAACCCATTTTGTAAACAGCCTGAAATTTTCGTCTCTGACGCCTTCGCCTGTATTGGGGGTGGGGCGCAACATATATTTCGGCAATTTGCGTGCGACCTTTTTGGGCAAAGTTTTTATCATACCCGCTTCACCGCGTCTGACAACAAGGTTTTCGGTGCCGGCAAACGGATTTTCTTCATCTGCGTCGTCTGCGCTTCCGCCCGACATGGCACCCGAAATATCCGCGCCGTTATCCATAACCGACAGCGCCTTTGCCTTGGCCTTTTCACGCGCATTCAAGACGGCGAGTTCGGCAACCGAATGGTTAAACAGCATATCTTCTGCCGCTACCTTTTTTGACTGCAATACAGAATAACCGAACGGCAACGAGGCAAAACCGACCGCCATGCCCTTGTAAATATATGTTATACGTGCAAAATTCTCTTTTATATCAAGCAACAGATAGTTTGTATCTTTTATCTTGCTGCCGAGCACCGAAACGGCACGCGCGCTTGCCTCTGAGGCAAACGTAACCGTGTTTGCGGCAAATCTTGCCGT
The DNA here is from genome assembly GCA_964402515.1 of uncultured Ruminococcus sp. Taxonomy (GTDB): domain Bacteria; phylum Bacillota; class Clostridia; order Oscillospirales; family CAG-382; genus Coliplasma. The sequence goes on along the minus strand of CAYOCM010000005.1, from coordinate 9,415 downwards.
AGCCGCGGCTGCGCGCAAATCGGCAACAATGTCTTTGCGCACACCCGTAAGGCAGTATGACGCATATTGCCTTGTGGTGTTGACACATTCATATTGCAACACCATGCTGTTTTTGTCGGCAAACAAACCGCTTACCGCAGCATCGACGGTAGATCTAAGCGATGACGATTTCATAGTGGGAAACGTCATAACATCTGTTATCACCGCGCTGTCGGGCAACAGTATAACAGAGCCCGAAGCCTGCGACGGCGTATATTTTTTAAGCATTTCCTGCAATGCGGCAGAGAACTTGTCAAAAAAATCTTTGTCAAAATTTTTGCCCTTATAATTAACGCTGTCGTGAATTATCCTGCCGGTGTTATCGGAATAATAATGTATGCTTTTGTCGGCGGGATCTATATATACGACGCTTGAATTTGTCAGTGCCATTTAAAAAATGCTCCTTTTAGTTATCTTTAACGCTGATACGACTCCAGCAAATTATTTCGCCGCTGTTATTGCATTTAACCGTCAGCAAATGCCTGTCGTTTTTATCTTTTATCACCAATGTATAATTGGCGCTGTCATCGTGTGTGACATCGCAAATATAATCATCGGTACTACCTTTAAAATCGGCTTTATTATCACATTTTACAAACTTTTCGCCTATTGAATCGACCGCCGCCTCTTGGGCAAGTTTTTTAAAACGGTTTTTGTCGGTCGTGCGTGTCGCTACGCAAAAAACCGTTATGAGCGCGCAAAGCGAAAAGACGACCACCATCATGGTTATCGCCGATTCTATCGCGACGCCGCGTTTGTTTTTAATCGGTTGGGTTATTTTGTTCTTGTGGCTTTTCATAAATGACCTCGGACATTTGTTTGCCGGTTTGGGTTGTAACGGTTGCGGTAAATTTTACGTCTTGGACTTTAATCGTCACGGTTACCGTGCCGTGTGTTTTTGTGTATTCGTTGTATATGTTGCCGGTAAAACCGTTTGCGGTCATATAAGTCGCAAAGTTTGTGTTGTCGGATGCTTTAAACATTTCAAGCGCGTTGCCGACATCGACCCGCGCCTCGGTAAGTTTGATATCCATTGCGGTATTGCTTATCGACATTTTAATCAGCGTTACGCCAGCAGCCGAAACGATAAGTATAACAGCCATTGCGATGACGCATTCGACTATAGTCATACCGCGTTTGTTTTTAAGGGTTTTCATCGGCTGTTGCCTCCTGTATCGTTGCAACGCGCAGATAGCGCAATATCGTCATCGGCACCGATGTTTCGCTTGCTATTTTTTTGCGTGTATAATATATTTTGCAAGATATGATCCAGTTGTTTTCTTGTTCTTGTTCTTGGTTGCATTTTACAATTTCAAATTTTTCGAGTTCTATTGCGGGGACGCTGTAATTAACAGAGCGGTCACCCGGCAAACTGCCCGATATTTTGCCGTTCTCTATTTTAAGAAAATATTGTGTGCCAGACTCATTCCGTCCTGCATTAGCGGTAAGGCTTTTGCCGTCTGCCGAAACGATTATGATATAGTCCGTGCTGTCAAACGCCGACAGCCATTTTGACAGTGCGTCCTCAAGCAACGCGACACCCTCGACGACATCGCGGTCGGCAGCGGCTACGGCGGTATAATTGCTTGTCATAATGCAAAAAGAGGCGACCATTGTGCTTACTATCATAATAAGTGCAAGCACGATGCACATTTCTACCAGCGTAACGCCATGTTTGTTATGCATAAGTCAGACCTCCTTGGTGTATGATTATAAAAA
>CAYOCM010000005.1:0-7557 GCA_964402515.1 uncultured Ruminococcus sp. | reverse complement strand
GCCTTTTCGACCACGTTTGAGAACGTGGGGATAAGGACCGCCGCGAGAATGGCGATGACGGCTATAACGATAACCAATTCGACTATCGTAAAGCCCTTTTTGTTGAGTTTTTTCATTTTTAAATGTCCTTTTTAAAAAATAAATATGATTTTGTTATGCGGGCACACGGGGCGCCGGCCGTCATGCGCGCAAAAACAAAAAACAGTTTGCTGCCCGTTTGTCAAAAAACGACGGCACAACACACAGACGCCTCAGCCCATATGTTGCACACAGGCGTGTAAAATAAAGGCAAACGCATATGCACAGGTTGCGAGCAAGCACATATGCGGCATACCCCACCGTGCCGAGCTCAAAAAGCACAAGTGAAATATACCTCTCATTTACATTCGCGATTATATCATACAAAATATACAATGTCAATACCATTTGTTAAATTTTATATACTTTAATTGTAAACGTGTTGACAGACGACACGCCGAAATGATATTATATAACATAATGATTTTATCGGAGGATGACCATGCCCTGCACGACCGTATTGGTAGGCAAAAACGCGTCTTATGACGGTTCGACGATTATAGCCCGCAACGAAGATTCGAAAATAGGCAGATACAGAGCAAAAAAACTTGCGGTCTGCCGTGCGTGCGACGCGCCCGAAATATATAAGTCTGTTATATCCGACTGCGAAATAGCGTTGCCCGAGGCAAAATATTCATACACGTCGGTGCCGAACGCCGAGGATGTTATAGGTATTTGGGCCGAAGCCGGCGTAAACGAGGCAAACGTTTCGATGTCGGCAACAGAGACTTTGACGGTAAATCCGCTTGTTTTGGGTGCCGACCCTTATGTCAAAAGCGGCATAGGCGAAGAAGACCTGCCGACGATAGTATTGCCTTATGTCGGTTCGGCGCGTGAAGGCATAGAACGTCTCGGCGAATTGACCGAAAAGTACGGTACTTACGAAAGCAACGGCGTCATAATGCAGGACGTCGACGAGATATGGTGGTTTGAGACAATAGGCGGTCATCATTGGATGGCGCGTCGTGTGCCCGACAACGCCTGTGTGGTAGCGCCAAACCGTCAATGGCTTGACAGGTTAGACCTCGACGACGCATACGGCGCAAAACTCGAAAATATGTGCAGTGTCGACCTGAAAGATTTTATAAGCCTAAATCACCTGGGCGATACAAAAGCGCTCGATGTGCGAAACGCGTTCGGCACGCATTCGACAAAAGACAAAATATACAGCAATCCGCGCGTGTGGGATGCGCTGAGATATCTGGCGCCGAATATGCATTTCGACATAGAAAGTCACGATATGCCGTGGTGTTTTATTCCCGAAAACAAAATAAATATCGAAGACATAAAAAATATTCTTTCACTGCATTTCGAACGCACTCGGTTTGACCCTATGTCAAACGGCGACAGTGCCAAGAAATACCGCCCGATAGCGGTCAACCGTACAAATTTTGCTCATATAACACAAATAAGGCCCTATATGCCCGAGCAATGCCGCAGTATTCAATGGATAGCGATGGGCTGCAATATATTTAATGCGGCGTTTCCGTTTTATACAAACACAGACGGGTTTGACGGATATTTCGCAGATACTCCCCTTTTGCCGTCGACAAACAGTTTTTATTGGGTAAACCGCATTATAGCCGCACTTGCCGACGGATGTTTTAATTATTGCATAACCGATATCGAAGCTTATCGGCTTGATGCCTCTGCAAAATCGCACGAGATGATATCGCGGTTTGACAGCGGATTTAAAGACGCGACGGACAAAACAGAATATCTTACGCGGTGCAACGCCGAGATTGCAAAATACGCAAAGCAACGCACCGACGAGCTTTTAGACAAAATACTGTATATTGCAAGCATGCATATGAAAACATCATTTGCACGTTCGGACGGTTAAAATATGAAAAAATCGACTTTGTTTCACTCGCTTATGCTGGTTTTGTGCTCGATAATATGGGGCACATCGTTTGTATGGCAAAGCGAATCGGTAGGGCTGATAGGGCCGCTGACATTTACCGCGCTGAGATTTTTGATCGGCGCGGCGGTTATACTACCCGTTGTATTGATAATAAGAAAATATAAAAAGCGCAAAACTCCGCTGCCGATAAAAGGCGGTGCGATATGCGGTGCGGCGCTTGCCGCCGCGGCTTGTCTGCAACAGATAGGCATACAGACCGTTTCGCCCGGCAAAGCCGGATTTATGACCGCTATGTATATTGTAATGGTCCCGATACTATCGGCATTTTTAGGCAAAAAGCCAAAGATAAACGTGCTGATTGCCGCGGTGCTTGCCGCGGTGGGACTTTATATGCTGTGTATAGGCGACGGCGCATTCAGCATAACATCGGGAGATATACTGCTTATAGCAAGTGCGCTTTTGTTTGCCGTGCAGATACTGTGCGTTGACAGGTTTATTGCAGACGCCGACGGGCTTGAATTGTCTTTGATACAGTTTACCGCGTGCGGCGTATTCTCGCTGATATTTGCGCTGATATTCGAATCGCCGACCGCGCAACAGATCACGAGCGGTTTGACGCCGCTGTTGAAATCGGGGATATTCTCGTGCGGAATAGCGTATTCTTTGCAGGCAATAGGACAAAAAGGGCTTGATCCCACAGTGGCATCACTGCTTATGAGCGGAGAATCCGTCTTTGCCGCGCTGGCAGGTTGGATATTGCTTAAAAGCGCACTTTCGCCGCAAGAGCTTGCCGGATGTGCCGTAATATTCTGCGCAGTAGTGCTTTCGCAGATAAAATTTGAAATAAATAAATAATTTTCAGACAATCGCCTTGACAAAACGTGTGCCGTAATTTAAAATGCATTTGTCGAAAATGACGGTTTTGCATCGGAATGCCGGCTGTTTTATGGCAAAAATTGCCAATTCGATAATAAAGCGCAGAGGTGTTTATTATGTATAGCAACACGTCTTTTAAAATGCGTCATCGCGGTTTTACGTTAATCGAACTTGTTGTGGTCATAGCCGTTTTGTCGATATTATGCGCGGTTTTAATACCCGCGTTTTTAAACCTGATTCAAAGCGCAAACGGCGCGACACTGGTCGGTATTGCGCGCAACCTGAATATTGCCGTGTTTTCCGAAACCGGCAATACAACAAAGCGTGTTTGTATGCATGATGCCGTTAAATTTGCGCTTGATAACGGCTGTTCGTTGGAACAATTTGCCGCCAAAGGCGATCACACATTGCTTTGGGACAGTCAAAGCGATCTTTTTTGCGTGTACGACGGCAATGATTTTTGTTATCCCGCCGCCGAAAATTATAATAAAAATCCACGGTCGCTGTTTGTCGACCGTGTTTTTTATCCAAATTATTATTATTGGTGCGTTTATAAGTCGGCCCCGGAGAAGCAGATATTTTCCATTTATTGGGCGTCGGATGAAAATTTCAATCATGAATTAAACGTGGGTTTTGACGCAGGCGAAAACAATAATCAATTCACTTTAAACTGTGTCGATTGCGATGCCGTGGTGAGAACAAACGGTCAGGATATCAATGTCAACGGCGGCACAGTATATCATCACGGCGAGACGGGCACGGTTTGTATAAAAAATGCAACGTATTGCGAATACGGAAAAGTCATCGCAATAAGCACAGAATCCGAAGAATGCAAACTCATCGCGTGTGCCGGCTCCGAATTCGGCGAGCGCAAATCAAAAGTCTCAAAAACAGTCGGCGAAGGCAATTTGAACGCAGACGAAAAAGCCGTATTCAGGCCCGAACATGTTTGCAGTGAATTCAGCGATTGGATAAATGACGGAGATAAACATATCAGATATTGCCGAGAATGTGAGAAAACGGAAACCGAAGCGCATTCAGGCGATATCTGTGAATGCGGATATACCGAACTTGAACCGGGATTGTATGTTGAAAATGAATTGAAAGTTAGTTGGGAAAGTATGATTAATAACGAATACATAAAAATTAATAACGGCACGCTTTATGAGGCACAAAACACGAATATAATGCGTAATAACTATAATAATAAAAAATGCATGGTTATAATTAAAAACGAAAACGAAAACAAAATAACCGCTATAAGCGGCAAAGCATTTAGCGATTTCAAGGGACTGAAAAGTGTGATAATTCCTTATGGTGTTAATACACTAAAGCAAGATGCCTTTAACGGTTGCGTCAGTCTTGAATCGGTTTATCTGCCGTCAACTTTAACGACAATAAACAATAAGGCGTTTTTGAACTGTTCTTCTCTCAAAAATATAACCATACCCGCATCGGTCAAGAAAATCGGTGCGCGCGCATTTACGGGATGTAAAAATATTGTTATAGACTGCTCGGCTTTCAGCGAGGCACCGAATGATTGGGACGAAAATTGGTGTGAGGGATTAAATTCCAATCAAATAATATTTAAAAAAGAGGACGAATAACATAGCAAAAGCAACGGCTGCGGTTTACAGCGATATATTTCGCCCTCTCTTGTATCTTAATCAATTAAGCAAATAGACGCCGTAGTTTAGATACAACGCAAAACAGCACCAGATAAAATAAGGCAGAATGATATATCCCGCGGCAATGTCGTTTTTATAAAACAGCACCGAGGTAGCCAGCACCGCAGCGACAAGCGACGCAAGGCATATGAGAGCATATAAATAGTTTGCGGCTCTGAAAAACAGCAGCGGCCATACAAAATTTACGGCAAGTTGCACGGCGTATACGGTCAAAGCGGGACGCCTGTTTTGACCGTATTCGTATACGCGGTATGAGGCGTATCCCATCGCTATATAAAGCAGCGTCCATACAACCGGAAACAGCAGGGGCGGCGGCGAAAGAGGCGGTTTGTTTATATTGTTAAAACTTTCAAACCCCTGCGAAAGCAGTGCTGCCGCGCCGCCCGACGCCAACGGAATAAATATAAAAACGGCTATATGCCATATTTTTGTTCTATTCATATCTATGCTTCCTTTAAAACAACCGCAAGGCATTTGCCCAGCAGTTTTGCCGCGGCACGTGATTCGGTTATGGTATTTCCGCACGCGCCTACCTCAATTAACAGCATCCCTTTGCAAAGTTGCTGATTAAATGACGAGGTCCGCACGTTTATCGGGCGCGCAAATGTGGGATAACGGTTATTCATCTCGTTTTGCAATGCAACGGCAAAAGTCATATTATCTTGCCAATCGGGGTGTGCGGCACCGGACTGATCGGTGCCCACAACCAGCATTACCTGTGATACATCCGCACCGCCGATATTGCAAACGGGTTTTTGATTTTCGCCGCTTGATGTAAATATAGAGTCACGGTGCAGGTCGATAACGCATTTTATTGTAGGATATTGTTTAAGATAATCGCTCACCGCCTTTTTTGAGCGCACATATGAGGTATTAAAATCCTCAACATCGTACATCGTCTCGTCGTGTATCACGCCTATGCCGTTTTCGCGCAGGACACGCGCCAATTCTCTGCCCACCGAAACCACGCCGCGTTCAGCATCGGTGCTGCGATATGTTTCGCCGCCCGAATAACTGCTCGTGCCGTGAGGAAGATAACACTCGCTGCCGTGAGTATGGATTATCAGAACGGTTGGCAAAGAAATATCGCTTATTGCAAACGGCAGCACCTTGCCGAGATATTTGTCGGGATTTATTTTATAATTGCTGTAATTCATCAATAACAGCGACGGCGTATCGCCAACATTATAGCGGCACAGATTTACCGCTCTTACGACGTTTTCTTCTCCGTTATCAATAAAATCTTGAGAGTTAACATCAGGCACCGCGATATCTGTGCTTTCTTGGCTTGATGTCTCGTTCGGCGCGGTCGATTCGGGCGATTCGGTTAATTCTGCGGTTTTGTCGACTTGCCATATCACATCGTCAAACGGCAATCTGCGATCGTCTATTGCTTTTGCAAGCGACAACGGCAACATTGCGGCAACATCGGGCAAAGTTATAAACGATATTATCGCAATGCACAATGACAATGCGAGCATGCCCGCCTTTTTTAAAATTGTTTTGCTTATTTTCAAATATACGCACATCCTTTCATAAATACATATGCGTATCTCAATCAAATTATGCCTTTTTTATTGAGTTCGGTATTCGTTTATGTCGTTATAGGGAATATTTTTGTGAACGGCAAGATTTATACCGTCGGCTATAAGGCGCGAGGTCTCTTTAATAATCACATCACTCTCTTTAAGCGAAACATACATACCTCCCCCACTGCCTTTTGACAGTTGGCAAAGCAATTCGTTGCATTCGTCGTCACAAACCGTTCCTATACGCGTAAGCAGTTCTTCAAACAAATCACTTGCAAGCGTCGCCGCATCTACTACCGTAGGCAGGCCTATGGCTATGACCGGAACGCCGACAGTTCGCCGGCTTATCTCTTTGCAATTATTTTCGACTCCCGAGCCGGGACTTATGCCGGCATCGGATATCTGCACTGTAGTACACAACCGCGAAAGGCGACGCGATGCCAAAGCATCTATCACAATTATCGCACGCGGTTTGATATGCCTCGCTATACATGCCACTATCTCACCGCTTTCAATTCCCGTCTGGCCGAGCACACCGGGCGCAAGGGTAGATGTTTCGTCAAATCCTATCTCGTTATAGAGGCTGTTGCCGAGCCGTTTAAGATGCCTTGTAACTATAACCTTGTCGGCAGTCAGCGGACCGACGGAATCGGATGTTATATTGCGGTTGCCTATTCCTACCGTTAAAACACAACCGTTGCCGCCGGGCAATATTTGACGTAGCACCGACGCTATCGCTTCGGCACGGATACGACGCATATCGCATGGCATCTCCCATATTTTGCCTATGTCAAGCGTATAATAATTGCCCGTGGCGATCTTGCTGTTGCTTTTTACATTGACCTCTGTTATTTTTACATCGCCGTATATACGGTCACCGAATACCAGTCCGTCGTCTTCGCCACGTTCAAGATTAATTTCGTGAGATTCCATGGCAAGATCTGTGTATTTTTTAAACATTACGGTTGACAACCCCCTTTTTTTATGCTATAATTCCCCTTGCTAATTGATAGTATGCTTTGTTTGCATGCGATTTTTTAATATTTTTTTGATTTACCTATTGCAAAACAGGCAATTTTGTGATATAATTAAACAGTTGACAATATTAGTATCATTGATTAGGAGGAACTATCCGTGCCCAATATTAAATCTGCAAAAAAGCGTGTTAAGGTTACTGCAACCAAGAATCTTCAGAACAGAATGTTTAATTCTGCTCTCAAGACTGTTGTCAAAAAGTATATGACCGCGCTTGAGGCAGGCGACAAAGAGGCAGCTGCCGTAGTTTATCAACAGGCTGTCAGCAAGATCGATAAAGCTGTCGCCAAGGGCTTGATGGCAAAAAATACTGCCGCAAGACGCAAGAGCCGTTTCACCAGACTGCTTAACCAGATGGCTTAATCCGTTTTTAACAAGAATAACTCGGCACAGGGTGAGAATTTATTCAAGCCCTGTATGCCGTGTGATCTTTGCGGGTGTAGTTCAATGGTAGAATTCCAGCCTTCCAAGCTGGCCGTGCGGGTCC
>CAYOCM010000004.1:0-35272 GCA_964402515.1 uncultured Ruminococcus sp. | reverse complement strand
CGGTACAAAAAGCGCACAGAGACAAGCAAGCCCTCTGTGCGCTTTAATTATTGATCTTAAGTTGTCCTGCGGAATAATGCGAGGTGCAATTGATTCTACATCTCATATTTCCGTCCTCCTTACATGCATATTATATCATATGCCTTGCAAAGCCGTCAAGTAGGCAATATTGCTAAATATCAAATGCGGGTTTGCTTATTATGCTTTATGTATTTTTTGCGAATTTCATTGGCGCGCATTATTAAAAGCATTGCAATATTCGGTATTTTTTGATATACTGATACTTAAAGGAGCTATTTGCTTATGAAATACATAATAATCGTCGGCGACGGCATGGCCGATCTGCCGCAGGATAAACTCGGCGGAATGACGCCTTTGCAAAAAGCATATAAACCCGCAATTGACCGTTTGGCATCATTTGGCGCAAACGGGTTGATAATGACGGTACCCGATGGAATGGTACCGGAAAGCGACACCGCAAATCTCGCGCTGATGGGTTATGACCCGCTTATATATTCAAAAGGGCGTTCGCCGCTTGAGGCAGTCAGCATGGGCATTGATATGTGCGAATGCGATACGGCAGTCAGGGCAAACTTAGCATCTGTTTCAGACGGCAATTGCGACTATAACGACCGGATAATGCTCGACCATTCGTCAAGTGAAATCACTACTGCAGAGGCGGATGTATTGATAAAATATCTGCAGGCAAATCTCGGCAACGACATAATAAAACTTTATACGGGCGTAAGTTACCGCCACTGCATGATATACGGCGGAGACCTGCAATATAAAGATTTTGCGCGCCCTCATGACATAATCGGCCGCCGCATAGGCGATTATTATCCCGATTCTGAACACGGCAGGATGATGTGGGAATTGCAAAAAAAATCGTTTGAACTCCTTAACTCACACCCCGTCAACATAAATCGCGCAAAAAGAAGACTTAACAAAGCAAATACTCTGTGGCTTTGGAGCCCCGGCAAAAAGCCGTTACTGCCGAACTTTAAACAAAAATTCGGCATAAAAGCATCTGTCATATGCGCAGTTGACCTTATCAAAGGCATAGGGCTTTGTGCCGGAATGAATGTGCCGTATGTCAGCGGAGCTACCGGCGCACTTGATACCGATTATACCGCAAAAATGCAAAAAGCACTTGATGAACTTAAAAACGGTGCCGACCTTGTGTATATTCATATCGAAGCGCCGGATGAATGTGGACATCAGGGTGATGCCGACGGCAAGATAAAAGCCATTGAAAGAATAGACAAATATATAGTAGGGCCGTTGACAAAAGCACTTGATACCGCGCAAGTCGATTACCGCATCGCGATAACGCCCGACCACCCCACTCCGATCGCACTGCGCACGCATACGCGAGAAGCCGTGCCGTTTTTGCTTTATGATTCAAGAGATAAAAAGCCGTATGCCGATATCTCTTACAGCGAGCAAAGCGGCGCAAACGGCAATATATATCTTGAAAAAGGAGAAAAGCTGCTGCCATTGCTGCTTAAAACACAAAAATGAAAAAACAGATAACAGGTTCATGCCGACTTACACCCGAAATTTTTGAGCGCTGGGCAAATTTTCACCTCTGGCGCTGCAAAAATCCGAGATTTAAAAAATCGATGGTTTGCTTTTGCGTGTTTGCCGCAGCGGTATTCCTCGCGGCACTGGGACTGCAATTTAATCAAAACGTGCTGATAATAGCCGGCGGCGCGGTTTTGCTTTGCATGCTGGTTTTCGGTTATTCGATGAAAACGGCAATTAAGCGCAATATTTCTTCGGCAAAAGATCTGATAAACGATCCCTATCATTTTTGCCTCGCTCCCACGGGGTTGATCGTCGAAATCGAACACCCCGACGGCAACGAACGGCATGATTTCTTTTATGAAGAGATTGAGACCGTTTACGACACAAACGGATGTCTTTATGTTTATCGCAGCAAAGACAGCTGCATGCTGATTCCCATAGGTTGCCTTGATGCCACGCCCGAACAGGTACGTCAATTTATATCAAACAAAGTGGGAAATAAATATATTTTTGTTAAATAGCAAAACAGACGGCTTTAGGCCGTCTGTTTTAAACCAAAGATAAGGCCGACCTTTAGGTCGGCTTTTAAAATCAGTTTGCGATGTCGTTATAAAACACCATATCGTCTTTATAACGATAACCCAGTTTGTCTATGGCAACGCGCGCAATATATTCATCGGTCATCTCTTTTGCCTGCTCAAGCTGCATTTGCAGGTCTTCGATATCGTCGGTAACGGCGATCGCCTCGTCGCGCAAAGCATCAACTCTTTGCGAAAGCGTGTTAAGCCTTACCTGGGCATCGATAATAAGTATAACGATAAAACCAACGAGCAACACGACAAAGCCGCGCATAAATATATTTGAACGGTGGCGTCTGTTCATTTGATACCTCTAATACTTTACTGATAAACTCAGCAGCCGGCTTTGCGATTTTTGTCAAGCAGGCCGAAACCGCGTTTTGCACGATATGACATATACACACTCACAAGTGCAGTATATACCCGGAGAACAAAAAAATCAACTGCTATTTTTATAAAATCTAACGCTTTTTTAATTTTCGGCCTTAAAAAGCCGAGTATTGCATTTAAAATGCGATTTGTCAGCCTGCCGACCGTGGTACGCCACAAAAGTGCGGCACCGAAAGCGGCGATAAAAGCATAAAGTCGCGGCCTGCCGTATGAAAAATTATAAAAATCAAGTGTCATAACCGCACCGCATATTATGCCGAAGATAATATCTTCAACAAATACGGCTATACGTATATGCGGTATTATCATGCGAAACATACGTATAAGATCGCAAACGATTCCGAGTCCGATACCCGAAAGAACGGACGCCAAAAGCAAAAGGTATTGTGCTGTATAGTCGATTACCATCAGCCGAACAGCCTGCCGAACAGATTCTTTTTTGGCTTTACGGCAGTATAGTATACCGCCGTGATATTTCCCGTAAGCGCAACCTCACCCGTTTCAAGTGAGAGTTTTGTCACTGTAAGTTCGCTGCCTTCTATGTTAAGTTGGCTTTGAGATATCTCGAGCACGGCAAATTTTTCGTCAAAGCTGATTATATCGGTAACTCCGCTTACAGACAGCAAATGCCGTTCTGAAAGCGTAACAGAATGCTGCAACGCAGGTTTATTCATAGTTTGACCTCGCATATTTTTTATAAAAAGATATGCGCCTTGTGCAAAAGCTATGCTATAACCTCGTACATTTCGGCGGCATCGGATTTTTTTGTGCTGTCGGTTATTGCGGTAACGCGCACCTTAAGTGTGCGGCTGCCGTATCTGACCTCTATTATATCACCGAGTCTTACCTCTGCCGAAGCCTTTGCGGGTTTGCCGTTTATCGACACGTGTTCGTTATCGCAGGCTTCGTTCGCTACCGTGCGACGTTTGATTATACGTGAGACCTTTAAATATTTATCCAATCGCATAAAAATTCTCCTAAAAAATGGGGCTGCAACGCAGCCCCGCAAATTAACGGTTATTTGTTGACGGCATCCTTAAGCGATTTGCCGGCAGTAAAAACTATATTGCGCGAAGCGGGAATAACGATCTCTGCGCCGGTCTTGGGGTTGCGGCCCTTGCGTTCGGATTTTTCACGGATCTTAAAACCGCCGAAACCTGCGAGCTGAACTCTGCCGCCGGTGGCAAGATCGTCTGCTATGGCACCGAAAACAGCGTTGACCGCGGCCTCTGCATCTTTCTTTTTAAGTCCGGTATTTTGCGCAACAATTTCAACAAGAGATGTCTTATTCATAAAATTACTCCTAAAATTTATTTTGTTATATTATACCACACAAAATGCGATATATCAAGAGATTTTGACCAAAAAATCTATATTTTGTGCTATTTTAGCAGTCCTTTTGCTATAAAAAATCTTGATATTTTGTCTCCTTTTGGTAAAAGCGCGACCTCTGACGCGGTTATGCCTTTGAGTTTGAGCATCAAAATAATGTATACCGGCACGGCGAATACTGCAGAAACGAGCAGGTAAACTGCCGATGCTATACGCGATGTACTGCCGCCGAGCAACAGAGACATAACGCCGTATGCGACAATACAAACAATTGCGGATGCAACCGAGCAAAACAGCGGTTTAAAAAACAGGCGTTTAAATGTAAGTTTTAATTCGGGCAATGCGCTACGCAATTTTTTTAAGTTAAGCGCAAGTGCGGTGACATAACATGTAAGCGTTGCTATCGGTGCGCCGTATATGCCTATTACGGATATTGAGGTAAGAGCAAGTTGCACTATTACAAGCGGTATTACGGCTGCCAAAATAGAAAACATGGGTGCGGTCACCTTTCCGAGTGCCTGCAAAAGCGCATTCGATGTTGACAGCATAGAAATAAGTATCATTCCGAATGATAAAACCGATAGGCAACCCGACGCGAGGTCGACAAGCGAGACGGTTTGTCCCGACAGCAAAGTAACATCCCCACCCCATCCGCTGCCGTATATCAAAGATATACAGGGCTTAGAAAGCACTGCCATACATAACGCAAAGGGACTTGAAATTATTGCCGACATTCTGAGAGATTGCAAGCAATAGCGCCTTACATCTTTTTTGCGATTAACGGCCATTGCCGCAGAAACGGCGGGCAATATGCTTATCGCAACTGGATAAACAAGCGTTGACGGTATAAGATCCGACAAAGATGTAGACAAAGTCGTATAAGCCGAATACATTTTATCGGCAACATCAAGCCCGTATCCTGCTCTGACAAGACATTGGTTTATCACTAAAGTATCAAGAAAATGCGTTAAATAAAGTGCGCTTGAAGAAACGGCAACCGGCACTGCGATTTGCACAAATTTGCTCAGTATCTCTTTATCGTTAGCACATTCGGATGTGAAGGTTTCAAACCGATACTTTTTGCCGAAACGCTTATAAAGTATCAAAAACGACATTCCGAAAAACACGCCGACTGTAAGTCCGCTGATTGCAAATGCGGCCTGTTCTACGGTAGAATATCCGGCCTGTTTTGCATAATACGTCGCACCAAGGCCGAGTGCAAATTTAAAGAAAGCCTCTATAAATTGGCTGATCGCGGTGGGATACATATTGTGTAACCCTTGAAAATATCCGCGGAACGATGCTGCAATACATATAAAAAACACTGTCGGAGAAACAACTTTTATTGCGTTTACGGCATCGGGATGCTTTGACCACTGCGCAAGCGGTTCGGCAAAGATAAACATAGCGGCAGACAAAGTAAAACCGATTATTCCCAAAACGATTATGGCGTTTTTAAATATTTTTTGAGTTTCAAGTTTTCTGCCTTTTTCGGCGGCGGCGGCCACCATACGCGAGACAGCGGTAGGCAATCCCGACGTAGAAAGCATATACAACATTGAATAGACAGAATACGCGGCGTTGAACACACTCATACTCGTGCCGAGCATATCGGCAAGCGGAACTTTGTATACAACGCCTATTATCTTGACCAAAAAACTCGAAAGGCTGATAATGAGCGCCTCTGTCAAAAACGAGCCTTTGTTTTTAACTGCTTGCACGGTGTATCAAACGAACTCCTTCATCAATGAATTGGGCGGAACGGCATCAGCGGGTATGCTGTGCGCCCCTTTTAAATAATTAATTATATCTGCCTTTATGTCGTCGTATTCCGGCATGTAAGGCATATCCGCAAGTTGCGACAATGTGATATCGACAAAAATATCACGTTCGTATTCAAAATAGGTATTAATACTTGCATCGGCGCTTTTGGCATATAATGCAATGCTTTTTTGCTCTTCTGCGATAACATTATGCCATTGTGAGAGCGTTTCCGCAGCGGGCGAAGCGCGATGTATGCTGTCACGCACGATGCGTCTGACAAGTCGCGGATTAAAATCGCAATTTTTACGTTGGGTATAAAGATAGACTTTATACACTTTATCGACCTCGTCTGCTATAACCGGGTTATGAGCGTGCAATCCCTCTATTATAAACATATCGTTGTCTGTGCGTTTAATCTTTACAGCGTCATCTATGCGCGCTCTTACCGTAAAATCAAATCGCGGCAAAGACAAGACAGGCTTTTTATCTGCGATATCGTGCAGCATATCGGAGATCAAGTCAAGCCGCAAACTGTTGATGCTCTCTATATCTTTGGTGCCGTCGGGCAGGTAAACGCATTCATTGCCGAAACGATAAAAGTCGTCAAGCGATATTGTATGCACGTTAACACCGCATTCGGTAAGGCGTTTGCAAAGTTTTATGGTAGACGGCGTCTTACCTACGCAAGAACCGCCCGCTATAAGCACAATTCTTGCACCGCTGCATAATACATCTTTTGCAACTGAATTTATAAGAGCGTCAAAGGCCGCTTCGGTCGATGCGATAAGTCGGTTATAATTTTGCTTCATTAATGTTGTGCTCCGAAAAATTGCCGTGCATCAACCTGCCAAGAGTCAGGTTGTGTTTCGAGATATTCATAAGGATATTTGGGCGATGCGATGCGCAGAATATCGTTCATCTGTTCATTGACTAATTTGGTTATTGAGCCGGCGCCGCATGCAAAAACCGTCGAAACCTCTTCCATCATCAATACGTTATACAGATTTTCAAGGTCTTGATAAGCATAGCCGGTATTTTCGGCGTTGCCGACGGTGTTTTTTTGTCTGTAAAGATAATAAGGGCGCATGCTGTTTGATTCGAGATAACTGTTGGCGTATTCAACGCATTTTCTTGCTTTTGTGCCCTCGGGGTCGTATACGTCCGTTTCGTCAAAACGTATTGAAGCTGCGTTTTTAACACTTAAAGTATGCACGGTGATATTGCCGAAGCCCATCTCATGAACTTTGTGCAGGCTCTCGCAGAAACCGTCGAAACTGTCGCCCGGCAGACCCGCGATAAGGTCTGCGTTAACGCATTTAAAGCCTGCCGACAAAGCAGCGTCGGCAGCGTTATAAAACATTTCGGGCGTATGCAACCTGCCCATGCGTTTTAAGACATCGGAGTGGATAGTTTGCGGGTTGACGCTGATGCGATCGACTCCGAAAGAACGCATTATGTCGATTTTCTGTTTTGTAATAGTGTCGGGTCTGCCGGATTCGCAAGTAAATTCGCGGCATTTTGACAGATCGAATTTTGAAGTTATCAGATTCAAAAGGTCATAAAGCTGTTTTTCGTCAAGAACGGTGGGAGTTCCGCCGCCTATGTAGACGGCACCGACATCAAATCCCATCTCTTTGATAAACGCCGCGGTCGACTCGAGATCGTGATGCAGTCTGACGAGATAGTCGGGTATCATCGCATTAAGGCGTTTGGTGGCGTATGATATAAACGAGCAATATTCGCATCTCGTGGGGCAAAACGGTATAGAAACATACAGACCGACAGTACCATACTTATAATCTTTAAGCATTTCGGTCTCGATAAGTGCCGTTTTTACCGAAAGATGCGCTTTTTGCGGCGCAACGCGATAATCGTTGACAAACATGTCGCTGACTGTGCGTGTATCGTAACCACGCGTAAGGTAATATCTTGCGCGTTTTACGGGGCGCAATCCGGTAAGATATCCCCAGGGAGGTGTAAAACCGAAAAGTTTTTGACCGGCTTCGAGATACGCACTGCCGAGCGCAAGTTGAGCATAAAACTCGGGTTTCATCTCTGTTGCGGGGACATACCCCCTGCTGCAATAATATCCTTCGGCTGCTTTATCGCCGCTTATAAGTTTTACAAACGCGGCAAAAGAACCGTCAGATTCGGCGGCAACTTTAAAATATGCGCTTTTGCCGCTGTCGTCACCCGACGGCGGAAATTTTTCACCTGGGAAATAAAGCAGACACAGCGTTTGAAAATAATAATCGTTAAGCTGTCCGCTTTGGTTATCTATATGGATGTTCATAAGTTCTCTGTATCAAAAATAATAGTGACGGGGCCGTCGTTATGTGCCTCTATCTGCATGTCGGCTCCGAAGATGCCGGTCTCAACTCTGTGTTTTTGTGACATTTCGTTGACAAAATCGTCAAACAGCATTCTGCCTTTGTCGGGGGAAGCCGCCGCCGTAAAATCGGGGCGTTTGCCGTGTCTTACAGAACCGTAAAGCGTAAATTGAGATATCAGCAAAAAACTGCCGCCGACGTCTTCGCAAGACTTTGACATTTTGCCGTCATTATCCTCAAACACTCTGAGACCGCCGATTTTGTCAACGCATTTGATAACATCGTCATGCGTATCGTTTTTGCCTATGCCCACAAAGCAGAGCAGGCCTTTTTGTATCCGGCCAACCTTTTTGCCGTCCACGACACAATCGGCGTAGTTAACGCGCTGTGCAACTATCCTCAAAGTCTTTGAACCTCCTTTACATTTTTAACACGCGACAGACCCGAGATGATGTTTTTGAGATGTTCGACTCCCGAGCATTTAACGGTGATGGTCAAGATCATTTCGCCGTCTTTTTCGCGAGTGGAAATACCCGTGACAGCCACCTTCATATCTGTTACGGCAAGTGAAACATCGGCAATAAGACTGGGTGCATAGTTAGCATAAACACACAATGTTGCCTCATATGAACCGAATACATTTTCGGCAACTTGTTTGCTCCATGAAGCAACCACCCATCTGTCTTTTTGAGCAAGATCCGCCATACCGCTGACTGCGTTCGGGCAGTCAAATTTGTGTATCGAAACGCCGAATCCTTTTGTAATAAAGCCTATTATCTGATCACCCGGCAACGGATTGCAGCACTTGGCAAACTTAACGGTGCAACCGTCAACGTTATCAATTATAACCGAACCGGTATTTGACTTGCCCTTGCGTGCATGACGCGCAGTCTGCTCGACGATAGAGCCTCCGCTTGCGGCAGGTTCTTCGGCAGGTGCAACGACGGTATTAAATTCTTCACGCAGTCTGATTGCGACTTTTGAAATACCTATGCCGCCGTATCCGAGATTATTATAAAGATCGTCGGGATCGGTAAACCCCATACGTTCGGCCGTGTTTTTGACAATTTCGTCTTTTTGCGCTTCGCTGAAAGGCCGACCGAAACGTTTTAATTCGCGCTCGACCTGCAATTTGCCTTCTGCGATATTTTCAACACGCAATTCTTTTTTAAAAAACTGACGTATCTTGTTGCGCGCTTCTGCCGACCTGACTATCTTAAGCCAGTCACGGCTCGGACCTTTTGATGCCGAAGATGTTATTATTTCGACAATCTGACCGTTTTCGAGTTCTGTATCGATAGGCACTATATTGCCGTTGACTTTAGCGCCTATCATGCGGTTGCCGACAACAGAGTGTATCGAATATGCAAAATCTATGGGTGTGCTGCCGCTTGGCAAACTGATAACGTCGCCGCGCGGTGTAAAAACAAAAACCTCGTCATCAAACAAATCTATTTTGAGAGGCCTAAAGAATTCTTCGGGATCGTCTTGCTCGTGATCTGTTTCGACCAAAGTGCGTATCCAACGCAGTTTTTCATCAACATCAATTCCGGAAGACTGACCCGATTTATATTTCCAATGCGCCGCAAGGCCGTATTCCGCAACGGCATGCATCTCCCAAGTGCGTATCTGTACCTCAAATGGTACACCTTCTTTGCTCATAACGGTTGTATGCAGTGAACGGTAAAGGTTGGGCTTTGGCGTTGAAATATAATCTTTAAATCTGCCGGGAATATTGTTAAAACACTCGTGAATTATGCCAAGTACGGTGTAACAGTCGATCTCGGTATCGACAAGTATACGCAAAGCATAAAAATCATATATCTCATCAAACTTTTTGTTTGACGAAAACATCTTTTTATAAATGCTGTATATTGATTTTACCCTGCCTTCAAGCGTATATTTGACGCCGTATTCGCGCAGACCTTTTTCAACAAGTTCGGTAGCGTGCTCTAAAAAGTTTTTGTTTTCACCGAAACGACGTTCGGTATCTCTTTTTACCTGTTCATATCCTACGGGATCAAGATATTGCAAAGCAAGAGTTTCGAGTTCGACCTTTATGCGTTGTATACCGAGCCTATGAGCTATAGGCGCATAAACGTGCATTGTTTCAAGAGCTATGCGGCGTTGCTTTTCGGGCGGCTGAGCATAAAGCGTGCGCATATTATGCAGTCTGTCGGCAAGCTTGACAAATATGACACGCAGATCTTTTGACATTGCCAAAAACATTTTGCGCAAGTTTTCGATACTTTCGTCCTGCTTTGTCTCAAACCTGATAAATTTCAGTTTAGTAAGTCCGTCGACTATCGATGCGACGTCCTGGCCGAATTCTTTCTTTATAACGCCGCAATCTATGCCGCAGTCTTCTACCGTATCGTGCAAAAGTGCGGCGCAGACAGAATCGGTGTCGAGCTGCATATCGGCAACATAGCACGCAACGGCAATCGGGTGAATAATATACGGCTCGCCCGTCTGCCGTTTTTGACCCATGTGCAATTTTTCGGCATAGTCATATGCTTTTTTTATGCGGTCAAAATCATAAATATTATATTTTTCAACGTTCTGACGCAATGTTTGATAATTGTATTCCATATTCACATTCAAAAACTTTAGATAAATCTATGCCTTGATCTGATATTTTTAAGTATTTCGGTAGAATCGAGATCCACCTTTTTTGATGTGCGGCAAAGTTCTATATCAAATGTTTCGCAATTGATATGTTTTATAACGGCAAGTTCTTCGTCGGCAAGCACATCCAATATCACACGCATAGCACAGTAATCAAGCGATCCGTTGCCGTCGGTGATATAAGAACGGTAAAGCGAAATATATGTAAAGCGTTTTTTGCCGTTTTTGAGTTCATGACGCAAAAACACAAACATATTGCGAAAATCGCCGAGGGTGGGCATTGCGCTGTGCGGAATGTCGGATGTGTCGGACATATTGCAAAGTTTGGTATAAAACATATCACCGCGTTCTTTGATCTCGAGTATATCATTGCCGTAACAAAGTGCCTTTAAAGTGATCTGCGGTGAGATAATACCCATATATTCGTTTACATCAACGGTATATATCGCATCGCATATATCGCCTTTGCAAAAAGAAAGTTCACTTGCGGGCATTCCGAAATACAGTGCAGTAAGCGAATGCGCACCGTTTGCGGTATTTAAGGGTGACAGTTTAAGTTTAACATGTTTACCTGCCGAAAGCGGTGTAATTTCGGTGATACACAGGTCGCGCGTTAAAAACAAAGGTTGAGGGTTTTGCAGACCGAACGGCTCAAGCAACTGAATTTCGGCGATTCCGTCAACGGTGATCTCGTCAAATGTCGCGACGCAATCAATATTGACAATGTTGCATTGAGTTTGCTTGGCAGGATGCTCTTCGGCGTATTGATTTATGCGTTCGACAAAAGCATCAAAATTTTGTTTTTTTATAGAGAGTCCGGCGGCAAGCTCGTGGCCGCCGAATTCTATCAGCAGATCTTCACACGACATGAGCGCATCCATCAACGAAAAGCCCTTAACGGATCGGCCCGAACCTTTGCCGGTGTCGCCGTCAAAACTGAAAAGCACGCAGGGAACGCCGTAGCGTTCTGAAATGCGCGAAGCAACAACACCTATAACGCCCTGATGCCAACCGTCGGAACACAAAACCAAAAACTTGCGTTCGATACCTTTTAAACGGTCACGCTCTATCATAAGCATAGCCTGCTCGTATATCTCCTGTTCGGTTGCCTGACGCAGTTTGTTTATATTGCAAAGCTCAGACGCAATGCGATCGGCATCTGCCTCATTGTCGGTAAGCAATAATTCTACCGCTTTTGAGGCCGAAGCGATACGTCCCGCCGCATTAATACGCGGAGCAAGCATATACCCCACCGTAGAAGACAGTATTTTTTTTGACTTGCCGTTGCGTATAATGCCCGCATGCTGCATTAAAGCGGTAAGTCCGAGATAATTCGTGTTTGCGAGTTTTGCAAGACCTATTTGCGCTATATAACGGTTTTCACCTATCAAGGGCATAACATCGGCAATTGTGCCTATTGCGACGATTTCGGCATATCTGTCGCAGATATCACGATATCCGCCGTCAAGTGCGCACAAGAGTTTAAACACCACACCGACGCCCGCAAGATACTTAAAAGGGTAATTATCATCTTCGCGATGAGGATTGACAACGGCTATAGCATCGGGCAATGTCGCGCGACAACTGTGGTGATCGGTTATAATCATATCTACGCCAAGACTTTTGGCGTATTCTGCTTCGTCAATTGCGGTTATACCGGTATCAACAGTTATTATAAGGTCGGTACCGCAACTCAGGCGTTGAATAACCGGTGCACTGAGACCATAACCTTCACTTATTCGGTCCGGTATAAAATATGTGCATTTGCATCCTTTATCAGAAAGATATGTATACAACAACGTCGTTGCGGTAACTCCGTCAACATCATAGTCACCGTATATGCAAACGTTCTGTTTCCGATCTATGGCCTGCCTGATACGCGATACAGCCTTGTCCATATCCCTAAGCAAAAAAGGATCATACAGCAAAACACGGTCTTTATCGAGAAATTCCGTTACCGAGACGGGATCTGTCATGCCGCGCGAGGCAAGCAGCCTTGCGGTAAGAGGGCGCAATCCCAAAGCATTTTGCAACTCTTTGACATCATTATCGTCATACTTACCGAGAACATAATTGCAAAAATTCAACGCAAGTGCCACCTCCTTTAAAATTAAATCGTCTGTGTTATCGATTAACCCGCTATGGCAGGCCTGTAATCAAGATAAACTATAATGTCATCGCTGACAGCAAAGAATGTTATGCCGTCTATACTAACCGTTGCTTTTGCAAACATTCTGCCGGTTTCGGTATATTGCGGAGAAGAAGCATCAACGGTAACTTTTATATCTTCGGCATCAAGCGCATTAAGTTCATTTGTAAAACCCATTATGCGCAAAGTAAGGTTATTCGAAACGGCATACTCGTCGCCGCCTGCCGAAAGTGTGATGTTGTCGGAATAGACAGTAAATATCTTTTCGGATATTGCGGGAACGGTAATTTTGATATCTACAGTTGTCGGCTCGCCGTCACAAAGTTCAAAGCCGTCGGGCAATATACTTGAAACAAGCACCGATGTTGAAACGGCAGTATCGCCGAACAATGTTTCGTCAATGGAAATTGTCAATTTGCCGAGTGCATCAACAGCCGAAACTTCTCCCTTAATCTTTAGACTGTCGGACGACAATTGAACCGTAGCAACCGAAACGTTATATCTGCCGCCTATAAATACCACCTCAACAGGCACGGTCTTTTCTTTATACACAGATAATTCTACCAATATCTCGTTGAGATCGACAATTGAAACATAAGGATTATTTATCGCTTTACCGTCACGGTCGACTATCTCGGGCGAACAATATGCGGTAACATTATCCGACAATTCGCCCACCGAATATCTCGCGGCGACATAATCGATTGTATCAAGTACACTTTGCGGACCGCTGACCATAACGACCGAAGGGTTGCAAGTTTCACCTTTTATTCTTACATTGGAGGCAAATGACGATACCGTATGTTCGGGTTTGACCGCAAAACTCTTGCTGATAAATTTATCCAAAAACAACACGGCCTCTGTCTCGGACTGACCCGAAACGGATATTCCTTTTGGCGCGATAACGGTTATGGGCAAAACATTATCGCCGGCTTGAGTAACGCCCGATATATCCACAACCGCAGTCAAATCGCTGCTTTTGACGCCCGAAATATCGGTGCGCCTGCCGGATATTTCAACAGAGATAGAAAACGATATCTCTTCTTTAAGTGAAAATCCGTTATTTTGAGCGAGCTCCTGCGCACCTACTACCGAAACGGCGACATTGCCTATTGTACGCGTAAAAACCGTGTTGTCAAATCCGATCGCATATATCCAAAGAAATATTGCACCGACCAACGCGATGGCAAACACGATGTAATCCGAAAGTCTGAAATGCTTGCTTTTATTTTTCATCGCTGTCTCCTTTGCCGAAAATGCCGTGTTTTGTATTGGATTTTGGCTGAATAAGCCGTGACCTTAAATATTTTTCAAGCGACAACCTGTCAAAATCGCGTTTTAAAACACCGTCTTCGGCAACGGATACGGTGCCGGTTTCTTCGGAAACGATAACGACTATAGCATCGCTGTTTTCGCTCATACCGATGCCTGCGCGATGACGTGTTCCGACATCTTTTGTAATATCGGAATTTGTAGAAAGCGGCAAAAAACAACCCGCGGCATGTATTCTGCCGTTGCGTATAATTACCGCTCCGTCATGAAGTGGCGCCTTGTTAAAAAACAAGTTGCCGAAAAGCAAAGCCGACGCATTGGCATCGATGACAGTACCCGTAAGTATATATTCACCGAGTTTGGTGTTGCGTTCAAAAACTATCAGAGCACCGGTCTTGCTTTTTGCAAACGAGTCGCAAGCAACACAAGCTTCTGTAATACAACGCCCGATCTCTTGGGCGTCTTCCGTCCCCATGCTCTTTATGCCGCGAATAGAGCGATCGCCCATTTTTTCAAGTGCGGCGCGCAATTCGGGCTGAAACACGATGACTATGGCGATCAGTCCGACAGAAAACACAGAACTCAACAGATAATTGAGTGCGTTCATATTAAAAATTATGCTTAAAACAAACAGCAACACAAGCAACGCTATACCGAGCAGCAATCTGCCCGCGCGACGATCACGCACAAATTTGAATGTAACGAAAAACGCGATGGTGACAAGCAATATATCAAGCACGTCATTCCAATGTATCTGCGTCAATGCGGCAAAGATATTGTCAAGCAACATATTAATATCCATATCTGCATCCTCCGTTTATATTTTTAAGTTATACGTATCTTTAACAATTTATTTTATCACCGCAGGCAAACATCTGTCAATAGCAAATAATTTTAAAATCGGTTTTGTAATTTTGACTTTAAATCGGCAAGTGCTCTGCCGCGGTGACTGACGGCGGTCTTTGACTCAACATCAAGTTCGGCAAATGTCTTGCCGTATGCGGGGCAGTAAAACACGGGATCGTAGCCGAAATCGCCGTTACCTCTCGGAGCCTCGAGTATATACCCCTCTGAAACACCGTATGCATCTATGCGTGTGCCGTCGGGCAATATCATACACAGCGCACAAGCGAAATGTGCCGTGCGATCTTGCACGGAAACGCCTTTGAGTTCGTCAAGTAATTTTGCTATGCGGTCGCTGTCGGTCTTGCCTGCACCTGCATAACGTGACGAATATATGCCCGGGCGTCCGCCCAGGGCATCAACGCATAGTCCCGAATCGTCGGCAACAGATGCAAGTCCCGTACGGCCGAAAGCATAATCGGCCTTGATAAAAGCGTTTTGCGCGAATGTTGTACCGTTTTCGTCGGGTTCACCCAAACCGAGTTGCGAGAGGGTAATTATCTCGGGAGCTTTTTCAAAGTTGCGTTTAAACCAATTTTGCAATTCAAACACCTTGTGTTTGTTGTTTGTGGCAAAAACTATTTTTTGCATATCATTTAACCCATAAGTGCATCGAGAAATTCTTCGGGATCAAACGGTTGAAGGTCTTCCGGAGCCTCGCCCACACCGATAAATCTGACGGGAATATCAAGTTCGCGCTTGATAGAGAGTATAAATCCGCCTTTTGCTGTTCCGTCGAGTTTGGTCAAAATAAGTCCGGTTATAGGCGAAGCTTTGCCGAATTCTTTGACTTGTGCTATGGCATTTTGTCCCGTGGTTGCGTCCAAAACAAGCCATGTTTCTTTGTGTGCGTCAGGCGCTTCGCGGCAAATAACGCGGCCGGTTTTTGCAAGTTCGTCCAAAAGATTTTTTTTGTTATGCAATCTGCCGGCGGTATCGGCAATAAGCACATCCGTACCTTGCTTGTTTGCTGCGGAAACGGCGTCAAAAACGACAGCCGAAGGATCCGCACCCGCACTTTGTTTTATAACGGGAACATTCGCACGCGTGCCCCATACCTCAAGCTGTTCTATGGCCGCAGCTCTGAAAGTATCGGCGGCGGCAAGCATAACTTTTTTGCCTTGCTTGCGATAATAATATGCCATTTTGCCTGTAGACGTAGTCTTGCCCGCGCCGTTGACTCCTATGATAAGCAAAACGTTTAGTCCTTCCGAAAGTTCAAACGGCTGCGCCGAACCGAGCAATTCGCGCAATATCTCTCTAAACACAACTTTTGCCTGCTCGACATCTTTTATGCCGTCTTTTTTTAAACGCTGTTTAAGTTCGGAAATAATATAGTCGGATGTATAAGCGCCGACATCCGCCGAAACGAGCAGATCAAAAAGATCGTCATAAAAATCATCATCAACCTTATCATAGTTTGCAAACAGTTGCATAACCGGCGCAAACAGCGCTTTTTTTGTTTTTTCAAGGCCCTGCTTGAGTTTGTCAAAAAAGCCCATTTATACGTACCTCCTGATATTTTCGTCCATTTTGGCAAGATCAAGCTGCAAATAGGTAGAAACACCCTTTTGCTGCATAGTAATACCGTATAGCGTATCGGCACGCTCCATGGTGCCGCGTCTGTGCGTTATCATAATATACTGAGTTTTTGCGCTTTCTTCGCGCACATAATCGGCAAGTTTGCACAGGTTGACGTCGTCAAGCGCACTTTCGATCTCGTCAAATACGCAAAAAGGCGACGGATTTATCTTTTGCAACGACAGATAAAGCGCCACTGCGGCGAACGACTGCTCGCCACCAGACAGCAATGATATGCTGCGCACTCGTTTACCGGGAATACGCAGTGTTATATCAATGCCGCTTTCAAGCGGGTTTTCGGGATCTTCAAGTTCGACGCATGCGCCTCCCCCGCCGAAAAGTCTGCGGAATACGTCATCAAACGTAACATTGATCTTTTGCAAAGTCTGCACAAACGTATCTTTCATCTCGTTGCTGAGTTTATTTATAGCCGAATCAAGACCTCTGCGTGCTTTTTCGAGATCGTTTATATGCTCGGTATAATAATCGTATTTTTGTTTAACCGCAGCATATTGCTCAACCGCACCCAAGTTGATAGTACCCATAGAACGAATGCGCTTGTTAAGTGCGTTAAGTCGGCTCTGCGCATTTTTCATAAGGTCGTCCGCAAGCCTGTATTGCTGTGCTGCGGAATATGTAAGTTCGTAACCGTCCCACATCTTTGACGATATGAGTTCGATTTCTTCTTCTATGCGGTTGCAAGTCGTTTCGTGCAATGAGTGATTGCGAAATGCTTCGTCGCGTTCTGACTGAACTATGCGCAATTCGGCGCGTGTCGCGGATGTCTCTGCCTCTATCGTCTCACGTGATGAAAGCAACTCAGCCATGC
Source organism: uncultured Ruminococcus sp. (assembly GCA_964402515.1). Taxonomy (GTDB): domain Bacteria; phylum Bacillota; class Clostridia; order Oscillospirales; family CAG-382; genus Coliplasma. Next base: position 17,986 of record CAYOCM010000004.1, on the reverse strand, counting down.
GCTTGCTTGCGCTTTGAGCATTTTGCGATGCTTCGGCAACTTTTGTTTCGAGTTCCGACGCCTGAGATCTTTTGCCGTCGATAAGCAAAAGCGCGGATTGACGCTCGTTTTGTGCCTCGTCACGTCGCGCTTCGGCTGCCGAAATGCGTTCTCTTAACGCCTCGACCGAGCGGTTTTGAGCGTCATATGCATTTAATTTTTCAAAATATGCCTCAAGCGCAAGCCCGGACGCTTCATATGCCGCAACCGATTGTACACGTGCCGCCGTGATCTCGGCTCTTACAGAGTCGAGCAAAGCACGTTTTTCATCAAGTTCGGCCGCTGCCGATGCGCGTTCTGCGGCAAGTGTCGCGATTTTCGACTCGACAGCGTCGGCATCGGTGCTGCTTTGAGATGCCGTGACAAGAGATGAAAGATGTGCGTTTTCTTCTTCAAGGCGTGCAGCGCATGCAGATAATTCTCGGCTTGCCTCATCAAAGGCGTTGCGGCGTGATTCGGTATCTTCCTCAAGTGTCGAAAGTTCTGCATCAATCTGCGACACACGCTCTTCATAAGACATAATCTGTCTGTTTATATCTATAAGTCTGTTATTGCTTTGTTTTATCTCGGCGCCGAGCGCTTCGATATCGTGAGCACGTGTAAAAAGCCCTGTCTTACCGGATACGGAACCGCCCGTATACGATCCGCCCGCATTGATCATCTGGCCGTCAAGCGTGACAAATCTGACCGAAAACCTGAGCGTGCGAGCCATTGCAGCGGCTTTTTCGAGATTTTCGGCAACAACTGTTCTGCCGAGCAACTCATCCGCTATGCCGGCATACACAGGATCAAACACCGCGAGATCAGACGCAATACCGACAAAGCCGTCCATAGACTTTATGGCACCGACATCCGATCGGCGGCCTTTGACCGAAGTCAACGGCAAAAATGTTGCCTTGCCGCCACCGTATTTTTTTAGATAATCTATGCAGGCGCGCGCATCATCCTCGTCCCCTACCACTATAAACTGTACCGACGACTGCAAAGCTGTTTCAAGTGCCGTAACATATTTGCCTTTTGAGGAAAGTAATGTTGACACAAGGCCTTTAATGTCGACCTTGCCTTTTTTGGAAACAATTTTGCCTTCCGACGAAGCGCCTACAACGGTTTTAACTCCCTCTGAATAGCCGGTAAGCAATTTTTCGAGTTGTCTTAAGTGTTCGCGACGCTGTTCTTTTGCGGTAAGCGATATACGCTCGGCTGTCTCGACCTCTTTTGCCTTTTTTATATTGTCAAGCAACGATGCACGATCAAAATCAAGTTCGTTTTGCCTGTTGACGGCATCGCAAAGTTCTTTTTGCTTTGAGTCGGCAGCAAGACGTGCGTTGGCGAGATCTGCCTCAAGCACCTCACATCTTTGCTTTGAACGCGATATTTTTTCATTGCTCTCTTGTCTTGATCTTGCCAACGATTCGGCTTCGGCATTTACAGCCGCAACAGACTCTGATATTCTGCCAAGCGTTTGCAACGCATCGGTGCAGGCATCGTTAGCGGCGGTTTCACGTTCCGTAAGAGCCGTAAGTGCACTTTCTTTTGCTTCGTAATCGTTTCTTGCTCGTTCTGCATTTGCTTGAGCATCGTTGCGCTCGCGCAGCAAAACCAGAAGCGCTTCGGAAGCGCCATGCAAAAGGTCTTCTGTTGCCTCGATATCATTTTGCATATTTAAAGCGGTCTGTTCGGCTAGTTTCACCGCGCTTTCGCAATGCTCTATCTCACGCAAACAAACGGCAAGTTGCGACGAAAGATCGGCTCTGTATCTTTCGGCATCGCTTTTTTGAGATTCCGCTTCGCTTATCATGCGTGATTCATCACCCGAGCGACGCATAAGTTCGTCAAGTTTTGACTCAAGAAATGCCGCTTTTGACTCGACCGAATCAAGTTCAAGCCGTGCCGCGGCAAGCGCCTCACCGCATTCTAGGCGTTTTTGACGCAGGTTGTCTATCTTATCAAGCCATAATGTAAGTTCTATGCCGCGTTTTTGGTCGCCGAGCGTTAAATATTCACGCGCATCTTCGGCCTGCTTGCGCAAAGGTTCAAGTTGGGAGGTAACTTCGGTCAGTATATCATTGGCGCGATCCAAATTGTTTTTTACTTCGGCAAGTTTGCGTTCGGATTCTTCTTTGCGTGCCCTGAAACGCGATATTCCGGCGGCTTCTTCAAACACACTGCGACGTTCGTCTGCCTTTTGGGACAGTATCTCTGATATTTTGCCCTGTCCGATAACAGAATACCCCTCGCGGCCTATGCCCGTATCGTAAAACATTTCATAAATATCGCGCAATCTGGTCTGTTGCTTGTTGATATAATACTCACTCTCGCCGCTGCGATAGTATTTACGTGTGATGACAACCTCGCTGAAATCGGATATTCGCATAGCTTTTTTGCGTTTGCCGTCATCTTCGCCGTCAGTTTCTATAATATCGGTTATTCCCGCCTGCGCGGCAAGATATTCTTCGCTTGTATCAAGCACCAATGAAACGGTAGCGCAGTTTGCCGGCGGTCTATCGCCCGCACCCGAAAAAATGACGTCTTCCATCTTAGAGCCTCTGAGGCTTTTCATTTTCATTTCACCGAGTACCCAGCGCACCGCGTCGGATATATTTGATTTTCCGCTGCCGTTGGGGCCTATTATGCAAGTCAAACCGCCTTTAAACTCCATGACCGTACGGTCGGGAAAAGACTTAAAGCCTTGCATTTCAATCGATTTGAGTTTCATTTATTCCTTCACTTCCACCCTCGGAGTCATATAAGGCATATCACCTTGAATAACCGTGACATCCGACGGATGATATTTGTTTTTTAAATAAGTGATCGGCTCACCGCCGTGTCCTTTTAGTTTTGAGATATCACCGCAAGGAATCGTGATGATGATTTTTTTATTTTCACAGTAAGTATCGTCAAGAATACGCTCTATGCGTTTTTGATATACGCGTCCCATGACCAATTCGCCTATTGCGGGATGGTTTGCGCCGAACGGTGCCTGCTTTAATTCAGGGCTCGCGTGCAAGCCGGTGCGCAAAAGTTTTAATCCCGCATCGATAAAGATTTCGGCACACAGCGCGGCTCTTTCGACCGCGTCGTCAAGTGTAAGCGGTGTATATTCACCGCACAGTGTCATATCGTAAAGCGGTGTATCGCAAAATACGGCAGTGGGATATATTCTTGCCTCTAAAGCACCGAATCCGACTATTGCTTTTGCCGTTGCAATCTCGCTGCAGGCATCGGCGCCGGGCAATCCTATCATCATCTGTCCGCCGAGTTCAAAACGGCCGTCGTTTGATACGGCAAGACAACCTTGTTTGCAATCCGACGCAGTACAGCCTCTGCCGGAAAGCGTCAGCACACGGTCATCGATGCTTTGAACACCGAGTTCTATCGACTTGACGCCGTAATAAGCTAATTCGTCAAGTATATCCGCGTTTATGCAGTCGGGACGGGTAGAAATGCGTATGCTGCCGATTACGCCGCGACGCAAATATTCGTTTGCGGTTTTTAGTAATGCCAGTCTGCGATAACCTTCTATTGCCGTAAAACTGCCGCCAAAAAAAGCAAGTTGATTATTTGTATCCGGTATGGCCGCATCAAGCAATGCTCTAAGTTCCGACAGTTCGTCATCAAGGTCGCGTTCTTTGTCGCCCATGCCGGTTATCTTGCCCTGAGAACAGTAGACGCACAGGCACGGACAACCCGCATGAGGCACAAAAAACGGCAAGTTATGATGTCGCTTTTTCATCTTTTATCACACCCAAAGTTATAAGTGCCATACAAGCGGCGTTTTGTTCTCCCTCTCGCTTTGATCTGCCTTTGCCGACGCCCAGTTGATTTGAATTAAGCATAACACGCATGGTAAATATGCGGTCGTGCGGAGGTCCGTCTTCACGTACAAGTTCGTATGTAAGTATTTCTTCGGGAGTTTCTTGCACTATGCGCTGCAAAAGCGATTTATAATCTTCGTTGCGGCTGTCGCTGCATTCATCTATGAGCGGAATTATGCGAGGCAAAATAAAATCACGCGCCGCTATCATCCCGCCGTCAAGATATATGGCCGCAAGCAGTGCTTCAAAAGCGTCTGCGAGAATGCTTTTGCGTTTATTGCCGTGAGTAAGCCTTTCACCGTGGCCGAAATACATATATTCACCGAGCTCTATATCACACGCCATGCGAAAACACGCATCTTCGCAAACAACCGCGGCGCGCAAACGCGTCAAGCCGCCCTCATCGCACCGTTTTAAGTCACGGTATATGTAATCGCTGACAATTATAGACAGCACACTGTCGCCCAAAAATTCGAGTCGCTCGTTGCAGTCACTCTTGGGACGGTGCGTTTCGTTTGTATACGATGAATGCATAAGAGCGTTTATAAGCAACGAAATATTTTTAAATGTATATCCTATTGCTTTTTGCAATTCGATATAATTGTGTACTTTACACTCATTCACTCTAACATTCCCCCAAAACAGAGATATTATCGGCAATTGCTTTTACAGCGCCGCTTTCGGCATACAGTTTTGCCTGTCTGAGCGCAACGGCAATGGCACGCACATCCGAATTTCCGTGAGCTTTTATAACCGGTTTGGATATACCCAAAAACGGTGCGCCGCCGTATTCTTTAGGATCAAAACTGTTTTTAAGTTTTACGATACTCGGTTTCATCATAAGTCCCGCTATATTGCCGGGAAGAGAATCTTTAAAGACATGCTTTACTTTTCCCAAAATAAACTTTGATGCTCCCTCAAGCGTTTTAAGCGTTATATTGCCCGAAAAGCCGTCGCAAACCACAACATCGCAAAAATTTTGCGTTATCATATTTGCTTCGCAGTTGCCTACAAAATTAATCGAGTGATCCTGACGCATTATGGCATGAGCCGAGGTATACAGTTCTGTGCCTTTGGTTTCTTCGGCACCGTTATTGAGCAAAGCTACGCGCGGACTGCCGATGCCGAGCATACGGCTTACATAAACAGATCCCATGCGACCGTAAAGGTCTAGAATATCGGGTGTCGCGTCAAGGTTTGCTCCCATATCCAAAAGTAAAACGGGATTATCAAAGCGCAATATAGTGCCTATAGCGGCACGTCTCACACCTTTGATGCGCCTGACAACAAGCGATGAAACAGTAAACAACGCACCCGTATTACCGGCACTGACCATAGCATCAACTTTGCCGTCTTTAAGCAATCTGGCCGCTATGGCCATAGAACTGTTTGATTTTTCCTTCATAACGGCAGACGGAGGATCTGTCATGCTGATGGCTTCGTCGGCCTGACAGACGGATATCCGCTCGACAGAACGCAAACCTATAACTTTTGCCGCAGTGCTTTTATCACCGACCAAAACGACCTCAAGCGCAGTATCTGCCGCAACGGCTGCCAAAGCACCCTCTATCATCGCGTTGGGGGCGTTGTCGCCGCAAAGCATATCAAGTGCAATCTTCATTTCTCCGACCTCTCGCTATGATCGCAATTTTTGCAAAAAACGGTGTTTCCGTTTTTCTTTAGCATATATCCGCCGCATTTGGGGCAAGTCTCGCCCGCCGGGATATACCATTCTCTGAATTCGCAAGTGGGATAATCTTCACACACATAAAACGATCGTTTGGTTTTTGTTTGCCTTATAAGCACCTTTTTGCCGCAAACGGGGCACAAAGCGCCGCTCTCGCGCCTTATAGATACGGTATATTTGCATTTGGGATAATTTTTGCAGGCAAAGAACGAGCCGGAAGCACCCGTGCGCATTACAAGGTCTCCGCCGCATTTGGGACATTTTTCATCCGAAATCACCTCTTGCACGGGTTTTGACGAATGTTCGTCGATCTTTTTACCGTCAACAAGCGGCTTGGTATTACGGCAAGCGGGGTAATTCGGGCAAGCCGCAAATTTTCCGAAACGCCCCATACGCTCTATCATCATTGCACCGCACTTTTCGCATATGATGCCGGTTTCGACCTTGGGCAATTCTATACGGGTACCTTGCAATTTTGTTTCGGCGTCAGCAAGTTCTTTTGAAAATTCGGCATAAAACTCATTTAAAACGGATATATAATCGTTTTCGCCGTTTTCGACGCGATCGAGGTCATCCTCCATCTGCGCGGTAAAGTTATAATCTACGATGTTGGCAAAAGCATCTTTCATCAAGTTGGTCGTTATAAAACCGAGTTCTGTGGGAACAAGCGACTTGCCCTCGCGTTTTACATATCCTCTTGAAATAACGGTAGTTATCGTAGGGGTATATGTTGACGGTCGGCCTATGCCTTTTTCTTCAAGCATTTTTATAAGCGAACCCTCGGTAAACCTTTGCGGAGGCTGAGTAAATTTTTGCTCGGGCTTGATATTCTGTTTTATGAGCGATTCACCGGTGATAAGTTCCGGCAGACGCGACGAAGCACCGTCATCGTCCGCTTCGCTGTCATCATACAAGGTAAGATAGCCGCCGAACCTAATGCTTTGGCCGCCGGCTCTGAATGTGTATTCACCGCAATTGATATCGGCAGAAACGGTATCGATAACAGCAGGTGCCATCTGTGAAGCCATAAATCTGTCCCATATAAGTTTATACAGCTTGTATTGGTCTGCCGACACTTTGTTTTTTATCATATCGGGAGTAAGCGACGGATCAGAAGGTCTTATTGCTTCGTGAGCGTCTTGCGCATTTTTGCGTGAGCGGTATATATTGGGAGTTTTGGGATAATAATCGTTGCCGTATTTGCCGCAGATATATTCTTTTGCGGCTGCGCGAGCCTCATCGGAAATGCGCAGTGAATCGGTTCGCATATAGGTAATAAGGCCATGCGACGACTTATCGCCAAGCGAAACGCCCTCATAAAGCTCTTGCGCTATCATCATAGTACGTTGTGATTGGAACGAAAGTTTGCGGTTTGCCTCTTGCTGTAAAGTAGATGTTATAAACGGAGGTTGCGGCTTTCGCATGCGGACTGCGTTGCGTATCTCACCGACTGTAAACGATTCGCGCGTTGCGACATTGACAACATCCATAGCGGCGGCTTGATCGTGCAGTTCAAGTTTTTGGGCACCTCTGCCGTAAAATTTTGCTTCAAATGTTTTGCCGTCTTGCTTTTGCAACAAAACGGTTATAACCCAATATTCTTCGGGCACAAAATTTTGTATCTCTTGCTCGCGCTCTACTATCATACGCGTGGTAACAGACTGTACTCTGCCTGCCGAAAGTCCGCTTTTGATTTTTTTCCACAAAAACGGAGATATTTGGTATCCGACAAGCCTGTCAAGTATACGGCGCGCTTGTTGCGCATCAACAAGATTGATATCGATGGGGCGCGGATTTTTTACTGCTTCTTTAAGCGAACGCTTTGTGATCTCGTTAAAAGATATGCGGCACGAATCGGCGGGATCTATGCCCAAAACCGCCGCAAGATGCCAAGATATAGCCTCGCCTTCGCGATCTGGGTCGGTTGCCAATAATACGCGGTCGGCCTTTTTGACCTCTTTGCGCAGGTCGGATATAAGGTCGCCTTTGCCGCGGATATTGATATACTGCGGTGCAAAATCATGCTCAATATCTATGCCGAGTTTGCTTTTGGGCAGGTCGCGAACATGACCTTTTGACGCGGTGACTTTATATCCCTTGCCCAAAAATCCTTTTATTGTCGCCGCCTTAGTAGGTGACTCTACTATTACCAATGTGTTCATAAAAATAAGCCTCGCTAACTTAACTGATATCTATCGCCGGGCAGACGTTTTATCTTGCCCGACAGTTCGAGCAGAGTCATCTCTGCCATTATGCTGCCCGAATCCTGTTGCAGAATTCTGATGATCTGGTTGACCGACAGTGCCTGCTTTGCGTCAAGCGTGCTTAATATGCGTGCCGAAAGCGAATGCGGGTCGGTTTGCTTATCGGTCGGTTTATACGGTACCGAATCGGGTTTTGCGGCCGATTGCTTTGCATGGGTATACGCAGGCTGTATATCGTCAAGGCTTACTTGACGCACAGAATAAGTCTTTGACTTGCTTTGCGAGGTTTTACGCGGCATATCGCGTTCAAACAACGCTATGGCGTCGTCAAGCCCGGTCAACACATGTGCTCCGCTCTCGGCAAGTGAAATAGTACCGGCAAAACCGTCGTTGGGCAATATAGGCAGACAAATGACTTGCTTGCCCTGCTCACCGGCATATTTGGCGGTTATAAGCGCTCCGCTGCCGCTGCGCGATTCTCCGACCATTACGATATGTGCAAGCGCGCTGATAAGCCTGTTGCGCTCGGCAAAATTCCATTTGCTGATTTTCATACCCGGAGGTATCTCGGATATGGCGCACCCGCCTCTTATTATCTCTTCATAAAGCGGTATATTGTCTTTCGGATACGGATTATCTATCGCCGTGCCGAATACCGCTACGGTACCCGCTTTGCCTTTTAACGCGCCGAGATGCGCGGCAGCGTCAATACCGCGAGCCATACCGCTGATAACTGTTATGCCGTTGTCGGAGAGAGTTTTGGCAAGGTTAAACGCCGATCGCTTGCCTATATCCGATGCCTCGCGTGAACCGACTATGGCAGCGGAGATATTTGCAAGCACGTCGCTTTTGCCTACACAGTATATGCAGGCAGGCATCTTGCGCAATGCCGCTATTCCGCGCGGGAACAATTTGTCTTCGCAAGTAATGATATCAATATTGCGAGCGCGGCAAAGCCTTACTATGCGTTCGGCTTCACTTACATTCTTTTTTAAAAGTGCGTCAAACACGGGCGTCGATGTATCAAAACCCGCATATTCGCGCTCGTTATAGATGTTTTCAAGTCCGCCATAGGCGTTTATGAGTTTTTTTATCAGCGGCGACGGGATACCGCAGCACAACTGCAACCAAACGGCATATATCTGCTGTTTCATCGGCGTGCCCTCCGCATCTCCCACATAAGCACGGTAGCGGCAGCCGAAGCATTAAGACTCTCGCAACCTTTTTGCATAGGGATAATCAGCGAACGCGTTGCAAGCGACGCTATTTCATCGGGTATCCCCTGCCCCTCGTTGCCTATGATAACCGAATCATCGGCCGACAAAACACCGTCCGAAAGCGTAACGGCATTTTGATTTAAAACTGCGGCATAAACGCAATGTCCGTTTTGTGTGCGCCGTGTCACCTCAAGCCGTATATCGTCGCTGACCGTTATGTGCTGCCTGAATAAAGCACCCATAGCGGCCCTGACTGTTTTCGGCCCGTATACATCGGCGCAGTCGTTTGAACAGACGACCTCGCGTATGCCGAATGCATTTGCCGTGCGCAGTACCGTGCCGAGATTGCCGGCATCGCGCACGGAAGCCGCAATGACCGAGCCGCCCGACATATCGCTGAAACCTAAATTGATGTTCGACAACCGTTTTGAAAGCGTCATTATGCCCTGAGGAGCTTTTTCAAACGTCATTTTATCATAAACCGTGTCGCTTACGAGCACAGCGGCATTGCCGACGGCGCGCATAAGTTTGTCGTATTTTGATGCGGCGCGGTCGGTAAAATAAACGCGCTCGGGCACCAGATCTGCGGCAAGGTAATCTTCAAGCAAATGAGCACCCTCAAAGCAGAATAATCGCTCGCGATCACGATATTTCTTGTCCGCAAGCGAACATACAAGTTTGACCTCGCGGTTATCGCGTGAATCTATTCGTTTTGTTGCGGCAAAATTGAATGCGATATCGGTCATGCTCGGTGCTCCTTTACTAAAAAATAAAAAACCGTACAATATTGTAATAAATAATAATAGTACAGCTTTTTATATTTGTCAACATCTTTTTGCAAATACACAGCGATCTATGCCGCCCATATCTTTAGCGGTGCCGACGACAAATCCCGCATTTTTAAGTATTTCGCTTACGGCAGATGCCTGGTCGTATCCGACCTCATAAACGACGGTGCCGTCGTGTTTTAAAATGTGCGGCAAAAGCGATGTGATGATGCGATAATACCGCAATCCGTCCTCGCCGCCGTCAAGTGCCGATTCGGGCTCGCAAAGAACCTCGGTCGACAGCATCGGTATATCGTCCGTGGGTATATACGGCGGGTTGCAGGTAACAACATCAAACAGTCCTTCGTTCTTGGCAAGTTCTGTATAATCGTCTTCGTCCAATGCGTCGAATCTGATAACATTTACGTTCTTATCTTTAAGATTATACTCGGTATAAGGCAGCGCCTTGCGCGAAAGTTCAAGCGCAACGCCGCTTGCGGTAGGTTTTTGACTGACTATTGCAAGAGGAATACATCCGCTGCCCGAGCATATGTCGGCAAATCTGCCACCGACGGGCAACGCGGCAAGCGCGGTCTTGACTATGACTTCGGTATCGCTGCGCGGTATAAAGCACCCCTGCCCCACTTTTATTTCGCAACCGTAAAAATGGCATTTGCCGAGGACATACTGCAAAGGTATACCGGTCATAAGATCGGCAACATAACCGTTAATGCGTTCTGCGGCGGATATCGGCATGTCGGCAAGCAGATTGGTATAAAACACTCCGCGCGAAACACCGAGTGCCTCACACATAAGTATATCAGTCATTACGTCGCCCTCTTGAGGCGATAATTCAACAAGTTTTTTTCTGAGCTGCTTGCGGTAATCGGAGATCAGCATACAGTCTCCTCACTTTGATCTGATATTTCGCTTTGCGCTTCGTCGATCTCAAACGGAATGTCAAAATCGGTAAAAACCTCGGGCAAAGCGCTTTTGATAGACGTAATGGCAACCTCTATCATATCGTCATCGGGCTCGCGCGTGGTTATGCGCTGCATCCAAAGGCCGGGCGCAGAGAAAATATGTGTAAAAGTATTGTCGTGCTTGCCTGCATACATAATATATTCGTAGCTTATGCCGACAACGATAGGCAATGCAATTATTTTGATAAGAGCTTTAAACCAAGCTACATTGATAGGCGCAAGCGGAAACAAAGCACCGACCGCCCAAAGAATAAGCGAATTGACGATTATCGATATGATAAGTATAACAAACATAAACGATGTTCCGCAACGGGGATGGAACCTCGTGTGTTTTTTGACGTTTTCAACAGTGAGTTCGTCGCCGGCCTCATAGCAGGCAATCGATTTATGTTCCGAACCGTGATACATATACACACGCTTGATATCGGGAATTAAAGATGTAAGATAGATATAAGCGATAAATATTGCGATTTTAATAAATCCGTCGGCAACACATTTTAGCAAGTCAAGTTGCCCTTCGGGCGCGGTAGACGGAATAAATCCCGCGATAAATGCCGGCAACCATATAAACAGCACCAATGCAAGCGCAACACCCAATACCATGCCGATACCCGTGACAACGGTCATAACCTTGTCACCTAATTTTTCGGTAAGCCATTTGTCAAACTTACTGCTGTTTTCATCGGTTTCAAGGTCAAGGCCGAGCATTTCGGTCGATTCGGTAAGTGTGCCGAACGACGAAACAAGCGATTCGACAAATCCGACTATGCCGCGTATAATAGGCAATTTGAGTATTTTATGTTTATCTTTAATGCTTTTTGTATCTTTAAGCCTGACAACTATCTTGCCGTCTTCGGTACGTCTGACTGCTATCGCTGTCTTTTTTTGAGAGCGCATCATTACGCCCTCCATAACTGCCTGGCCGCCGACTTTGCCGAGACGTTCGTGGCACACGGATGCTTTTTTTTGCATTTTATATTCCTTTCGTTGATTTTTGAGATTATTTGTATTATAATATGTTTAAGAAAGCCTTTAACTTTATGTATTATACTACACAAAGCCTAAAATGTGAAGACTTTTTTTGCAAAAACATTATTTAAGCGGAGTGATAACATTGCAAACCAAGCGATTTACTCAAAACGACAGCGGATTTATATGTGAAAACTGCGGCAGACAAGTGTCGCCGCTGGGGTATTCGTCACGCAACCATTGCCCATATTGCCTTTATTCAAAGCATGTAGACATCAACCCCGGCGACCGCGCCTGCGAATGCGGCGGAACAATGAAGCCGTTTGAAGTGCGCACCGATGCGCGCAAAGGTTTTGTCATCACGCACAAATGCGTTGTTTGCGGTGCTACGCGCAACAACCGATCTCAAGCCGACGACGACACCGATCTGCTTATCAAGCTTACAAATCCATATAACAGGTGAAAGCTGAAATGAACTATAAAAACAACACATCGACAAAGCAAAAACTATCTGCATCGACCGGCATATTGATATGCGGTGCAATATCTTCCGCGGCCGCTTATTTTGCACTGCCCGGCACAAGCGTCGCCGCGTCGTTGCCGCTGCTTGCGATATGTGCGGCGATATGCGCGTTTATACCCACCGACACGATATCAAAATTGCTTATGTTGCCGCTGATGACTTTTGCGTTTGCGACAGTTATAACCGGCAACACACTGCACTCGGGTTATATGGCTATATTATCGCTTGTATTTTGTACGGCGGCGATAGCTGCAAAAAAATTGATATGCGACAAAAAAACGATATTAAAGGCCGTTGCGATACTGATAATATGCGCTATGCTGTTTATAAATATACTGTTTTGCGGCTCGGCAATCAACAATGCAAAAAGCAGCAAACTTTTGACCGAATATTTTAATAATACTTATGCCGACACGGTAACGCATAAATCTTGCTATTACGATCACGTATCGGGACTGTATAAGATAGATATCTGCTATCACGCATCGCCGACGGTAAAACGTTCGGCATATATAATGGGCGGCGTGATATACGACGATTATAAAGTGCGTGCCGAGCGTATACTGACCGTGCCCGTATCATTGCAACTTACGTCCGCTATACGAGAATTATTCGATGACGGAGATTTCAGTGTTGAAGGCGCGCGCATAATAGGCTTTTCGCCCGACAAGATAGATCCGAGCGCACTTGACACGCACGGCGAACTGATGGAATTCACGGTCAGGCTTGGCGGCATTATGACAAAAGACGAATTTTTTGCCAAAGCAAAAGAATATGCGCTTGCGTTGCAGTTTTCCGACGCCGTGTATCACCGCATTGTTTTTAAAGGCGGTAACGGTATGAACGATATATATCAGATAACGGTGCGCAAAGGTATGCTTTTTGCCGACATAAGCATTGACGATGTCATGCCGTGCAAAAGTAATATCGCAATAAAATAAAAAACAGAATAAGCAAAGCCTCGTTTGTCCACAATAGGTACAAAGGAGGCTTTTAACTATGAACGAAAACAATGATATAAAACGCGGAGACATCTATTACGCCGATCTTTCACCGGTTGTAGGCTCCGAACAAGGCGGCGTAAGGCCGGTTTTGATAGTGCAAAACAACATAGGCAACAGATACAGCCCCACGGTTATAGCAGCCGCAATAACCAGCCGCACCGATAAAACAAAATTACCCACCCATATTGAGGTGACCGATGTCGGCACAAGCGGAAATCTTACCTCGTGCGGACTGCAAAAAAACTCGGTGATACTGCTTGAGCAGGTTCGCACGCTTGACAAGCGTCGCCTGATAGAAAGAATGGGCAGACTCGATGACGATACAATGACGCAGGTAAACAACGCTATTCAAATCAGTTTAGGACTGTAAAAACAAAAAGTTCCCGATCGGTAAATGACGGGAACTTTATTTTGTCAAAGCGTTATCTGCCAATGCACGCATCTGTTTTAAACACTTGTGTGCTTTAAATTTGCCGTATAAAACATAAGTTATGCTCACTATTGATTTTATGCAAGCAAGCGTTCCGACAAGCAGCAGGCATGTGGCAACAAACAAAAGCAGTTCGGCATAAGGTTGTGACGCCTCAAATATCTGTGACGAAAGAATCGCAATAAAAGCGGAAGATGTGACGGTACAGCCCGCGATAAACGGGCTGCTGCCCACCGTGCGCTCTGTGATATAAGAATTGCGCTTGCAGAGCAAAGCGATATACTGCGACGACAGGTCGCACAGTTTGTCATAATTTAAAACGCGTATGTCTCGCGTAAACTTTAAGCGGGCAAATCTGTATCTTGATTTTTTTGATGCGCGAAACATGCCGTTATCATCGGCGCAAACATAGCCAAAGGTATGCATATGTTGCATAACCGCCTGAATATCGCCGGGCATAACATTTAAAGTCGTCGACTCGGTATACATGCCGACAGGTACATCTTGAAGGCCTGCGCTCTGATCAGTAACAGTCATTCCAACTTGCCCCCCTTAACATCAAAATATAAATGTATTATCTCACAAAAATAATAACAAATCATCGACAAAATAATAAACATCGGTTAAATTGCGATTATATTTGTAAAATAACCCAAAACAGCGCGATCAAAACGAAATATAATTTACTCAGCATAAGTTCATTTGTCGATTATAGACATTTTTTATCTAAAAGTCAATAGTTAATTTATGTCTATATTATAATATTTGTCGGTGATGAACATGAAACTGACGTTTGGAGAAAAAATTAAAAACCTGCGTGAAGACGCCGACATGAATCAGCGTCAACTCGGTGCCGCACTAGGCATGACGCAACGCAAAATATCATATATCGAATGCAACAGATGTCAACCGAGTTTGGAGGACATCTCACTGTTTTGCAACTATTTTAACGTTTCTGCCGATTATCTGCTTGACATTCCCCGCGGATATCGCGGCAACCGCAAATAACATAAAGCACCGTGTGATATGCCCGCATTAAACCGTGCATATCACTTTTTGTTTTTATGTTTTTTAATAATTACAACTGCCGCGCAGAGTGCGGCAGCAAGCATGAGAGGCAGAACATAACCGTTTTTGATTATACCTCTCGCATCTGTGCCTTTTGTGTTGTCTGCGCTGTCTGCGTCGGCGATATCACTGTCGGAAACGCTCGAGCTATCCTGCGTATTTTTTATGACGGTGACACTGATTTTCAGCGTTGAGGGTGCGCTTATGCCGTCAAAAGCAGTTATTTCAAAAATATCGACTCCCTCAAAATCACTGTCGGCAACATATTTGTACCCGCCGGAATAGACGTCGGCATTGCCGTGTGACGGCTTTAACGAAACGGCATACTGCATCAAGTCGGCATAGCCGCCCGTGACGGCAAAACTGCCTTTGATGCGAGTGCCGGATCCGCCCGAAACCTCGGTGTCGCCGCTAATAGTCAAAGTTTCACGCGTGAGTGTGCCTTTGATAAAAGCATATGTCGCATCATAAAGCGACCTAAGCAATTTGCCGCGCGATGAAGAAACATCCGCATAGCAAAAGCTGTATATGCTGCCCGGGCCCGCGCCCTGATACCATGTTTTAAGGTTATTATTATATCCGCTGTCGATGCCCGTATACAGATATTCAAGGTAATTTCGCGATGCGTTTATATAATCTCCGCCATCGGTATAGGCATAAGGCGAAAGCGTTTCTATTTCAACACCGCAACCCGCACCGTTGACCGTTTCGGCAAATTCGTCAAGCATTCCGGACTTAAAATAAGCGCGATCGGATGATATCTCGGCATAATTGGGTTGCATCACGCAAGCATCAAAACCGAGTGCGCGGTAATGGTCGTAGCCGGTAGAAAGATAAAACGGGTCAAACAGGCTTTTGAGTCCTTTTGAATGAAAGTATTCGTTTGCGAGAATGCACAGTTTGTCTTCGTGGTCGGAATCGGAATAGTTGATTTCTTCTCTGTACCAATAAAATCCGACAAATTCTATATTTTTATACTGCGCTTCGTCAAATTTCTGCAGGCAAAGGTCGGCAAACCATTTTATAACCGCCAGTCTTTCGTCAAGTGTGCGGCAATATTCGGGTTTTCCGTCACCGTTTATATCGCCGAACTCGCCGTCAATGACCGTAGGATAAGGCATGGTAAGCAAGACCGGCATTTTTTTGTTGTTCATGCCCAAGGTTTTATATACCTCACCCACCGTACTGTCAAGCGCGGCAAGATTTTTGGTGCTGTCAAAAGTATTTTTAAGGTAGAGCAGCCAATCGGACATAACAGCGCCGGGTTTGCCGTTTGTTTTGGTCAGTCTGCCGCCTGACGGATAATCGGTATGGCACGGCACGAAAACAGCACCGTCAAACATAGTATCGGCAATATTGCCCTCGCCGTCTATATAAGCGATATACGGCAGCAATTTTTCGCATGTGATGTCGGCTATAGACTGATCGTCGGGATAATAACCGTTATAAAGTTTGATAAAACTGCTTGCGCCGCATATATCGGTGCTCATTTCGACTTTTGATTTTTTGCCGTCGGGCGTTATACGCACCCTCTCGCCGCCAACCGAACCGTATATTTTTATCTCGTCACACGCCGCAAAGATATCAACGGTATATTCTATCTTAACATATCTTGCCTCATACGATTTGTCAAAATTTTCGCCGCGTGTAACGCGCGACTTAATATCGGTGCTGAGGTCGTTTTGAGCCATGTCGCAAACGGTCATATAGTTTTTGCCGTCGGACGATAGCATGACTTTGACATTTCTCGGAGCATAAAACGCCTCGGCTTTTGACTGCAAAAACGACGCTTCAAAACCGCCGACCGCATATTGATCGCCGAGGTCTATTGTGACTATGCGGCTGCCGCCGCGCATTGAGCGCAGCCAAGCGCTGTCGTTTGAAGACATTCTTGCGATATTTCCGTCGGTAAGCTGACCGATGTCATTGTTGTAAAAATTCGGTTCATAATTGCCGTAAGAGCAAGAGACGGGCTCGCCCGTCTCTATTGTATATGCCTTTTTAAAAGCAAGATTTTGCATGTTTATCGCCTCGCTGAGCATATGTACGGCAGAATTGTTTGCGCAAAGCGCCTCTGTCGAAAGCAGATCGTTATATATTTGATAATAGACATCGGCAATGACCTTGTGCCCCGCCGCATTTGGATGCGGGTCATAATTAAACAGTCCATGTGAAAGGTCGCATACGGCATTTACATTGATATCGTCGGTTGATGCAAAGACCGAATGTATATCTACCACGGTATATTCAAGCGTTTTAGCAAAAGAATCGATGACCTCGTTAAGTTTTTGCACCACAGTGTCGGAATATGCAGGCATATCAAAATCGGAACCGACGAGTGCACCTATATCAAAATGAGCATAGGGATTATAGATATTGCCGAAATATATATCGCAGCCGGGATTCACTCGCCTGATTTCGGCAATGATGAGCGGCAGATCGTTTTTAAATTTTTCGACGCCGTCGTCGACTTTTTGCGCGGTTTCGCCGTTTGAAAGCTCATATGCCAGAGATTGCAAAGCGGTGCTAACTGCCACGCGTTCCGAAGACGGGTCCTGACCTTTTAAAAGTTTTGCGGCTATCTCAAAGATGTTTTGCCTGCACTGTTCGAGAACGCCGAATACAACACCGCCTATGGGGACAAGCACATTGTTTGCTCCTATGCAGATTATCACCGTGTCGGCATCCGCAAGCGTCTCGGCGGTGCCCGCGCGCAAAAGCGACAGCATATCATCGGTTGTGTGTCCGCTGACGGCGTAATTGTAAATATTGACACCATCGTATTCTTTTGACAGTTTATCTGCCCAAAGCGAGGTATATTTTTGCGTATCGGGATCGTCAAGGCCGTAGCCGGCGGTTATAGAATCGCCGAGCGCGACTATATTATGATTTGCCGACTTGATAACCGGTGTTTGCGATGCTTCGTCGGAGGGCGTTGTTTCGGACGATGTATCCGATGATGTATCAGATGATATTTCCGAATATTCGGACTTATTTGAAGCGTCGGAGTTTGACGATGCATCGCTGTTTTGGCCCAAAATATCGCCGCACGACGCAAGCGAAATTAACACAAAAACAAGCGCGGTAAATAAAGCAACCGTTTTTTTGAAATTAAATATCATATTTTTATCTTTCTTTTACTGTATTCGCTGACTGCAAATATATTTTAAACCGAACAGAGCAAAAAATCAACAGTAAATATATGACATCACACATTATTTTATGCAAGCAAAAAAGCCGACCGCGGTCGGCTTTTTGTATATAATGTTTTATGCCGCCA
>CAYOCM010000003.1:0-47847 GCA_964402515.1 uncultured Ruminococcus sp. | reverse complement strand
TGATAACAACTTTCTTTTGTGCCATTGTAAAGCCTTAAGCTCCTTTCTTCTTGTTTGCGATGGTCTTTTTGGGGCCTTTGCGAGTTCTGGCATTGGTCTTTGTACGCTGACCTCTGACAGGCAAGCCCTTTTTATGACGTCTGCCGCGATAGCAGTCGATTTCAACCATACGCTTGATGTTGAGCGCAACGTCTCTTCTGAGGTCGCCCTCAACTATATACTCGTTCTCGATAACATCACGAAGCTTTGCGATATCATCTTCTGTGAGGTCACGAACACGGGTATCGGGGTTTATTCCGGTTTTTGCAAGTATCTCGTTTGAGCGGCTCCTGCCGATACCGTAGATATAGCAAAGACCGATCTCTACTCTTTTGTTGTTGGGTAAATCAACACCTGAAATACGAGCCATTCTTACACCTCTCTTAACCTTGTTTCTGCTTGTGCTTGGGATTTTCGCAGATGACCATTACTTTGCCCTTGCGTTTAATGATCTTGCATTTCTCGCACATTTTCTTTACGGAAGGTTTTACTTTCATTATTTGCCTCCAATTATTTGAATAAAAGCGGAAGTCCGCACAGGACGCGGGCTTATTTTGAGCGGAACGTGATCCTGCCCTGTGTAAGATCATAGATCGAAACCTCGACCGTGACCTTATCGCCGGGAAGTATACGTATATAGTGCATACGCATCTTGCCCGAAATATGAGCCGTGACCACATGTCCGTTTGACAAAGTGACTTTAAAGACCGTGTTAGGCAGAACCTCTGTCACCACGCCTTCAAATTCGATAACATCGTCTTTAGCCAGAAGAATTCCTCCTTACTGTAAGCTGCACAAAGCCTGCTTTTAGTGGTTGGCCTTGCCTTTTGGCAAGACATACTCAAACCCGATGCCTCATTCAGCACGGTATTGTAAAGATCTCGGGGCCGTTTTGGGTGATTGCAACAGTATTTTCATAATGAGCAGCCAGACTGTGGTCGTTGGTATAGACCGTCCAACCGTTTGCCGCGGTAGAAACTGCCCAAGTACCGAGCGTTACCATCGGCTCGATTGCAAGCACCATGCCTTCTGAGAGGCGCACGCCTCTGCCGGGCTTGCCGTAATTGGGAATTGACGGATCCTCATGCATTTCTCTGCCTATACCATGACCGACAAAGTCACGTATAACGCCATAGCCGAGAGCCGATAAATAGTCGCCTATTGAGGCAGAAACATCACCGAGCCTTGCACCGTCAACAATAGCGGCAACGCCTTTATAAAAGCTTTGCTCTGTATCGGCAACAAGTTTTGCAGCACGTTCGGATGGTGCTTCACCGACAAAGTAACTGCCCGCGCAATCGCCGTGATATCCCTTATACATGGCACCGACATCTATTTTTACAAGGTCGCCCTTTTTCAGCACACGGTCACCGGGAATGCCGTGGATAACTTCATCGTTTACGCTGATACATGCGCTGGCCGGAAATCCGTTATAGCCCAAAAACGAAGGTTTTGCGCCGTGCGAGAGTATGCATTGCTTTATCTTTGCATCAATTGATGCGGTAGTAACGCCCTCTTTGATGGCTTCGGCGCCAACCTGACGTGCAATTGCGGTTATTTTGCCCGCGTCGCGCATCAGCGCAAGCTCGGTCTTTGATTTGATGTTTATCATAAGCCGAGAACTTGCTTTGTCCTTGCGGATACCGTTTCGAGTGATCCGACTGCGTCAACCGTTCTAAGCAGACCTCTTTGTGAATAAAAACTGATCAGCGGTTCGGTTTCTGCGTGGTATGTCTCGAGGCGGGAAATGACGACTGCGGGATCATCATCCTTGCGAATAATAAGCTCGCCGCCGCATTGGTCACAGTGTGCCCCGTCGTTTGAGGGATTGTAAACTGTGTGATAAGTAGCGCCGCAGCCTGCGCAAACGCGTCTGCCGCTCATGCGCTCTACTATTGCTTTATCTGCGATTTCAAAATCGACAACAGCGTCGATACGAACGTTCATTGCTTCAAGCGCCTCGGCTTGTGCAACCGTGCGAGGGAAACCGTCAAGAATAAAGCCGTCGCTGCAGTCATCCGCCTGCAGTCTTTCTTTAACGATGCCTATAACTACCTCGTCAGGGACAAGCGCACCTTTTGAGGATGCCTCTTTGGCGGCAAGCCCCATCGGAGTGTTATTTTTAATAGCATCGCGTATCATCGCGCCGGTAGAGATCGTGGGAATGCCAAGGCATTCTTTGACGACCTCTGCCTGAGTGCCTTTGCCGGCACCCGGAGGGCCGAAAAAAATGATATTCATACTATTATACCGTTAACTCAATTGGCTTTATCAACCAAGAAAGCCTTTATAGTGACGCATCATCAGTTCGCTTTCAAGCTCGCGCACTGTCTCAAGTGCAACGCCGACGATAATGATAAGCGACGTGCCGCCGAATACCAATGTCTGCAATGCGCCGGAACCGGTCCACGAAAGCAATATAGGAACTATTGCTATAATGCTGAGGCAAACGGCGCCGATAAGCACGATCTTGTTGACGACTTTTTGTATATAGTCGGCAGTGGGCTTACCGGGACGGTGGCCGAGTATAGTGCCGCCGTTTGCGCGCAGGTTGTTTGCGATCTCATAAGAGTTAAAGCTGATGGTGGTATAGAAATATGCAAATGCGATTATCAAAGCAAACTCAACGAGCACATAGATCCAACCGTTGGGAAGCTGAGTGGTGCACCAGGTGCTTACAAAATCCTGCATTCCCGGGAAGATAAGTGCCAACGTCTGAGGCAATGATGTTATCGAGCTTGCGAAGATAACAGGCATAACACCGTTCATTAAAACCTTAATAGGCAAGAACGTGCTGTTGCCGCCGTACATCTTGCGGCCGACCTGACGTTTTGCATAGTTGACTTGCAGTCTGCGTTCGGAATCGGAAATAAAGACAACGAACACGATGATAGCAAGCATAAGGATCAGAGCAACGATAGCCCAATACCATTCGTTTGGCATTGCAAGATACTCAAACAAAGCAAGTACTTTGAATGCGCCGCCTGCGCAGATGTTTGCAAACAGTATAATTGATATACCGTTGCCTATGCCGTAATCGTCGATCTTTTCGCCGATCCAAGTGACAATGCAGGCGCCCGCAGTATAAGCTGCGACGATAACAAATGCGGCAAACACACCCTTATCTTCAAGCATACCGTAATTGCGAATGGTCACATAATAACCGTAAGCGGTAACGATAGCAAGACCGATAGTGAAATATCTGGTAACTCTGGTCAATTTTTGTTGTCCTTCGGGGCCCTCTTTGGACCATCTTTCCCATGCGGGAATAACAATGGTCAAGAGCTGAACAACTATAGATGCGGTAATGTAAGGGCTAACACCGAGAGCAAACAAAGTTGCTTTTGAAAATGCATCGCCCGAAAGCATGTTAAAATAGCCGAGCAGTGACGACTGTACGGTCGAGTTAGAAAACATCGACGCCAACACCTCTGAATCGATATAAGGAACAGGGATCTGCGATCCGAGTCTGTATATCACAACGACTAACAAGGTAAAGAGCATCTTTTTGCGGATGTCCTGAACCTTCCACGCGTTTTTAAATACCGAAAACATTATACCACCTCTGCCTTTCCGCCTGCGGCTTCGATCTTCTGTTTAGCTGATGCTGAGAAGACAGTTGCTTTGACGGTAAGAGCCTTGGTGATTTCTCCGTTTCCGAGTACTTTAAGACCATCATAAAGGTCGCTGATAACGCCGTTTTCGATCAGTTCGGCTGCAGTAACAACCGAACCTGCCTCGAATCTGTCGAGATCGTCAACATTAACAATGGCATATGTCTTGGCAAAGCGATTTTTAAAACCGCGTTTGGGGAGTTTGCGGTACAGGGGAAGCTGACCGCCTTCAAAACCGGGTCTTACACCGCCACCCGAGCGTGCGTTCTGGCCTTTGTGGCCTTTGCCGGCTGTTTTGCCATTGCCACTGCCGGCGCCTCTTCCTTTTCTGTATTTGGGTTTAACAGAACCAGAAGCAGGAGCGAGTTCATAAAGCTTCATAACTTTAACCTCCTATCTTTAGTCCTGAACTGCGTCTTCGACGTTGACGAGATAAGAAACGAGGTCTATCTTGCCCTGAACCGCAGGGTTAAGTTCAATGACCTTGCTGTCGCCTATCTTAACCAGGCCGAGAGACTTGCAGGTGAGAATATGATTTTCCTTGCGGCCAATGAGGCTCTTAACAAGGGTGATCTTAACTTTTTTCATGATACGGTCCTCCTCTTAACCGACAACAGTGTCAACA
This sequence comes from uncultured Ruminococcus sp., assembly GCA_964402515.1. Lineage (GTDB taxonomy): Bacteria > Bacillota > Clostridia > Oscillospirales > CAG-382 > Coliplasma. The sequence goes on along the minus strand of CAYOCM010000003.1, from coordinate 43,569 downwards.
CTGATGCCGCGGGTGAGTGCGACCTGCTCGGCAGTACGAAGCTCTGCCAATGCCGCAAAGGTTGCTTTAACAACGTTTACGGGGTTATTGGAGCGCAGCGACTTGCCGCGTATGTCACGAATGCCCGCAGCCTCAAGGACTGCACGCATCTTGCCGCCGGCAATGATACCGGTACCGGGAGCAGCGGGCTTAAGCAGCACTCTGCCGGCGCCGAATTCGCCGATGATCTCATGAGGAATGGTGGTTCCTTTAAGCGAAACCTCAATAACATTGTGTCTTGCGGCTTCGGTAGCCTTGCGAATAGCTTCGGGAACTTCAGCTGCTTTGCCGAGACCGTAACCGATATGTCCGTTGCCGTCGCCTACGATAACGAGGGCCGAAAATCTTGCAACACGGCCGCCTTTTACGGTCTTGCTGACACGCTTGGTATCAACGAGAATTTCTTTAAATTCAAGAGTCGAATAATCCTTCTTCATGTCTTCCTCCTAAAACTTCAGTCCCGCTTCGCGGGCTGCATTGGCAAGCTCAAGGACGCGACCGTGATAGAGGTAACCGCCTCTGTCGAAGACAACGGTATCGATTCCTTTTTCAAGGGCTCTTTGAGCAACGAGTGCGCCGACCTTTTTAGCCGACTCGATGTTGCCGCCCTCTTTGCCGAATTCGGGCTCGGTGCTGGAGGCAGATACGAGTGTGTGACCTACCGTATCATCTATTATCTGTGCATAAATGTTCTGTTCGGAACGGTATACACAAAGACGGGGTCTTTCGGGAGTGCCGCTGATCTTAGAGCGAACTCTCTTGTGTCTGTGCAAGCGCTTTGCGTTGCTGTCAACACGATTAATCATCGTAATATCTCCTTTCGATTACTTCTTGCCGGCCTTGCCCGCTTTGCGTCTGATGATCTCACCGGTATACTTGACACCCTTGCCCAAATAAGGTTCGGGAGGTCTTACACCTCTGATCTCGGCAGCGAGCTGACCGACTGTCTGTTTGCTGACGCCCGAAACGACAACGGTGTTGGCGTTGGGAACCTCAAACGTGATTCCTTCGGGGGCATCAAAAGTAACGGGATGAGAATATCCGAGATTAAGCACGAGCTGTTTGCCGTTGAGAGCCGCTTTATAACCGACGCCGTTTATCTCAAGCTTTTTGCTGAAGCCTTCGGTAACGCCGACGACCATATTGTGTATAAGCGCTCTGCAAAGTCCGTGCAGTGCTCTGGTCTCATTTTCATCATCGGGTCTGGTGCAAAGCAGTTCTGCGCCTTCGACATTTACATCGATAACAGCGGGAAGCTGTTCGGTAAGGGTTCCTTTGGGACCTTTTACCGTGCAGACGTGCTTCTCGTCAACCGTAACGGTGACGCCGGCGGGAATGGTAATGGGTTTTCTGCCAATTCTGCTCATAACTATCCTCCTTACCAAACGAATGCGAGAACTTCGCCGCCGATGTTTGCATTGCGTGCAGCTTTGTCGGTCATAACGCCCTTAGAGGTCGAAATGATGGCAATGCCGAGTCCGTTGCGAACACGGGGAAGGTCCTGGCTCGAAGCATAGATGCGCAGGCCGGGCTTTGAAACTCTCTTGATACCCTGAATAACACGGGTCTTGCCTGCACCGTATTTAAGAGTAACGGTGATAACGCCCTGTTTGTTATCTTCGGTAACCTGATAGCCGGCGATATAGCCCTCATCGAGCAATATCTGTGCAATTGCTTTTTTAAGGTTAGAAGCGGGGATATCAACGGTTGCGTGTTTTGCGGTGTTAGCATTGCGGATTCTGGTAAGCATATCCGCAACAACATCAGTTATCTGCATTTCGTATATCCTCCTTCCTTACCAGCTTGCTTTTCTTACACCGGGAATCTGGCCCGAGTAAGAAAGATTTCTAAAGCAGATACGGCACACGCCATACTTGCGAAGGTATGCGTGAGGTCTGCCGCAGATCTTGCAGCGGTTATAAGCACGGGTTGAAAATTTGGGAGCTTTCTGCTGCTTTAATTTCATTGATAATTTTGCCATTTTTTCACACCCTCCTTATTCTTTGGCAAACGGTGCACCGAGCAGTCTGAGCAATTCTTTTGCTTCTTCATCGGTTTTAGCCGTTGTAACAAATACTATATCCATGCCGCGGATCTTGTCGATCTTATCGTACTCAATCTCGGGGAATATAAGTTGCTCTTTAAGACCTACAGCATAATTGCCGTGGCCGTCGAAAGCATTGGGGTTGATACCCTTAAAGTCACGAACTCTGGGCAAAGAGATGTTGAAGAACTTATATACGAACTCCCACATTCTGTCATTACGCAGAGTTACTTTTGCACCGATCTTGGTGCCTGCACGAAGCTTAAAGTTTGATACCGACTTGCGCGCGGTAGTGGTTACTGCGTGCTGACCGGTGATAAGCTCAAGCTCCTGGCAGATGTTGTCAAGCACTTTGCTGTTATCCTTCGCATCGCCGGCACCGACATTGACAACGACTTTGACGAGGCGAGGAATCTGCATCGGGCTCTTATAGCCGAATTTCTCCATGAGGGCGGGAGCGACTTCCTGCTTATAATAGTTAGATAAATATGCCATTATTCCGTCCTCCTTTACAGTGTTTCGCCGCAATGGACACACGAACGAATGCGTTCGCCGTCCTGAGTTTTAGAGCGTCTTACTCTTACACCCTTGTGGCACTTGGGGCAATAAAGTTGAACCTTGCAAGCGTACATTGCGCTTTCGGTCTTGATTATTCCGCCGGCATCACCCTGTTTGCGAGGCTTGACGTGTTTTGACACAACTGCCGCGCCTTCAACGATGACCTTGCCCTCTTTGGGTGAAATTCCGACGACTTTACCGATAACGGGCTCTTTGCCGTTAGAGGATGCGCCGCTGATAACTACGACAGTATCGCCGGTTTTAATGAACATTTTAGCCATTTTTCCGTTTCCTCCTGTCATACAACTTCGGGAGCAAGCGAGAGGATCTTCATATAATCTCTCTCTCTGAGCTCACGGGCTACCGGCCCAAAGATACGGGTGCCGCGGGGGTTTTTGTCTTCTTTGATAATAACTGCTGCGTTTTCGTCAAAACGGACATAGCTGCCATCGGCACGTCTGGTAGGCTGAACTGTGCGCACGACTACCGCACGAACGACCTCGCCTTTTTTGACGACGCCGCCGGGAGCAGCCTTTTTGACCGAGCAAACGATGACATCACCGATGCCCGCATAGCGTCTGCCGGTACCGCCAAGCACGCGGATGCACATCAGCTCTTTTGCGCCGGTGTTATCGGCAACTTTAAGAAAAGATTGCTGTTGAATCATAATGTACCCTCCTGCTTACTTAGCTTTCTCGATGATAGCATCAAGTCTCCAACGCTTTTCTTTAGAAAGCGGTCTGGTTTCCATGATGCGAACGGTATCACCGATGTTGCACTCATTGTTTTCATCATGAGCCTTGAATTTAACGGTTCTCTTGATGATTTTTTTATAAAGCGGATGTTTCACGTTGTCAAGAACGGCAACGACGATGGTTTTATCCATCTTGTTGCTGACGACCTTGCCGACGCGAGTCTTTCTAAGTGATCTTTCCATTGTTCTTCTCCTTTCGTTTATGCCTTTTCAGCAAGTTCTTTTTCGTGAAGAACCGTGAGAAGTCTTGCAATGGTCTTTTTGGTCTCGACTATCTTCATAGGGTTGTCGAGTTGGTTGATCGAATGCTGGAATCTGAGGTTAAAAAGCTCCTCTTTAGCATCGGCAACAGCCTTTGTGAGTTCTGTGACGGACATCTCACGTATTTCTTTAATTGTCATACTAATATACCTCCGTCTCAGCCTTCAAGGTCTGCCTTGGTGGCAAACTTGCACTTAACAGGCAGTTTATGAGAAGCAAGACGCATAGCTTCGCGTGCCTGCTCTTCGGTGATGCCGTCCATTTCAAACAGCACTCTGCCGGGTTTAACCACAGCTACCCAATATTCGGGCGAGCCTTTACCGGAACCCATTCGAGTTTCGGCAGGTTTTTCGGTAACGGGCTTGTCGGGGAAAATCTTGATCCAAACCTGACCGCCACGTTTGATATAACGTGTCATAGCAACACGGGCTGCCTCAATCTGATTGCTGGTGATCCAAGCGGGCTCGGTAGCGACAAGGCCGTAAGTACCGTTGGTGATCTTATTGCCTCTCGACGCTTTGCCGGTCAAACGACCTCTTTGAACACGTCTGTATTTTACTCTTTTAGGCATTAACATTAGCGTCTACCTCCTTCGGTGGAATTACGCTTTACCTCGGGAAGTACCTCGCCCTTATAGATCCAAACCTTTACGCCGATCTTACCATACGTGGTGTTGGCTTCCCAGAAACCGTAGTCGATATCGGCACGGATAGTCTGAAGGGGAATCGTACCCTCGTGATAATGCTCGCTTCTCGCGATCTCGGCACCGCCAAGGCGTCCACCGACTTGAACCTTAATGCCCTTTGCATTAAGCTTCATGGTGCGGCCTATGCACTGCTTCATAGCTCTGCGGAACGCGACACGGCGTTCGAGCTGACCTGCGATGTTCTCGGCAACGAGCTGTGCGTTGAGGTCGGGGTGCTTGATTTCAACGACTTTGACGTCAACATTGACATTGGCGGGAGCACCGAGGAAATTGATTATATCCTTTTTGAGTTTATCGATCTCAACGCCGCCTTTGCCGATTATAATACCGGGTTTAGCGCAGTGGATAATAACCTTGATGCGCGAATTGTCGCGCTCGATCTCAATACGGGGAACGCCCGCGTTGAAGAGCTTGGTTTTGAGATACTTACGGAGCTTATAATCGCTTACGAGGGTATCGCCGAAAATTTCGTCGCCGACAAACCAGCGCGAGTCCCAGTTTTTGATTACGCCCACACGCAGACCGTGCGGATTAACTTTTTGACCCATTGTTGTCTCCTCCTTAAGCTCTTTCTTTAAGCGTCATCGTAACATGCGATGTGCGCTTGATGATTCTGTATGCGCTGCCTTTGGCTCTGGGCTGAATACGCTTCATATTTTTAAGCATGCCGGGAGTAACAAAGCACTCGGCAACATAAAGTTTATCAACATCCATGCCCTTATTCTCGGCATTCGCGATAGCCGATTTAAGCAGCTTAAGCAGGTCGTCGCAGACCAGCTTGTTAGTTGTCTTGAGTATACCGCAAGCAACATCAGCGTCTTTGCCGCGGATAAGGTCGAGAACTATCTTGACCTTGCGAGGAGTAACTCTGAGCTGCTTAAGATATGCTCTTGCAATTTTTTCTTCCATTGTGTTCCTCCTCATCAGCTGTTAGCCGTCTTGGAGCCGGAGTGGCCCTTAAAGGTTCTGGTGGGCGCAAACTCACCGAGCTTGTGGCCGACCATGTCCTCGACGATGTACACGGGAACGTGTTTTCTGCCGTCATGAACAGCGATAGTGTGTCCGACAAATTCGGGGAATATTGTCGAAGCACGCGACCAAGTCTTTATGACTCTCTTTTCGCCGTTTGCGTTCATGTCGCAGATACGCTTATAAAGTTTGGGCTCTACAAAAGGTCCCTTTTTAACACTTCTGCTCATTGAATATATCCTCCTTACCTGTCGTTACGGCGCTTGACCATGAACTTATTGGTACGAGCCTTTTTATTTCTGGTCTTATAACCGAGAGCAGGCTTGCCCCAAGGAGTAACAGGGCCGGGATGGCCGATAGGGCTCTTGCCCTCACCGCCGCCGTGCGGGTGATCGCAGGGGTTCATAACAGAACCTCTCACGCTGGGGCGGATGCCGAGATGACGGGTCTTGCCGGCCTTGCCGAGCTTGATGTTTTCGTGCTCGAGGTTGCCGACCTGGCCGATCGTAGCGCGGCAATCAAGTCTTACCAATCTGACCTCGCCCGAAGGGAGTCTGACCTGCGCCATGCCGTTTTCTTTTGCCATAAGCTGAGCTGCAGCGCCCGCGGAGCGAACAAGCTGAGCGCCCTTGCCGGGATAAAGCTCAATGGAATGGATAACGGTACCGACGGGTATATTAGCGATAGGAAGCACGTTGCCGGGTTTGATGTCGGCGTGCTCGCCGCTGTAAAGAACGGTGCCGACAGTTACGCCGTCGGGAGCGATTGTGTAGCTCTTTTTGCCGTTCTCGTCTTGAAGCAATGCGATATATGCGGTACGGTTGGGATCGTATTCGATAGCGATTACGGTCTTGCTGGACTGCTGATATGCACGCTTAAAGTCAATAATTCTGTACTTCTTTTTATTGCCGCCGCCTTGATGACGGACGGTGATCTTGCCGGTGTTGTTGCGTCCCGCTTTGCTCTTAAGGACGGTAACAAGACTCTTTTCGGGAGTCTTTTTGGTGATCTCTTCAAAAGAAGGAGTAGACATATTCCTGCGCGAAGGGGTAGTAGGCTTATAAAATTTTGTTGCCATTTTATGCTCTCCTCTCTTACATCAAGCTGTCGAAGAACTCGATAGTCTTGCTATCGGCAGTAAGCTTGACTATGGCTTTTTTCCATTCGGAAGTATAGCCGTAGTGATAGCCGACTCTTCTGGGCTTGCGTTTCATATTGATAACGGTAACTTTTTCGACATTTACGCCAAAGATGGTCTCAACGGCGTTTTTGATCTCGATCTTATTAGAGTCAGTCGCCACGCGGAACGTGTACTTGCGATCCTGCATATTAGCGATCGAAGCCTCGGTGATGACCGGCTTAATTATGATGTCGTATGCGGATTTCATCAGGCATATACCTCCTGGAGTTTCTCCACCGCGCTCTTGCTGATGACAAGTTTGTCACAGTTGAGAACGTCGTAAGTGCAGAAAGCATTTACGGGAGCGGTGGTTACGCCGGCGATATTCGCGGCAGACTTAACAAAGTGCTCGCTGGCATCGCCGAGAACGATAAGCGTCTTTTTGCCGGCATCAAGCTTTTGCAGCATTTCAACGACTTTCTTGGTCTTATACTCATCAAGCGCGATATTGTCAACGACAATCAGTTCGCCCGCGGCAACCTTAGAAGAAAGCGCCGAGAAAAGCGCAACCTGCTTTACCTTTTTATTGATGCTTACGCGATAGGATCTGGGTTTAGGGGCAAACACGACGCCGCCGTGTGTCCATTGAGGCGATCTGGTAGAGCCCTGACGTGCTCTGCCGGTGCCCTTTTGTCTCCAGGGCTTTCTGCCGCCGCCCGCAACCTCGGCTCTGGCAAGTGCCGACTGAGTACCCTGTCTCTGATTGAGCAAATATGCTCTGACAACCGAGTGGACCGCTGCCGAGTTGATCTCTGCACCGAAAATTTTTGCGGAGAGTTCAATGTCGCCGACGACATTGCCCTGCATGTCATATACTTTTACATTAGGCATTTTTGTATCCTCCCCTCTCATTTAACGGTGTTGCGGATGAACACAATGCCGCCTCTGGGGCCGGGAACGGCGCCCTTGACCGCGATGAGGTTCTTGTCCGCATCGATCTTGACTATTTCAAGATTGAGCATGGTGGACTTTACGTTACCGTACTGTCCGGCCATCTTTTTGTTCTTAAAGATTCTTGACGGGCTGCTGTTTGCACCCATCGAGCCGCCGTTGCGTGCAACAGGGCCTGTGCCGTGGGTCATTCTGAGTCTGTGGCAACCCCAGCGTTTGATAACGCCGCTGTAGCCGTGGCCCTTCGAGGTACCGGTGATGTCGACTTTTTCACCGACCGTAAAGACGTCGCCGGTGATAACGTCGCCGACGTTGATCGACGAGATGTCAGCCAGACGGAATTCTTTGAGGTATCTCTTATACTTGACCTCTGCTTTGTCAAAGTGGCCTTTGACGGGTTTTGTCAGCTTGCGCTCTTCGATATCCGAAAAGCCGAGCTGTACAGCTTCGTAGCCGTCGGTCTCGACCGTCTTCTTTTGAACGACGACGCAGGGACCTGCATTGATAACGGTTACGGGGATGACACGGCCGGTGTCGGTGAACACCTGAGTCATGCCGATCTTTCTGCCGATGATGCCTTTTTTCATGATTTATTTTTCCTCCTTGGTTATTGGTTGACCGCTCATCACACGGTCAACATGACCTTTTTAGTCAGACAAATTAAAGCTCGACTTTAAAATCAACACCCGCAGGCAGGTCAACACTCATAAGTGCATCAACGCAAGCCTTGTTGGGATGAAGAATGTCGATAAGGCGTTTGTGAGTTCTGTACTCAAATTGTTCACGGCTGTCTTTGTATTTGTGAACAGCGCGTAGGATGGTGACGATCTCTTTGTCGGTGGGAAGCGGAATAGGGCCCGAAACCGAAGCGCCGTTGCGTTTTGCGGTCTCAACGATCTTTTCCGCAGCTTGATCAATCAAAGTATGATCGTAGGACTTAAGACGAATTCTGATTCTGTCTTTTTTGTTTGCCATGGGTTTGCCTCCATAAAAAATAATAAAAATGTAATAAGTTTGGCGGCAAAGACTTGAACACGCATTCGGGCGTACCGTGTACACCCCTTAAAAAACGCTCAAGCTTTCGCCCGATCAACGGACATACTCCATGGAAGTTACCTGCTTTTCGGCAGCAATCTCCCATATCATCGCACACCAAGCTCATGTAGAATATCATATAAAAGCGATATTTGCAATACCCGCGGGCAAAATAAATATGTAAACTTTTTGTTAACAGCGTAAAAAGCAAAAAGCAGTTGCCAATCGGACCAAAGCGTGATATAATTACGACAGAATGAGATCAACGTGCAGGAGGAGCAGAACATGCATTATACACACAAAAACACCGGCACATGCTCACGCAGCGTGTCGTTCGACATTGACGAGCAGGGCAACGTGCACAATGTTGAATTTATAGGCGGTTGCAACGGCAATCTCAAAGGCATCGCTGCGCTTTGCGAAGGTTGCAAGGCAAGCGAACTTGCCGACAGGCTGTGCGGCATAACATGCGGATTTAAGACCACCTCATGCCCCGACCAGCTTTCACACGCTTTAAGGCAAGCATTGGCAGAGGATGGCAGCGACAATGAATAAAGAATATTTAAATTGGTTGCAAAACCTGCCCGACGGCAGCGAACTTAAAAACGAACTTATTTTTATATCAAAAGATCCCGCCGAGATTTCGGCGCGCTTTGATATACCCATGCGATTCGGCACCGCAGGCCTACGTGCGGTAATGGGAGTCGGCACGGCACGCATGAACGAATACACAGTCGCGCGTGCCACATACGCGCTTGCGCATATTATTAATGAAAGAAACCTTGCATCGCGCGGTGTCGCGATAGCTTGCGACAGCCGCAACAACAGCATGCTGTTTGCAAGAGTATCCGCCGAAGTACTTGCCGCATACGGCGTTAAGAGCTATATCTTTGAAGGCATACGTCCCACTCCCGAACTTTCGTTCGCGATTTTGCATTTGGGATGCACCGCCGGCATAAACGTTACGGCCAGCCATAATCCCAAAGAATACAACGGCTATAAAGTATATTGGGACGACGGTGCTCAAATGCCGCCCGCCGAAGCGGACGCGGTTGCCGCCATTGCCGACAAGACGGATGTTTTTGCGGTAAAGCGCACAAATTTTGATAAAGGTATTTCAAGCGGTTTTATAAACGTTATCGGCAAGGAGGTTGACGAGGCGTATATAAACGCCGTGCTCGACTGCCGCATAGACAAGACTTTGTTATCGGACTACGGCAACAAATTGCACATGGTATATACCTCTTTGCACGGCACAGGCTATAAACTTGTCCCCGAGGTTTTACGCCGCGCGGGACTGACCGAACTTAAAACAGTCAAAGAACAATCCGAACCCAACGGTGATTTTCCCACCGTCGCGTCACCGAATCCCGAATACACGTCATGCTTTGACATAGCGATAAAGCAAGCGGATCCCGAATGCACGCTTATGATAGGCACCGACCCCGACGGCGACAGAATAGGTGTTTGCGTCAGGGATGACGACGGCAAGTTTTTTGCACTGTCCGGCAACCAGATCGGCGCATTGCTTTGCGACTACATTATTTCGTCAAAAAAGCGTTTGGGCACTCTCGCGGCAAACTCATGCGTCATCAGGTCGATAGTCAGCGGCGGACTTTTTGATGCCGTGTGCGACGCAGCGGGCATAGAACGCGTCGAGGTGCTCACCGGATTTAAATATATCGGTGAAAAAATCAAGCAATGGACCGCCGACGGTACGCATGAATTCATTTTCGGTTATGAAGAAAGTCACGGATATCTGTCAAGAGGCTATGCACGCGACAAAGACGCCGTCGCCGCAAGTATGTTGGTTGCCGAAATGGCGTGCAAATACTATGCCGAAGGCAAAACGGTTTACCGGGCACTGCGCGAGCTTTATGCAAAACACGGTTGGTTTGCCGAAGCAACGGTTGAAAACAAGATAGGCGGAACGGATCCCATGGCCGAGATGAGCAGATTGATGTCAGATCTCAGAAAAGATCTGCCGCGCGAGATATGCGGCGTCACCGTTAAAGAGGTGCGCGACTACAAAACCGGCATCATTACCGCATTTGACAGCGGTGACACACGTCCAACCAACCTGCCCGTAAGCGATGTTATTTATTTTGAGCTCGTCGACGGCAGCAAGGTCATCGTGCGTCCCTCGGGCACCGAGCCGAAAGCAAAACTTTATATGCTTGTCAAAGCCGACAGCGAACAAGCCGTCGAAGATAAACTGAGTTATTTTTCTCAATTTTCAATATTCAGATAGCAAAAACGCTCTCGGAGCATCCGAGAGCGTTTTATTTAATTATCCTCTTGTTGCGAACACCGTCCACAGACAGCCGACCTGCGATGAGGCAAGAGCAAGCAGAGCGTTGCCGCACGCCTCTGAAGACAGCGTATCCGACTTTGCGTATTGTTTAAAGCCAAGCCAATTGCCGTATTTATCGTTTACCGAATAAAGCACCCTGACAGACTTTGCTATCGCCTGCGCATCGTCGCCGTCATATCTTATGCCCGCATGCAGAAATCCGCAAAGCACTATTGACGAAACGGAACACGATGCATCTCCGCTTTCGTCATTCCAAACATTTTGATCGGTCATATTATTATAAAAATAGACCAATACACCGTCATAGCATTTATCGCTGACGGCATCGCGCCAAAACATAACAAGGTCCAATGCATATGCCGACGGCATCGGTTCCGAGGCGGCATAGTCATGCGCCCTTGCAAATCCTCCGTCTGTTTGCTGGCGTGACTCAAGTTCTTTTGCCGCAGGCGCATAATCGTACTCGATTTTTGCGGCTTCAAGCGCACATGCGCACAGCGCCATATCCACCGTCGAAAGTTCGCCGGGCTTTTGCTCGATATATTGTTTAACACGTGCCGTTTCGGCAGTTGACGGCTTATTCGAAACAAACACGTCAAACAGTATACTCTGTGCAGTATCATGCGCCGTGCCGTCGCTTTCGGGTTTTTTGACGGTAATATCGGATATATCGATATTAAGCAGATAAGCCGCCGCGGCGGTCTGCCAATCGGCTATACCCGAGATCTCTATGCAATCGGCGGCAAGTTGGGGTATATCGATGTTTTGCGTTTCTTCGGCACAAGATGCAAAAAGCAAACAGATCAAAACAAGCACGCATATTGTTTTAATATTTTTAATCATTATAAAGACCTCGATGATCACGGTTTCTTTTTTACACGCATGGCGTATTCGGCCGCAGCCTGTTCGGTCTTGTTTTGACCGTATTCGTAAAACCGTGCGCCTTTTATGTCGTCGGGCAGATATTGCTGCTCGACATAATGGTTAGGATAATCGTGAGGATAGATATATCCCCCTTCGGCACCCGGCCTGTGCGTATCGCGTAGGTGTTCGGGCACACGCATTCCTTTGCCGGCTGCTATCATATCACATGCGGCGGCATAGGCGTTGTGCGCCGAATTCGATTTCGGCGCGGTAGCGAGGAATATAACGGCTTCGGAAAGCGGCAACGAAGCCTCGGGCAGACCGAGTTGCAATGCCGAATCGACACACGCTTTAACTATCGCTATCGCATTGGGATAAGCAAGCCCTATGTCCTCGGACGCTATAACAAGCAATCTGCGGCACGGTGAAAGCAAATCGCCGCCCTCAAGCAGACGCGCAAGATAAAAAATCGCCGCATCCTGATCGGAACCTCTTATAGACTTTTGAAACGCCGAAAGCAGGTCATAATGTTCGTCGCCGTCGCGGTCAAGCCGCATTCCCGACCTTGAAACGAGTTCCGTGGCAAGTTCCGGCAATAATTCGTCGCCCGATGCATAATAGATGTTTTCAAGGCCGCCTATCGCTTTGCGTGCGTCTCCGCCGCAACATGACGCTATATTTAAAAGCGTTTGGTTTGTGCATGTCTTTTGAGTGCCGTTGTCGGCGTTGAGTATATCAAGCGCGCGACGTAATGAAGGAACGAGATCTTCGGGCGATATGGGCTTAAATTCAAACACCGTCGAACGCGAAAGCAATGCGCCGTAAAGAGCAAAATAAGGGTTTTCGGTCGTCGAGCATATCAAGGTGACTCTGCCGTCTTCGACATATTCAAGCAGCGACTGCTGCTGTTTTTTATTAAAATACTGTATCTCGTCGATATAAAGCAATATGCCGTCGGTGGAAAGCAGCGAATATGACGACGTCAATATCTCTTTTACCTCTGAAATTGAAGCGACGGTGGCGTTTATCTTGTGAAACTGTTTGCCGCACATCGATGCGACTATGTCGGCAGCGGTCGTCTTGCCCGTGCCGGGAGGCCCGTAAAAGACCAATGACGGCAGATGGCCGCTTTCTATTATGCGTCTGAAAGGCGCATTTTTTGCAAGCAGGTGTTTTTGTCCTGCCATTTCATCAAAACTGTGCGGTCGGGCACGATCGGCAAGCGGCATAACGGCTCCTTAAAACCGATTAACGGTTATCTCTTTTTATTCTTTTTAGACTGCTTTTTCTCTGCGTCCTGCTGCATCTTGCGGTATTCGGCAGCGCGTTTTGCGCGGTCTGTTTCGGGATCTTCTTTATCAAGCATATCCTGCAGATTGGGTGAACGCTTGAACGAAAACTTGTTTTCCTGATTATTATACAGCCTTTTAATGTTATCACGGTGTGTAAAGATTATCACGCAGCCGACAAACATCGCGCATATCATCGAAAAAGGCTCGGGTCTGCCTATGCCGGCTTTCATCGAATAATATACTACGGCGGGATAGGCAAATCCCGCTATCATCGAAGCAAGCGAAACATATCTCGACAGCAAAAGTACGGCAGCCCATATTATAAACAATATTATAAACGCCTGCCAGTCGATGAGCAATATCATCGTAGCCGCGGTAAGCACGCCCTTTCCGCCTTTAAAGTGGTAAAATACAGGCGCGATATGACCGATCATGCAAAACAATCCCGCAATATAGGCACCGACCTGATCAAACATCAACACGCCCAAAAAGACGGCTATGACCTGCTTCATCACGTCACCCGCAAAAGTGAGCGCCGCCGCGCTGCCGCCGTATACCCTGTTCATATTGGTAAGGCCCGCGTTGCCGCTGCCGTATTTGCGTATATCATCGTTATAACGGTATTTCGACACGATTATGGCACTGTTTATGCTGCCGAGCAAATACGATGCTAAAATAAGCAATAGCATAAAAAGGCCGAACAGCAAAGGATTATCGACGTTGCATATGTTTGTCGACATGCCGAAAACTCTGAAAAAACCTATCATTCGGCGTCCTCTCCTCTCTGCTTGATAATAAGCTTTATGGGAGTGCCGTCGAAATCAAACGCTTTTCTCAGGCTGTTTTCGATATATCTCTGATATGAAAAATGAAACAGTTCTTTGCTGTTGCAGAATACGACGAATGTCGGCGGATTTGTGCCGGTTTGCGTCATATAATATATCTTAAGGCGTTTGCCCTTGTCTGTGGGAGGTTGTACACGCGAGGTGAGATCGGACAAAAGGTCGTTGAGCAATCCCGTCGTAACGCGGCGCGATGAATTTGCGTGTACGGTATTGATCATCTCATAAAGTCTGTCAACTCTCTGGCCGGTCTTTGCCGAAACAAACGCTATCGGCGCATAAGGCATATAGGCAAGTGCGATACGTATCTTGTTGACATAGTTGTTTACAGTCGAGTTGTCTTTGTCTATCGTATCCCACTTGTTGCAAACTATTATGCTCGCTTTGCCGGCGTTGTGTGCAAGTCCGGCTATGCGCTCATCCTGCGCGGTAACACCTTCGGCGGCATCGATCATGATAAGGCAGACATCCGCCCTCTCGACCGCAAGGTTTGCACGCAAAACGCTGAAACGTTCAAGTTTGTCGTCAATGCGCGAATTGCGTCTTATGCCGGCGGTATCTATAAATGTATATCTGCCGTATTGATTTTCGATATATGTATCAACCGCATCGCGCGTTGTACCGGGAATATTCGAAACAATGCATCTTTCCTCGCCTGCAATGCGATTGACAATAGAGCTCTTGCCTGCATTCGGTTTGCCTATAACGGCAACTCTTATCGCACCCTCGCTTTCGGCACCGGTGGTATCATCCGGCAAAAGTTCGCACACTCTGTCGAGAATGTCACCCGTGCCCGTGCCGTGCAACGACGAGAGCGGTATGGGGTCGCTGTCGAATCCGAGCGAGTAAAACTCATAAAATTCCGCAGGAGGTTCGCCTGCTTTGTCTATCTTGTTTACGGCAAGAATTATCGGCTTGCGCGATCTTTTAAGCATAGCCGCTATATCGGCGTCTGCGGCGGTAACGCCCGTGCCGACCTCGCATATCATTATTATGACATCGGCATGGTCTATTGCGGTCTGCGCCTGGTCACGCATTCTGACAAGCAATTCGTTATCGGTTATGGGCTCTATACCGCCGGTGTCGACAAGTTGAAACGTTTTGCCGTTCCAATCGACGTCATAGCATATGCGGTCACGCGTAACGCCCGGCGTATCGTCGACTATCGACAGCCTAAGGCCCGCTATTTTATTAAAAAACGTGCTTTTGCCGACATTTGGCCTGCCCACTACGGCAACTGTTCTTTTTGGCATATCAATAATCCTCCGTAATCATTCTGCACAGATCCGCACCGTCAGATTCGACGGTCATCACCGGCGCGCCTAGTACAGTCTGCAATTGTTCAAGCGAAACTCCGTCTAAAAACAAATCGCCCTCGGAACGCAACATATTGCGCGGTATCAAAAACGCATCGGCTTTTATATGTTTTGTCTGATTTATTATATCTCCGCCGGTGACAAGTCCGCTGACCGTGACGCTTTCTCCGTAAAAATCGTTGCGTATCGCAAGCACTTTGACATCGATATCTTTAAATTTAGCCTTTGCGGCATCGACGAGCTCGCATATATGCTCATAAGCCGCCATGCCGGTTATGATAACTATACTGCGATTATACACGCATTTTTCGGTATTTGCAAGTTGATATAAAAATTCTTCTTTATGATTGCGCAGCGAACCGACTCCGTTGTCAAGTTGGGGATATCCGTCATAATAACCGTCGCACGGCAATTCTCTGCATGCGGTGAGATAAAATTCATCGGAGCAATAGCATATGTGCTCGCCGCGCGTCTTAAAACATTCTTCGGCAAAACGTTCGACGGTGTCTATCACTTCGCCGCAATCGTCTTTGTCGAACGCGTCAAGCTTATAAAGTCCCTCTCGGTGTTTTGTAAGTCCGCAGGGAACGACCGCTATCGAGACGACATGCTCGCGTTTTAAAAGTTCGGTTATCGTATATTCAAGCGCCTTGCCGTCGTTGACGCCCTTGCACAAAACTATCTGTGCGTTTATGTCGAGCCCGGCTCTGTCGATGTCGTCGATATAAGACAGCACCTCTCCCGCAAATCTGTTGCGCAGCATCATGACGCGCAATTCGGGATCCATGGTATGCACCGAAATGTTTATAGGCGAAATACGCATTTTGATTATGCGGTCGATATCTTTTTGCTTTAAGTTGGTCAATGTAACATAACTGCCTTGCAAAAACGACAGTCTTTCGTCGTCGTCTTTAAAATATATCGTATCACGCATTCCCTCGGGGTTTTGATCGATAAAACAGAATATGCAGTTATTGCGGCAGGAACGTTTTTTGTCCATCAAAAATGTTTCAAATTCCATGCCGAGATCGTTTGTGCCTCGCAAGCGTTTTTTAAATATTATACCGTCGCGCATCAGTTCGACCTCGACTGTATCGTCGGCGGCATAAAAATAGTAGTCGAGCGCATCGTTTATTTCGTTGCCCGAGATAGTCAACAACACATCTCCCTGTTTTATGCCCGCTTTGTATGCGGGTGAACCGTGTAGGACTCCGCTGACAGTTACCATATTGTCCTCCCCCCTTTCGTTAAAATGCGATAATATTCAAAAAAAGCGTGCCGCAGTATACGCGACCCGCCTTTTGAGGGCGCCCTGAATGGAGCGCGACCTGTCAGTCTTGTTTCTCTTTTATGGTAAGAACAGCCTTTTTGCCATAGTAGCCGCACTTGGTGCAGACTCTGTGAGAAAGGATGTACTCACCGCAGTTTGCGCATTTGGTCATGCCGGGGAGCTCGAGCTTCCAAACATTTGATCTTCTCTTGTCGCGTCTTGCTTTAGAGACTTTTCTCTTAGGAACAGCCATGATTATACCCTCCTTATGGTGGTTATATTTTTATTTTTTAATCAAAATAGCCCTTGAGTGCCGCCCATCTCGGATCGGTCTCACGGGTATCGCAGCCGCAATCGCCTTCGTTTAGATCGTGGCCGCATTTGGGACAAAGGCCCTTGCAGTCGTCACGGCACAAAAAGCGTGTCGGCAACGAAAGTGAAACAAAACATCTGACTGCCTCGTCAAGATCAAGTTTACCGTCCGACGCGATAAGATATTCAAAATGCTCGTCAGCATCAACGAGCTGCGTCGCAACGGGTGACTGCATATCGTATTTGAGTACGCAGTCAAAATAACTGTCACATCTGCCGCACAAAGCGTTGGCGTTAACGGTTATATCGGCATTAAGCTGCATATAACCCGAGTGGTTGACAACGCTGCCGCTGACAATGGCAACACCGCTTTGCAAGTCGGGTGACAAGTCGGACACATCATATTCAAAATCGAATTTCAGTTCTTTTTTTTCGCCCTTGATAAGCGGGCACAGATCAACAGTCATCATCTCACCTTTATAAATCTTAGATATTATACTTGCAAAACTTGATTTTGTCAACACCTTTTTGCATTAATTTGTGTCAGGCATCCCTAAAACCTTTGCCGATTATTTCAGACGAATTGGTTATCATCATAAACGCACCGGGGTCGGCTGCCTTAACCAGTTTTTTAAGTTGCATTGCCTCACTGCGACGGCAGACTATAAGCAACACGGTCTTTTCGGCGCCGCTGTATGCACCGCGTGCATCAAGCACGGTAACGCTGTGATCCATTGCGGCAAACAGGCTTTCGCTGATAATGTCGGGCTTTGTGGTCACTATGGTAAAATATTTGCACATATTAATACTTTCGATCACAGAATCAACAACGAGCGATCTGAGTCCGAGGCCGAGCACCGAAAGCAGCCCGGCTTCAATACCGAATACAAAGAAACCGAGTGCGGCAATAACGGCATCGGCACACAAAAGCGCGGTACCCGAATCTGCACCCGTATATTTTTTTATTATCATCGCGATAATATCGGTGCCGCCGGTCGACGAATCGACGTTAAACAGCATAGCGGTACCTATGGCGGGCAACATTATAGCAAATATCAATTCAAGCAACGTGTTTCCCGTAAACGGCAGATTTTCGGCGGGATAAAGCTGCTCAAACAGCAACGTAAAGCCCGAATAAAATAAAGTGCCTATAACGACTTTTGCGCCGCAGCCTTTGCCTAAAAAGATAAATCCCACAAAAAGCAAGGCAATATTGATTACGGTCATCGTTATCGCCGTGTCGACACCCAAAACGCCGTTTAAAAGCATTGAAACGCCGCTAACTCCGCCCGTAGTAAAATGATTCGGCATCTTAAAAAAATATATGCCGATGGCATTGAGCAATGTACCTACCACTATAAAAGCACTCTCGCGCACAAACTTTTTCATTACAACAGACACCTTTCGTCTTATAGCACAGATATAATATCACCGCATGACGCAAAAATCAAGAAAATATTTGAATTAATCTGCAAAATGTGGTAGTATATCGTTGTATTGTTTTTGTAAATACTACCTTGCGAAGGGAGTTGATGATTTTGGCGGATAAAAAGATCTGCTGCACCGCTCTTGTCGCGGGGCATATTATGGGCATTATAGCGGGCGCCGCGGTCGTGTGCATCACGGTATGTGCCGCAAAAAAGCGCCGCAGCACAATAGCCGACAAAGCAAAACAGGCATTTAAAACACTCGAAAAAACACTGTCGGTATAAGTCTATGCCCCTGCTGTGCAGGGGCACGGTCGAAATAAACGCATATATGAGGAATAACGATATGGCATATCAAAAACTTTCACCGCGACTTGACGCGGCGCTGAGATACATAAAAGACACCGATCTTTTTGCCGACATAGGCACCGACCATGCATATCTTGCGATAGCCGCACTTGAAACGGGCAGAGCAAAAAAAGCGATCGCCGCCGATATACGCAAAGGCCCGCTTGAAAGGGCCGTACAAAACGGCTCGGAATATTCGGACAGACTGAGTTTTGTGCTTTCGGACGGGTTTGATTCGCTTGATACGTCGTGCATAGACACGGCGGCTATATGCGGCATGGGCGGCGAAACTATGACGCATATACTTTCAAACGCCAAAGACCTTAAAAGCACGCTTTTGATATTGCAACCGCAGACTTTTGCTCATACGGTAAGAGCGTGGCTGTGGGACAACGGCTTTTGCATTGTGGGCGAAACGTTTGTAAGCGAGCAAGACCGCGCCTATTGTATCATGTGCGCAAAATACAGCGGATATGCGCGCGCATACGATGCATCGGATTGCAGATTCGGAACCGTGCGTCCCCAAAACGATGCGTTTGACCTTTATATAAAAAACGCACAAAAAGATCTTTTAAACAAATTGAAAGCCGGCGAAGACAGGCAGACACATTTGCTTTGTGACGAATGCTTTGTAATGCTAAAAAAGCCGCATGTTATTTTGGCGTCGGCATCTCCGCGCAGGCGCGATGTTTTAAACTCGATGCACATATGTTTTGATATAATTCCGTCCCCCACCGAAAAAGCCTTTGACGCATCGCTGACACGCTTGGAAGCCATGCAAAATATAGCCGTTTCAAAGGCCGAGGCAACCGCAAACATACATCAAAGCGAACTTGTTATCGCGGCGGACACTATGGTATTCGCTCATGACGGCGAACCTTTGGGCAAGCCAAAAGACAAATCCGACGCATTCAGAATGCTTAAAGCGCTTTCCGGCAAGACCAACACGGTAAGCACGGCGGTTTGTTTGGCAAAAAACGGAGTTTTTAAAACATTCTGCTGTGACTCGGTCGTATATATGCGCGAATACGGCGACAAAGAGATATACGACTATATCGCTACGGGCGAACCGCTTGACAAAGCGGGAGCGTATGCCGTGCAGGGTATAGGCAAAAGACTTGTCAGACGTTTTGACGGCAGTCTTACAAACATAATCGGCTTGCCACGCGCCGAACTTGCAGAGGCTGTAAAAGAGTTTATATAACGATTTGTCAAATAACGTCTTAATTTTTTATATTAATGCTGTTGATTTATCGCCGTTTATATGCTATTATTAAGTATACAAAAGGCAAAAATATCCTTGTGTCAATAAAATCACAACTGTTTTTAAGGTGAAATTTTATGAAAAAACTTATCGCGCTGTTATTGCTGGCAGCATTGATTGCGGCATTTGCCGCCTGCGCACCCGATCAACAAGATACTTCGTCGGAACCTTCACCCGATGAATCGTCAAGTATTTCAACATCGCCTTATTCTCCTTCGACACCGCCGACTCCTTCGGATGACAGCGGCGACTCATCGGTTCCCGATGCAGAGTCGTCTGCCGACGGTGTTTCTTCCGACAATTCATCGTCGACCTCACCCGCACAAATAGGCAGCGTAGACTATAAGCACACATTTTCAACCGATTACGGCTGCCATTGCGATCTGATCGCCTATGTAACGGTGATATCGTCAAGCGAGCTTGATGTTTCGGTTACGGTCGACGTAAAACTTTCGTGCTACAGCATTTCGGCATCGGCACGCAACAACTCGGGTACGGTAATCATCGGCGACAAAAAATTTGCATATTCGACACCCGTGCTTGAAAATTACGACGAAAAGATCGAGTTTGACTTTGTTACCCAAAGCCGCACGCTTACACGCGATTCCGACGGCACGCTGACGTTTGATGTCGGTGCCACATGGCCTTTTAACGGCACTTACGGCGGAGTGGAAATAGGCGTTATGGAGGCAATCGGCAAGATAATCATTGCCGCCGACGGCAGCGTAACGATAGGCTGATCTCGAAAATAACGATCAAACTTAAAAAAGCCGCGCGATGCGCGGCTTTTGCTTAATAAACATTATGAATGTAACCGTAAAAATCAACGATAAAAAATACTCGGCAAAAAAAGGCGATCTGTTGTGCGATGTTTTGACCGCGGCAGGCATAAAAACACATCTCGGCTGCGGAGGAAACGCCAAATGCGGCAAATGTGCGGTGATATGCGACGGAAATTTTTTGCCCATGTCATATGACGAAGCGAATGTATTGAAAGGCAAGCCGCATATGCGACTTGCGTGCCGTGCGATAATCGACGGCGATTGCACCGTAACACTGCCGGATGTGAAATTCGACATAAAAACAGCGATACCGGACGATTTTAACATACCGGCGACAGATAAAAACGGCATAGGCTATGCAGTCGATATAGGCACAACTACCATAGCCGTCACGGGTTATGACCTGCACACCGGCAGACAGATATCGCACAGTACCGCGATCAATCCGCAGCGAATATACGGTGATGATGTTATCTCGCGCATACGTTATTGCTCACAGAACGGTGTACACGATCTGCACACATCCGTAAAAACCCTTATAAGCGCTATGACGTCCGACGCGACAAAACGGGTAATAGTGGGCAACACGGCAATGATGCTGATGTATACGTCGGCAGATCCGTCGTCGCTCGGCTGTGCCCCTTATAAAACGCCCGAATATTTCGGCAAAAACATAGGCACCGATTATTATCCTAAATGCATACACGGATTTGCCGGCTCCGACCTGACCGCCGCAATGCTTGCATGCGATATAACGTCGGGCGCTCCGGCTATGCTCTGTGACATAGGCACAAACTGCGAGATCGCACTGTTTGACGGCAAAAGGCTCGCCGTATGTTCTGCCGCTGCCGGCCCGTGTTTTGAAGGATACGGTATCAAAAACGGAATGCCCGCGGCAAACGGTGCGATATACTCTGTGCGTCTCGGCAAAACAAACTGTTTTGAATATGACGTCATCGGCAATACCGCAGCTTTGGGATTTTGCGGCAGCGGACTTACGGATGCGATTTCATGCCTTATAAAACGCGGAGATATATCATCCGAGGGACATATGGAAGGCAGCGTTTATATAGCGGGCATCGAGCTTACCCCCGCCGATGTGCGCGCGGTACAGCTTGCAAAGGCCGCGATCATCTCGGGAATCAAGGCACTGACAAAACATTTGAACATGACATTTGACGATATCGACGTATTATATCTTGCAGGCGGATTCGGCAGCAGCATAGATGTTGGTTCGGCATGTGACGTCGGCATGATACCCCGCAAACTGTCCGATAAAACCGTCGCGATCGGCAATGCCGCCGTAAAAGGTGCCGCAATGATGCTGACCGGCGAAAAAATGCAAAAAAAAGCATTTGATATCGCGAGCACCGCAGAATACCTTGACCTCACATCATATAAAGACTTTAACGACCTGTTTACCGACTCACTCTATTTTGACGGTATATAAAAGATCAAAGACCTTTTGGCAGCAGCCAAAAGGTCTTTTTGCTTATTGCAAATAGTTTATCGGCACATCGCCGAGCGCAAACATCAACCCTATCGCGAAAGTAGAAATCAAAACAAAAAACAGCATTTTTTTAACCGACAGCCTCTTGACTTTGACTTTAAGTATAAACGCCGCGCCCAAAAGCACAAAGAATATGCGCAATATATAAGATATAATGACCGGCGGAATAAACATAGCAAGCATTATTATAAGCGGAAATACAACTACCGATGTGGTTATCGGAACGCCCACAAATCCGCTTACTTTGCCGTCCGAGCAAAGCGCACGTGTATTATAATATGCAAGCCTTATGCATCCGCAGGTTATAAACAGCAGATATATTACCATATCTATTGCCGTTTTATTGCCGAAGGCATAGGCTATCACGCAAGGCGTTACGCCGAAACTGATAAGGTCGCAAAGCGAATCGAGCATAACGCCGTATACGGCCTTGCGAGGATCGCCGTTATCTGTTCGGTTACGTGCAAGTTTGCCGTCAAGGCTGTCGCACACACCCGCAAAAGCAAACAGCAATACCGCCAATTTAAAGTCAAGCGCCACAGCGGCAAAAATTGCGGTGACAGAACTTGCAAGCCCCAAAAGAGTCATAAAATTGGCAAGATTATAAAACCCCAAAAACATAACCGCTCCTTATGTATTATAATGCCTGATCGATCTTGCAACCTCATAAAGACTGCAATAACTCAGGTGCCGTTCGACGGCGATAATGCCATCGTTTACGGCAGCGATGACCGCGCAACCGAGTTCTTTGGTATGAGTGCATTTTGTAAATCTGCATTCATCGGCAAGGTCGCTCATCTCGGGAAAAAGCCGTATAAGTTCATGTCTGTCGGCATCAAGACATTTTTCATAGTCCAAAAGTCCGAATCCCGGGCTGTCAGCCAACAGACAGCCGTCACGCGCATAAAGTTCTGTGACGCGAGTGGTATTTTTGCCGCGCATTATCTTGCGGCTGAGTTCGCCGATCTCGGCGTCAGCATCGCCGAAAAGCGTGTTGATAAGCGTGGATTTTCCTACACCCGAAGCGCCCGCAAGCACTGCCTGCCTGCCCATAAGCGCTTTTTTTATCTCGGGCAAAGCGTTATAATCATTTTCACCTACAGCAAAACACTTATACGGAGTTTTTTTGTATATTTCAAGCAGCCTGTCGGTGCCGCCCAAGTCGCTTTTTGTAAATATCAGCATGACATCGGCGTTTTTTGATTCTGCGACACAGCACATTTTATCTATGTTCAACACAGACGGCGCGGGGTCGCACCCCGAAGAAACTATAACGACAAGGTCGATATTGGCCACCTGAGGGCGAATAAAACTGTTTTTGCGCGGCAACACCGACTCGATAAAACCGGTACCGTCGCCGTTATCTGTTATAACGACGTCATCGCCCGCAAGCAATTTTATACCGTCTTCTTTGCGAATACGGCTTGCGGCGCGGCACATAAACACATTGCCGTCGCAGACAACCGTATAAAGTCCGTTTTGCCCTTTAAAGAGCTTGCCTTGCTTATTCAATCGGATTCACCGTAGGTATATCCGATTGCGGACTTACCGCAAAAACAAGCGATATGCTGTCACCCTCGGTAACAAGTTGCTGCGCGGGAATACTTTGGACTATTATAACGGCGGTATCGGGAACCGTGCCGTCGTCGGCAAACGCCGAAATATATCCGTTTGAGCCGGCATACATCACCGCACCGTCATAATCGTATGCAAAAGATGTTGCGAGAATGTCGTTTTGCTCGACATAATAGCACGCGATTCTTTCAACGGTAATGCCCAATCTGTCAAGATATTCCAAAGCCTCGGCATAAGTCTTGCCGGCAAGCGATTCCATAGGTGAATCGGTAACAGCCTCGGCAACCGTTATCGTGACCACATTATCCACGCCGTTTATCTCTCTTACCTCACCCGCGGCAATGCTCTGCTCGATAACCGTGCCCGGCACATAAAATCCCGTTTGGCGATATGTGACATTGACGGTATACAGTGCGTATCCCGCTCTTGCGATCGCCTCGGATTCGTTAAGTTCGGCAAGGTCGGGCATCTTGCCCGTTTTAGTGTATGCCGTATCGTGACGGCAAACATACAGTGTTATCGTGCCGCCGTCGTCAAGTATTTCGCCTATACCGGGCGAAGTGCGTATAACTTGGTCTTCAAAAAAGTCGTTATTATCTTCGTATTCTATCCTTACGTTATAGTTATAAGGTGCGGCGCGCAATAAAAGTTTCGCCGTATTGCTTTTTAAATATTTGACATCCGGAACAAGAGAGTCATCAACGCGCTTGCAGACAGATATCGACGTAAAATGCAGATATCCCGATTCGTCAAGTTTGCTGGTATGACCCGCAACCGGTTCGGTAGCCGTTATCTGGCCGCTTGAATATCTGTCGTTTTCGACGTATTTTATACTGTCGATCTTTATATTTTTGCCATAGATACCGTTTTCGAGCTGAGAAACAAGTTGCTCATCATATGCTTTGCCTATAATATCGGGAAAAACGCCCTCTTCGGTTTTTGTCGAATTGCCGAAAAGTCCCATCGAAGTAAGGCAGGTTATAAGCGCCATAATGCCTATAACTATCGCAACAAGCAAAATGGCAAAGAACGAGCCCGATATAATAGGAAACATAGAGCGACTCTTGTGCGGCTTTCGCGGTTCATAATCGGTATCATTTTTTGCAGCCGTGCGACAGCTTTTTTTGCTTTTTGTTTTTTTGGTTTTGGGCTTTTCGCCGACGATGCTCTCTACTATCTCGGTTTGTCCGTAAGGTTCGATATCGGTGGTGTTTATCATATCTATCGAAACCGACACGGCGGGAACTTTTTCGTATTCATTGGCATCGGAATATCCCGTATCGGCAAATACGACATCGGGATTTCTGAGCAACCACTCGATAGCTTTTGCCATGCCGTGAGCCGATGAAAATCTATTGGCGGGATCTTTTTCGAGCGCTTTTAATATGATTTGTTTTGCGCCGACAGGCAAAGAAGGCACCAATTCGGTGGGGTCCTGAGGTGCGTTGTTGACCTGCTGCATGGCTATCTGCACCGAGTTGTCGCCGGTAAACGGCAATGCGCCGGTAACCGCCTCGTACAGCATGATGCCGAGAGAATATATATCCGACGCAAACGTGGTATTCTTGCCGCATGCCTGCTCGGGACTGATATAATATACCGTACCTATCGCCTTTTGAGTAAGTGTAAGCGAATGGCTTGACGGCAATTTCGCTATGCCGAAATCGGTAACCTTGATCTCACCGCTTTTTAAAAGCATAACGTTTTGCGGCTTGATATCGCGGTGGATAACACCTTTGCCGTGTGCGTGCTCAAGCGCTCGCAATATTTGCAAGGCATAGATGAATGCTTCTTTCCAGGGCAATGCGCCCTTGTTGTCAAGATATTCGCGCAGAGTTATGCCGTCAAGATATTCCATAACGATATATTTCATATCGGGATACATAGCGATGTCATAAATGCTGACTATATTGCGATGCGAAAGCATGGCAACGGCTTTTGCCTCGTTTGCAAAACGCTTTTCGGCCTGTTCGTTGCCGGTATATTCGTCGTTAAGTATTTTGATGGCGACAAGGCGTTTCATATTTATGTCTTCCGCTTTAAGAACGACTGCCATGCCGCCCGAACCGACAACATCAAGTATGCGGTACTTATTGTCAAGCAGTTTGCCTATAAATCCGTCGTATTTAGTCATTTAAGGTTACCTCCCTATTATAGCGACCGTAATGTTATCGGTGCCGCCCCTGGAATTTGCAAGCGATATCAGCGAATCGATACGGCTTGTTACCGAAGTTCTGCGTCCCGGGGTGCCGGACAGTATATTTTGAATCTCAAAATCTTCGACATGGTTGGTCAAACCGTCGGTGCACAGCAGCAGATAGTCAAAATCGCGTATGTAAAACACCTCGCCGTCGACGTTTTCGGCTATGCCGACCGCCTTGAGAATGATGTTGCGGTTTGGATGATGCTTTGCTTCGCCGTGCGAGATCGCACCGCGGTCTATAAGATACTGCACAAACGAATGGTCATGAGAAATCTGCTCAAGTTTGCCGCATTTTAACGCATAAATGCGCGAATCGCCCACATTGACGGCAACGGCACCGTTTTCATCGGCTATTACGCCCACCAAAGTTGTACCCATGCCCTCAAGTCCGGGTTCATAAAGGGCACGGTTATACACCCTGTCGTTAGCTTCTTCGACCGCAGCCTGCAAAAGCCTGCCGAGATCGCCGCGCGTAAGCTCGTCGGGCATAGCGGCACCGAGGTTTTTGCGCACTTTTTCGCAAAATGCCGAAACCGCCATGGAACTGGCTATATTGCCGCCGTTGGCGCCGCCCATGCCGTCGCAAACAACCGCACAGGTATAGGCACCGCGTCTGAAAGCCGCCACGCTGTCTTGATTGTTGCTGCGTACCATGCCGATATCCGTCTTGGTATAGTATTTCATAATCCGCTCCCTTCTTAAAAAATAAAAGGAATAACAAAGATCGTTTAAGTTGTATTTAATCAGTCGTCGGTTTTGGGTGCATGCTCTGCTCTAAGCTGCCCGCACGAAGCATTGATATCGCTGCCGAGTTTGCGCCTTACCGTAGTGCTGATACCAAAGCTTTCTAACGTTTTTACAAACGACTCTATTCTTGCCCTGTCGCTTTTGCGATAGGACCTCTCGGCAACCGGATTAACCGGTATAAGGTTAACATGGCACAAAGTGCCTTTTAACCGTCCGCCGAGCTCCGCGGCGTCGGCGTCGCTGTCGTTGACCCCCGAAATAAGCGCGTATTCAAAACTTATGCGCCTGCCCGTAGCCTTTTCATACCGTTCACAGGCGGCAAGCAGTTCGTCATAACTCCATTTTTTTGCTATCGGCATTATCGCCTTGCGGCGTTCGCCGTTGCAGGCGTGCAACGAAACCGAAAGCGTAAGTTGCAAATTTTCTTTTGCAAGCATATCTATGCGATCGACAAGTCCGCAGGTAGACAGCGAAATATGCCGCATACCTATATTCATGCCCTTTTCAAGATTGACTATGCGCAAAAACCTAAGCACATTGTCATAGTTGTCAAGTGGCTCGCCTATGCCCATAAGCACTATGTTTGAAACTTTTTCGCCGGTGTCGCGCTCGGCCGTCATAACCTGCAATAATATCTCGGAAGGCTCTAAATTGCGCCTGAAACCACCGACGGTAGACGCACAAAACGAACATCCCATTCTGCAACCCGCCTGTGTCGAAACACACACCGAATTGCCGTGTTTATATCGCATAAAGACCGTTTCGACGCACTCTCCGTCAGGCATTTCAAACAGATACTTTACGGTGCCGTCTATTTTCGAAACCAATTTGCGCTGTATGCCGAGCCCGGCTATAAAACAAGTTTCTTTTAGCTGCGCGATCAGCGCCGACGGCAGATTTGTCATCTTGTCAAAGTCGGCTGCGCCTTTATTTATCCATTCGAATATCTGATCTCCTCTGAATGCTTTTTGTCCCATTGAGACCATAAGGGCGCGCAATTCATCGGGATACATCGACAAAAGGTCGTGCATTTTTTATCTCCTTGCGATAACAGCAATATAAAATCCCTCGCCGCAACCGTCGGTGTGCGGCATAAAGGTATGGCTGTATAACAGTTCAAAGCCGTCGTTTTTGCTCAAAAATCTCATTATATTGTCAACATTTTCACGTCTGTCGAATGTGCATGTCGAATAAACCAGCCTACCGCCATGCACAAGCAGTTTTGACGCCGCGTCAAGTATATCCGCTTGCGCTTTATAAAGTGCCGACTGACTGTTTATGTCTTTATATCTTATCTCGGGTCTTGAAATGATCTCACCGAGCGCCGTACACGGAACATCGCATATAACTCTGTCGCATTTTTCGACAAGTTCCGCACGCGGTATTCTCGCATCGCAGAGCGAAATGTCTATGCATTCATCTATACCGAGAACCCGTGCACCGTTTTTGATAAGCGAAAGTTTGCTTTTGTGTATATCCGAAGCATATATCTTGCCCGTACCGCGCATATCTATTGCGGCACCGAATGTTTTGCCGCCGGGGCAAGCACAAACATCCGCAACCGTCATACCGGGTTTTGCCTCAAGCATACCGACCGCGGTTTGGGAGCCTATTCCCTGTATAAAATACAGTCCGTCGGCTATATTATTTACCGCTTTCGGCGTATCGGGGCATTCGACCGCAGTATCTCCGATAACATTTCCGCCAAGCATATCCGCCACATAAGCGGTATTGCTTTTTAAAGTATTTACGCGCGCAAACAAGCGCTTTTTGTCAAAAAACGATGCCATCAATTCGTCTGCGTTATCTGCATAATCGCGCCGTATCATAGCACATATGCCTCGGTCGAGCGAATATTTTATGCTGTCGCTTGCGCTGTCTATCTTGCGATACAACGCATCCTTTGACCTGCACACAGACCTGAGTATTGCATTGACAAAGCCCGCAGCCGACTTGCCGAACAGTTTTTTTGCAATATCGGTGGTTTCGTTGCAAGCCGCACTGTCGGGAACCTGCATATACATTATCTGATACACACCCGTATGCAAAAGCAATTCGAGTTCTTTATCCGGCTTTTTGCGCGCAAAGCACGAAACGATATATTCAAGCGTAAGCCTGCGCTCTATACAGCCGAGCACCAATCTGCGTTCAAACGCCGTCTTGTCGCCGAGCGCAATATTGCTGAACGCGTTTGTTTGATATATACGCAACAGGCACTTATAGGCATTTTGACGTTGATCTATGCCCATGATTCACCGATATTCAATCTGTTTCCACGCAGGAATTCTGCCGCAGTCATAGCTTTTTTACCTTCGGGTTGCAATATTTCGACAACTATACTGCCGCCGTTGCAGGCAACGGTTATTCCGCCGTCGTCAAATGCAAGCGTACTGCCCGCGTTGCCGCAAAGTGTACCGACATGAGCTTTGCAAAACTTAACCCGTTTGCCGTGCAATACTGCATAAGCGCAAGGTGCGGGAGCAAGTCCGCGTATAAGATCGTGAACCGCTTTTGCCGACTGCGAAAAGTCTATCAGCGACTCGCTTTTTTCGATCTTTTGAGCGTATGATATGCCGATTTCGGGCTGTTTTGTGCGTGTGACTTTGCCGTTTTCCAACATATCGAGATATTCACATATCGCTTCGCCGCCGAGACGAGCCAGAATGTCGTGATATTCGCCTGCGTTCATTTGGGGATCTATCTCTACCTTTTTTTGCAATATTATATCGCCGGTGTCGATGCCCTCGTCCATATACATTATAGTAACTCCGCCGACACTGTCGCCGCTCATGACCGCGCGATTAATAGGCGCGGCGCCTCGCCATGCCGGCAAAAGAGAAGCGTGAATGTTGATACAGCCGTATTCGGGCATATCAAGCACCTCTTTCGGCAGGATTCTGCCGTAGGCGGCAACTATAAACACGTCGGCCTTGATATCCGCAAGCGTCTTGCATATCTCTCCGTCACGCAGTGTCTTGGGAGTCAAAACGGGTATGCCGTATGACATCGCAAGTTGTTTGACCGGCGAAGGAGTCATAACATATCCTCTGCCTTTGGGTTTATCGGCTCTCGTCAGAATCAAAGCAATATCGTCGCCGTGGTTTTTTATTGCTTTTAACGCCTCACATGCAAAATCGGGCGTACCCATAAAAACTATCTTCATAACGGTTTATCAATCATCCTCGCCGAGATATTCTCTGACTTCTTTGGGAGTCAACATTCTTTCTGCCTTTTGAGTAAACAGTATGCCGTCAAGATGGTCGCACTCGTGACATATGCATCTTGCGGTAAGTCCCTCACCCGTATAAGTATAGCACTCGCCCTTGCGGTCTGTGGCACGTACCGTGACCTTCATCGGTCTTGTGACGACACCCCATCTGTCGGGACACGACAAACAGCCCTCGACACCCGTCTGACTGCCTTCTGTCTCAATGATGTGCGGATCTATAAGGTCAAGTATTCTGTCGCCAGCGTCTACTATCGCAATGCGGCGCATAACACCCACCTGCGGTGCGGCAAGACCGACGCCGTTGTTTGCGACAAGCGTTTCTTCCATATCTTCTATAAGTTTGACTATGTGGTCGTTGACGACCGTTACGGGACGGCAGACTTTGGCAAGTCGTTCGTCGCCCTCATATACCATTTTGCGTAATGCCATAAAAATGCTCCTTATACGACCGTCGGATTGATATCGAGGTCAAGTTTTACAGACAGCGGCAGGCGCGACAGAGCCGATGCATACACCTTGCCCAGATATTGCCTTGCCTCGTCGTTGTCGGAATATTTTATAATGATTTTTTGTCTGAATCTGCCGCCTATCTTTGTGACACCCTCGGGATAAGGTCCGAATATGCGCACCTTTGTTTTTGTGTCGTCGACTTTAAAACGACACAGTTCCGCGGGAAATTTCTGCGCATAGTAAGACAGCGCCTCTACCGTTTCGGCCGAAATGCAAAACACGGCTATGCCGCAGAAAGGAGGAAACAGTGCCGCTTTTCTGAAGGCGATCTCCGATTCGGCAAAGCTTTCGTAATCCTGTTTTGCCGCAAGCCTCAATGTCTCGTGTTCTGGGTTAGCAGTCTGCAATACCGCAAGACCGTCGCCGGCTCTGCCCGCTCTGCCTATAAGCTGAGTGATGAGCGAAAACGTGCGCTCGGACGCTCTGTAATCGTTCATATACAAAAGCCCGTCGACAGACACCACAGCCGCAAGTGTTACGCCCGCAAAATCAAGTCCTTTGCATATCATCTGAGTGCCGAAGAGTATATCCGCTTTGCCTTGCCCGAATTCATTCAGTAATCTGTCGTGCGAATATTTAAGTGCAGTTGTATCGGAATCCATGCGCAATGCCGTCAGGTTTGTAAATCTTTCGGCAAGTTCTTCTTGCAGTTTTTGAGTACCGAAACCGATAAATCCTATATGCTCGCTGCCGCACGACGGGCACCTTACCGGCACGGGTGCGGTATAGCCGCAATAATGGCAACACAATCTCCTGTGCTTTATATTTTCGCCGATATAAGCGTGATATGTCAAAGCAACCGAACAATTCGGGCATATCATAGCATCACCGCATGTGCGGCAGATGACCTGCGAATTATATCCGCGTCTGCCCGCAAACAATATTGCCTGTTCGCCTTTTGCCGTTCTTGCCGATATCTCATCATAAAGACGTTTGCCTATCAGTTTGTCAGGCAACATGGTGCGGTCGCCGCGGATATCGTCGATAACGACCTCGGGCAACGGCAATCCGCTGACGCGACGCGCAAGTTTTATAAGTTTATATGCTCCGGTTTTTGCCTTATAATAACTCTCAATCGACGGGGTTGCCGACGAAAGCAACATAAGGCACGAATTGATGCCCGCTCTGAAACGCGCGATATCGCGCGCATGATATTTGGGCGAAAGTTCGCTTTTATACGTACCCTCCTGCTCTTCATCCATGACGATGATGCCGAGGTCTTTAAGCGGTGCGAAAACCGCACTGCGCGTGCCGAGAACGACTTTGACTCTGCCGTCGAGCATGGCGCGATAGGCATCGACTCTTTCGCCCGCGGACAGTTTTGAATGAATGACGGCAAGCGTATCTCCGAACGCCGCGCGATATGTAAGCAATGCCTGAGACGCAAGTGCTATCTCGGGCAACATTATTATCGCCGTCTTGCCGCTGTTTATGACATGCTTTACGGTTTCGGTTATGACCAAAGTCTTGCCGCTGCCGGTTACTCCCAAAAGCAATGCCGCTTGCGGCTTGCCGCTGTCTGACATAGCGCAAAGTTCACCTATCGCCGCCGCCTGCTCGTCGTTTGGGGTGCGCACCGGGATATCCGGCACAGGCTCATTCGAATAAGCTATGCGCTCAATACGTTCTCTTTCTTTTTTGACTATGCCTTTTTTGCACAGCGTGTTTACAACCGATACCGAGAGTCCGCCGATATCTTCTATCTCGGAAAGCGTTATATCTTCATAATGCAAAAGCAATATAAGCAATTCTTTTTGTTTTTCGGTAAGTCTGTCAGAATCCTCAAGCATTCTCTCGGCTTCTTCGTCGGATATCGAAAGTCTGACTTTGGTTGCGGTCTTTTTGTTAATCGGCCTTGCCTGCTCACTGCCGCGCAAAAGATAACCGTCACGCACAAGGTTGTCGACAGTCTCTATACACTCTTTGCCGAATTCGTTTATAAGGTCTCTTTCATACACCTTATCGGCAGACTCTATGCGTCGCATAAAAAACTCAAGTTGCGATGAAACAAGCTGAGGTCTGCCCGGCACTGCGGTATAATATACCACACCTCGCGGATCATATCCCGGCGGCAATACGGCCTTGACCGCGGCACCGAACGTGCAATAGCAACGTTTGTGCATAAACAGGCATATACGCACAGTCTCGGAGGAAAGTCTCAGTCCGTCGCGCACTACCGAAATAATCGGCTTGATCTCGGGATAAGAACACTCGTCGACAAAGCCGGTAACTATGCCCGTGGCGCGGCGGTTTGACCTGCCGAAAGGCACACAAACAGTGCAACCTATCTCGACCTGCGCACGCCATTCTTCACCGACAAAATAGGTATAAGCGATGTCTGCCTGATAAGAGATATCAAGCATTCTGACCGAAACATATTCTGCCGTCATAAACGGTTATTTAAGTATAGTATATTCGCCCGAATATATCTTGTCGACGGCAACCGAAACGGCCTTGTCGTTTTCATACTCCGAAACATAGTCGTTTTTGCCCAAGAGTCTGTCGGATTCACGTATTGCTTCGGCGTGTTCGCGCGCTTCGCAAACGATATCGGTGACATGTCTTGCGCATTTTGCAACCGCAATGACAAGTTCATAGCGATTGATGTTTTCGTTGCAAAGTTGTGATACCGTAGGATAAAGCATTTTTATATCTCCTTAAACATTAGTAATGTCTGCGTTTTCGTTTTTAAAAAACCTTTCGGCAAGTTCATATCTGTCTGTGCCGTCGGTATAATTGCCGTGCGCTACCGCGTCAAGGCGCTCGGCGGCGGCGTCAACATCGTCGTTGATGACTATGCAGTCAAAAAAATCTATTTGTCTGATCTCGTTCATAGCGATGTCAAGTCGGCGTTTTATCTCGTCGTCGGTCTCGGTGCCGCGGTCGGTAAGGCGTTTTTTGAGTTCTTCGTACGTCGGCGGTATCAGCATCACCGTCTTTGCCTCCGGCATACGCTGTTTGACCTGCCTTGCACCGCATATCTCTATCTCGAGAATAACATGTCTGCCCTGTTCGAGTGCTTCGACAACAGGCCCTTTCGGAGTGCCGTAAGATGCTCGCGAATATTTTGCATATTCGATAAATCCGCCTTTTGAAACTATCTCGTCAAACTGCTCGGCGGTAATAAAATGATAATGTACGCCGTTTATCTCGCCCTTGCGCGGTGATCTGGTGGTTGCCGAAACAGAAAGCATATATCCGTCATATTTTTCGACAAGACGCTTGACCACGGTACCCTTGCCGCTGCCGCTGGGACCCGAGATAACTATTAAACTGCCCTTGGTGTCACGCATTGAAACGCACCTCCAGATCCGCGACCTCTTCGCTTGAGAGCAAAATATGGTCGCTGTCGGTAACTATGACCGAACGTGTCTTTTTGCCGCAGCTGACATCTATGGCTCGGCCTGCGTTTTTTGCGTCCTGCACAAGCCTGCGTACGGGCAAAGAGTCGGTGCTTGATATCGATATGACGCGATCGGCGTTGACAAGATTTCCAAAGCCTATATCAACGAGTTTCATAATCCAATTCCTTTATATATTTTGTGCTTATTCGAGATTCTGTATCTGTTCGCGCACCTTTTCAAGTTCGCATTTAAGGTCGATGACCGCCGAAACAATAACCTGATCGGTAGATTTTGAACCGGTGGTATTGACCTCACGGTTCATCTCCTGAATCATAAAGTCGAGTTTGCGTCCTACCTGGTCTTCTCTGTCAAGGGCGCGTCTGAACTGTGCTATATGGCTGTCAAGCCTTGCGAGTTCTTCGCTGATATCGGCTTTGTCGGCAAACACCGCGCACTCGGTAAGTAACCTTGCCTCATCATATGCGACACCCGAAAGCAGATCGGATATGCGCGCTTTCATTCGCTCGTTGCTTTCTTTTACCGCGTCGGATGCGCGTGCGGCTATCATCGCGCGTTTCTGCTGTATAATGTCAAGATGAGACAGCACATCCTGCTTCATTCTTTCGCCCTCTCGCAAACGCATATCGACAAAATTTTCAAACGCGTTTTTTGCCACGGTCGATACTGCGTTCCAAACCGCCTCGATATCGTCTTCGGGTTTGCTGACGACAAATATATCGCTTCTTGCCGCTATCATCGACAGGGTAATTTCGCCCGCGGGCTGATATTGCTCTTTGATATCGCCGAGCAGTTTAAGATAACTTTCGAGATAGTCGCGGTTTACCGCCAAATTGACTTTTTCGCCTTGCGGCAGTTCAACCGAAAGATATATCTCCACTTTACCTCTTGTGAGATAAGAGCAACACATTTGTTTAAGGCGTTCTTCAAACGCCGAATAAAGTCTGGGGCATTTTACGGTTATATCGGTATAACGGCTGTTAACCGATTTGACTTCAACGGTTATTATCATTCCGTCAACAGGCATCTTACACCTGCCGAAACCCGTCATGCTTCTGACCATTTATATCACCTCTTGATCTTTTTTTGTATGTTGTTGATGTAAAACAGCGAAAAATACTGCAATGTCACATCATAGAGTATCAATGAAAACGCAAAAAAGATATACAGATACCACACGTTTTGCATTCCTATAAGTTCAAACGCCGTCACGGGAATAACCACGGCTGCAAACAGCAAAAGTTTTGCGGTAAGACGCAAAAATGTCGGTCTTATGCGCTCAATATATTTTTTGACTATGGGATACCAGCCCGCAAACCCCGCAAACTCTATGCAGACAAGTTTGTTTGGCAATATAACAACTGCCAAAATCGAGGTAACAAGGCATACGGCAAGAGCATAGCCGGAACCGAGTTCTATAAGCGCCACCGAAATGATTATGCCGCCCAAAAATGCCGCGGCAAGATCAAACGACTCTATAAGCCCTATTATCAACATTATAACAACCGCAAGCGCCGACAACATACCCGCCGCCGCAACGCGCTTTGTGTGCTTCATCAATAACAGCACCTCATCATATTGCACATACAGTTTGCGCATATTACACCGCGGCAACAGTCGCCTTCGCCGCAGACGGTGTGATATTGAGCGTTGCCGTATGGGCTGTGTGCCGAACCTCTGTTCATGCTGTCAAAAGCATTGCGAAACACGGGGTTGGTGGGATCCATGTCGCAAGCGGTTTTAAACTCGTTTCGCGCACTGTCCATTCTGCCGCTGCGATAATAAACATGGCCAATATAATAATGCCATTCGGCATTGCGCTCTGCCTCTGCAAATCTCAGCAAAAGCGTTTCGGCCTCAGAAAGGCGGTTTTTATTGATAAGATCGGCTATCTCGGCAAAAGCGGCACTCGCCGAATAACTGTAATTGGGCGCCGAATATCTCGTGCGTGTCTTGCCCGAACGTTCGCTCTTGATCTGGTCGTATGCGGCGTTGATCTCTTTCATCTTTTCGCTCGCCTGGTCTGCCAGCGGATTGCCCGCAAAATTGTCGGGGTGATATTTTTTTGCAAGCTCGCGATAAGCCGATTTTATCTCCTGATCGGTCGCATCGCGTGAAACGCCTAATACTGCATAGGGATCGGTCACTGTGAATACTCCTTTGAAATCTTAAAGACGGCGTGCCTGCCGCCAAGCTCCGAAATGTTATATATAAGCCTGTCAAATTCTGTTTTATCGGCCAAGCCGTATACCGCCGAAAACGCATTCACACTGTCTGTGAGCGTGGTCTCGATATCGTTTTTATGTTCAAGCGCCTTGTCAAGGCTGCCGTATCTGCACAGAAACGGATTATAAGAACCTTTGCTTGCATCGTCGGCAAGATCGTCGTATGCGTCTATGAGATAAACAAATCTGCCGAGGTGCAGGCCGCACTGCCGCGCGATCTCGGCGCTTATACCGTCAAGCCCCATAGATGCCGCATCGCTCAAAATAAGCGCAAAACAGTTTGCAACGGAATCTATATCGCCGCTTTTTGCTTTTTCGAGTGCCGACAGTTCGTCAAGGTGTTTTACCGTGCGTTCATAAAAGCCGTCATAGCCGTTTGTACTGCGGCACATATGTTTAAGCAACGGCCTTAAAGCAAGCGACTTAAATCCGCCGCCGTCGGCGATATCGTCTTCATTATTAAGATAAGTCAATATCGCAAAACACGAGCAGACGTGTGCATAGACATCGTCCGAAAAAAGCATTTTGTGCTTTTTGAGTTTATACGGACATCTTGCGTCGACAAGGCTTGTTTCGGCATTGCCGAGCGACAGACGCAAAAGCGCAAGCAAAACAAAATCATAGTTTAAAAAGAATCTTGTGAACCTTGAGATACGCTTGCCGCCGTACTTGCACATGCCGCAATATACCGCCCTGTAGAGCGTAAGGTCTTTAACATACAGTTCGTCTTCAACGGGACGGATATAACCGAACATCGGGCGCGCTCACTTTCATACTTATTCAAGCTAAAATTTTAGCACATCTTTTTTAAAAAAGCAAGCAATTAAGCAAAAAATATGCCGCAAAGCGATTTTTTTGATTTTTTATCGGCAAAAAAGAGGGTTTTTGCGTTTTGGATGCGTATATATGTATGTAAAAAAGCAAAGGGAGACGCAGTTATGGTACTCGAAGTATGCGGCATAAGCAAGAGTTTTAAGATGCGCCGCGTCCTTGACAACATAAGTTTTACGGTTGACAGCGGCGATATAACCGGTTTTCTCGGTCCCAACGGAGCAGGCAAGACAACTGCGATAAAGATCATTTTGGGCCTGCTGTATGCCGATTGCGGCACGGTGCGCATCTGCGGACACGATATTGCATCCGAACACGACCTTGCGCTTGCAAACGTCGGAGCTATAGTTGAGAGCCCCGAACTTTACACATATCTCACAGGGCGTGAAAACCTGATGCAGTTCGCACGCATTTGCGGAGTTTCGTCGGACCGTGTCACCGCGGTCGCCGAGATGGTGAGGCTTTCAAACAGGCTTGACGAAAAAGTAAAAAATTATTCGCTCGGCATGAAACAGCGTTTGGGCATAGCGCAGGCGCTTTTGACGTCGCCAAAGCTTTTGATATTGGACGAACCCACCAACGGGCTCGACCCCGAAGGTATAAAAGAACTGCGTGACATATTGCGCTCGTGCGCGGCAAACGGTTCTGCGGTGCTTGTTTCTTCGCATCAGTTATCCGAAATGCAATTGATGTGCAACAGAGTCTGCATCATCGAAAACGGACGCATAGTCGCCACACGCTCGACAGAAGAGCTGACATCTCACAGTGCCGAAACACGCACAAAATATATATTCAACACATCCGATACAGACAAAACGCTTGAGATATTGCGCCGCTTTGACCCCGATGCGCATATCGACGGCAAGTTTGCGTCGGCGATGCTTACGGCCGAAATGTCCGCGGGATCGGTGCGCGAAATGGTTGGTGCTTTTATAGATATTTATACCATCACAAACGATCATCCCACACTCGAGGACGCATATCTCGAGATCACCGGCTCGGCCCCGAGGCAGATAGATTAAAGCGAGGTTCGTTATGCAAAATATAAAATTATCGGTTCTCACACGCAACGAACTCATTAAAATCAAGGCGCGCAAGATAAATGTTGTTTTTGCCGCAATACTTTTGGCTTTAACTTTACTGTCGTTTTGCAATTATGTACTTTTGTCGTCTTACGGTTATGAAATATCCACTTTGGACGAAGCCGAATACTATCTCTCGCGTGCCGAAGATATCAAAAACGGCGACACACCTTATGATTCGTTTTTTGACAGAGAAACGGTCCCTGTGGGACTTGCCGTGCTTGAAATGAATGAATACGCACGTCTTTATCGGTATGCATACGATTTGGGAATAAAAGATTCAAACGATTGGCGTTATAACATTTTTTACAACCGAATGATTTCTGCCGCAACCGCAAACATTGTTGTCGATCAAATCGAAAACGGCAAAGAGTATGCCGAATACATATGGGATTGCATAAACGGCAAAACAAGCGACTGCCGTGATTTTACTTTTGACGATTTCAAACGAATGTCAGAAGAGTGCGATGAATATTCGGTCAAACTGCGCGATATGAGATATGCCGATCACATAGGCGAACTTTATGCGCAAAAGCAGACCGATTATACCGAATATAAAAAAACGGCCGACCTGCAAGGCGATTCGAGCGAAGCAGAGATAATGCAGCATCGTATAAGATGCGAATTTTATGAGGCGGCGCTGTATGCTTATAAATATATTGTCGATAACGACCTTGATTTTAACGACGCAATGGCAAAACAGGCCGTAAACATCGTTCAATACACAGAAAACCGTTACGGCGATCTTACCGTTTATGAATACGGTTATGACACAAGCAGACCGAATACCGATTCATATAACGAATATCTCGATGGCCGCAGATCGACATTCGACGAATACCGCACCGAGCTGAAAACAGGCAGATATTGCCTTGATCACAGCGTATACGATGTCGCCGCAAGCGGCGACGCACGCACGGCGGCAAACGCATTTTTCGGCAATTTTTCAACACTTTATATATTTGCGCTGATAATATTCAGCACGGTTGCGGCGAGTGAGTTTTCACCAAAAACGGTCAATATGCTGCTCATAAGACCGGTAAGCCGAAAAAAAATAATGCAAAGCAAATTTTATGCGGCGACAATAACCGCAATATCGGTCTATTCGGCTTGCTTGGTATTGCATATCGCCTTGACGCTTATCACCACGGGAGGCGGCGACTTTTTGCAACCGATATTTATCGATTTCTTCGGCAATATAACGGCGATAACCTATCCTATTCATATGTTGTTTGAATTTATTTGCTGTTGCGCCTCGTCCGTAATGTTGGGTACACTTGCGCTTATGTTTGCCACACTTACACGCAATTCGGCCGCGGGAACTCTGCTGGGCATAGCAAGTACGATGTTTTCGACCGTCTCGTCGCTTATCGTGATGCTTTACAGCGCGGTTGCATATGCCGTTTTCCCTCTCACATACACGGCTATATGGGAACACATCGGTTTAGGCATAACATGCACGCCTTCTTATTATGAAATTTACAATTTGTTTAATATGTTTTTCGGCGCCGACACAAGAAACGCAGGCAACATAGCATACGGTCTGATAATAAATCTTTTGCTGACGGCACTCTGGCTTTTCTGTGCCTTATCTAACTTTAAGCGAAGAGATATATAATTTGATTTACGGAGGGATATCAAATGAAGAACGTCACTCTCGAGCGCGAGCGCTTTTATCTGTGTCCTCAGGCGTTTCACACCATTGATACAAAAGGCAGGATGTACCCTATCGACGACTGCCCGGTACGCACCGATTTTCAGCGCGACCGCGACCGCATAACGCACAGCAAAGCATTCAGGCGTCTGATGAACAAGATGCAGGTGTTTATCTCTCCCGAAGGCGACCATTACCGCACACGGCTCACTCACACGCTTGAGGTCACTCAGATCGCGCGCACTCTGGCGCGTGCTATGTGCCTTAACGAAGATCTTACCGAAGCGGCGGCGCTCGGCCATGACTTGGGGCATACTCCTTTCGGGCATTCCGGCGAAAAAGCACTTGATTTTATAATGCCCGGAGGTTTTAAGCATTATGAGCAAAGTCTGCGCGTTGTCGACAGACTCGAATCAAACGGCAAAGGACTGAACCTTACATTTGAGGTAAGAGACGGCATATTAAATCACTCCGGCTCAAACAAAGCCTGCACACTTGAAGGGCAGCTGATAAAATATGCCGATCGCATTGCTTATCTCAACCACGACATCGACGATGCGATTCGTGCCGGACTGCTTGACAAAGACGATATTCCGCGCGACATATGCGAGGTTCTCGGCAATACTCACAGCGAACGCATAACCTCTATGGTCACGGCAGTCATAGCCAACGGCGTAGATAAAGGCGAGATAGGCATGACAAAACCCGAGGGACAGGCAATGATGAATCTGCGTGAGTTTATGTTCGACCGTGTATACGGCCACCGCGACGCGCGCAGCGAAGATGCAAAGGTCTTGGGGCTGATGCAATCGCTGTTTGAACATTATTTAAAACATACCGACGAATTGCCGCCGGAACTGCGCACCGTAGCCGAAACCGACGGTATCGAAAGAGCCGTGTGCGACCATCTTGCCGGAATGACAGACAGGTTTGCGATATCTACATACGAAAATCTGTTTGTGCCGCGGGTTTGGCCGTCGTATAAAACAACTCATCAATGACTTTTAACACATATAAGGAGGGAACGGCATGGCGTTTTCGCGCGCATTTCTCGATGAAATCAGAGACCGCAACGACATATACGACGTTGTGAGCCGATATGTCGCGTTAAAACACGCGGGTTCAAATTATAACGGGCTGTGTCCGTTCCACAGCGAAAAAACACCGTCGTTTACGGTATTTCCGTCAACACGCACATTTTATTGCTTCGGCTGCAGCGCGGGCGGCGACGTTGTTTCGTTCACAATGCGAGCCGAAGGACTGGAATATCCCGACGCGATCAGATTTTTAGCGGAACGCGCGGGTATCCCCATCGAAGAAGACGGCACAAAAACATCGGAATCGTCCGTAAGGCGCGACAGAGTCATAGCCGCAACCACCGACGCGGCAAGATTTTACAGAGACAGGCTGTTTTCGGACGAAGGCATGGCAGCGCGCGAATATATATCCAAACGCGGATACACTTCGCTGACCGTAAAACGTTTCGGATTCGGCTATGCGCCCGACAGATGGACCTCTCTTGTCGATCATCTCAAAAGCAAGGGATATACCGATGACGAACTTATTGCGTCTTTTTTGGCCGCAAGATCAAAAAAGACCGGCAAACTTTATGACATATTTAAAAACCGACTTGTCATACCGATAATGAGTGTCCAAGGCGAAGTGGTTGCGTTTTCGTGCCGACGGCTTAACGAAAACGACGAACGCAAATATATAAACACGTCCGACACACCCGCGTTCAAAAAAAGCAAACTGCTGTTCGGGCTCAACATCGCAAAAAACGATAAGAGCGGCAAACTTATACTGTGCGAGGGTGCGGTGGATGCGATAGCCTTGCATCAGGCGGGTTTTTCAAACGCGGTGGCCACTTTGGGCACAGCGATAACCGCCGAGCACGCAAGACTTATAGCGCGTTATGCCGACACGGTATATATCTGCTATGACATGGATGCGGCAGGCACGGGAGCCAAGCTGAAAGCAATAAAGATGCTTGACGAAGCGGGTGTTAAATCAGAGATCATAACGCTTTCAAGCGACACCAAAGATCCCGACGAATTTATCAAAAAATACGGCAGTGCCGCATTTGCAAACAAACTGAGTTCGTCTGTAGGACAGGTCGATTTCAGAATAGATCAGATAATATCAAAATACAATATCTCGTCACCGGACGATAAACTGCACGCGGCGGAAGAGTTAACCGACCTTATCGCTTCGCTTGAAAACGCCATAGAACGCGAGGTATATTCCTCGCGCGTTGCCGACAGGCTCTCGCTTACGTCAAAAGCGTTGCTTGACGAGGCCAACCGCAAACATTCGCGCGCAAAAGCGGCAAAAATCAAAAAAGCCTCCGCCGACGCCGTAAGGGCATCCGAAGGATACGGCAACCGAGTCAACGCCGACAGGCTGAAATACTCATCGGAAGCATTGCTCGAGCAAACACTGCTGGGCATGATGCTGCTGATACCGGAACTCGGCATAACCGGTTCGCAAATACTTACCGCCGACGATTTTGCCACAGAATTCAACAGACGTGTGTTTTGCCTGTTTGAACCCGACTTTGTCGAAGGTCGCGAGGTGATACTCAGCAAAGACGGCATACTGAATACCGCAGAGATCTCGGAGATAACAAGATATATCGCCATACGCCGAAACTTGGGCAGCAACGACGCCGACACACTGCGTGCGACTGCCGCGCGGCTTAAAGACCTGCGTGAAAAAAAGCGTGCCGACAGCGAGCTTGAATCCGGCGGTGCCGCCGCCTTACAGGCATACATTGACAAAAAACGCAAAAATCAGACCTGATACACACTTTACATATACGAATAAGCATAAACCGAAAGGATAACCGAAATGTCACAAAACAACATCATCAGCCCCGAGCTGCAGGAAATAATATCCGCCGGCGGAACAGTTACTCCGCACGATATACTGATTTCGCTTGAGGACACCGACGTAACTATCGAAAAACTCGAGATGCTTTATGAAGCACTCGAAGCCGAGGGCATTGCCGTAGCCATTGACAACGAAGGCGGCAGTTATGAAGAAGTCGCCGACGATCTGCCCGATGATATCGAAGAAGAACCCGTTGACGATAACCCCGAAGAAGTCGGCGAGATCTTGTCACAAGAGGGCGTATCGATAGACGATCCCGTCAGAATGTACTTAAAAGAAATAGGCAAAGTTCCTCTTTTATCGGCAGACCGCGAACTCGAACTTGCATATCGCATGTCGCAGGGCGACAAAGACGCAAAAAACCAATTGGTCGAAGCAAACTTGCGTCTGGTAGTCAGTATTGCAAAGCGCTATGTTAACCGCGGAATGTATTTTCTCGACCTCATTCAAGAGGGCAATCTCGGCCTTATGAAAGCGGTCGAAAAATTTGATTACGGCAAGGGATATAAATTTTCGACTTATGCTACATGGTGGATAAGACAGGCAATAACCCGCGCGATAGCCGATCAGGCACGCACGATAAGAATACCTGTTCATATGGTTGAAACCATCAACAAAGTATTGCGCGTTTCGCGTCAGCTCTTGCAGGACCTCGGCCGCGACGCCACCGAAGAAGAGATCGCCGAACAGATGGGCATATCTGTTGAAAAAGTGCGTGAGATACTTAAAATAGCGCAGGAACCGGTTTCGCTTGAAATGCCGATAGGCGAAGAAGAAGACAGTCATCTCGGCGATTTTATCGCCGATGACAACACCCCCGCTCCCGCCGACGCCGCAACATACATGATGCTGCGCGAGCAGTTGCAAGAGGTTCTTCACACGCTGACCGCACGTGAAGAAGCGGTGCTCAAGCTGCGTTTCGGCCTTGACGACGGCAGGCCTCGCACGCTCGAGGAAGTCGGCAGAGAGTTTGACATCACCCGCGAACGCATTCGCCAGATTGAGGCAAAAGCCCTGCGCAAACTGCGTCACCCCTCGCGCAGCAAAAAACTTAAAGATTATCTTGAATAAACCGCACCTCAAAAGCCCTCATTCGAGGGCTTTTGTGCATTGTGCCGAAATAATCCTATGGTGACGCTGAAAATATGTTGACAAAGCGCTTTGCTTGTGATACTATGACAATGGATAAAAGGATACTGCCCAAACAAGCTCGAATAAATATTATAATAGGAGGTAAACAACATGAAAAAAAGATTTTTGTCTCTCGTTTTGCTGCTTGCA
>CAYOCM010000002.1:0-71641 GCA_964402515.1 uncultured Ruminococcus sp. | reverse complement strand
AATTCTTTTGTGCCGAGTTCGCCCTTGCGTGTCGGCGTTATGACCTGAATGTCAAGCAGCGGGTCAATCCCGTAACTGCGGGGCAGGCGTTCGGCACACAGAGAAGATATCAGTTTTTGCGCCGAAGCATAACTGTTTTCCGGCAAAAAGAAGAAATCCGAATTTTTTATATCCAGTTTAGGCATTATGCCTTCGTTGATGCTGTGAGCGTTGACGACTATCAGGCTTTTTTCGGCCTGACGGAATATTTTTTGCAGTCTGCACACGTTAAATGCGCCGCTGTTTATCATATCGCACAGACAGTTGCCCGCACCCACCGGCGGCAACTGGTCGGCATCGCCGATGAATATGAGAAATGCGCCGGGCTTTACGGCCCTCAAAAGAGCCTCCATCAAAAGCGTGTCCACCATAGAAGTCTCGTCTATTATTATCGCTCCGTAAGGCAGGGGATCCGTCTCGTTGCGGCGAAAGTTCGACTCGCCGTTTTCGTCCGAATACTCCCATTCAAGCAGTCTGTGAATGGTTTTTGCCTCTTTGCCCGAGGCCTCGGACATACGTTTTGCCGCTCTGCCCGTCGGCGCGGCAAGCGCAAAACTGTGCTTTAATTGCGTGAATATGCCTATTATCGCCTTTATGACTGTGGTTTTGCCGGTTCCGGGCCCGCCCGTGACTATGCTTACGCCGTGTGT
This sequence comes from uncultured Ruminococcus sp., assembly GCA_964402515.1. Taxonomy (GTDB): domain Bacteria; phylum Bacillota; class Clostridia; order Oscillospirales; family CAG-382; genus Coliplasma. The sequence goes on along the minus strand of CAYOCM010000002.1, from coordinate 70,952 downwards.
GACGGCGGTTTTTATCGCATCACGCTGTGCTTTGTCGTATTCTATGTCAAACGTGTTTTGCAGGTCGTCTATCGCGCCGTCAACACCCTCAAGTGTTAACAGCGGCCTTGAATTTGCCAACAATTGCAGTTTTTGCGCTATGTATGTTTCTGCACGGTACATTTCGGGCAGATATATGCGCTCGTTTTGCTGTCCCGCCGTTTTAAGAGCGGACGAATCCTCTGCCTCGTGCAACACGGCAAGAATGTCGTTTTGCGATATTCGCAGGTCTTTTGCGGCAATTTTTATAAGTTCTTGTCTGTCAAGATAGCAATGCCCCGCGCTGTAAGCGGCAAGGTTTAAAAGGTGATATATGTATGCGGCGATACGCGCGGGCGAATCGGGCGAGATGCCTATCTCGGACGCCATTTTGTCGGCTTTGTCAAAGCCTATGCCGTCTATTTCGCGGCAAAGACGATATGGGTCGTTGCCCACGAGTTCTATCGCACCCGAACCGTAGCGCTTGAATATCTTTACGCTCAGTGACGCACCGAAATATTTGGTGAAATGCATCATCACGCGCCTGACACCGAATTGTTTTTGATATTCTTGGTGTATCTGTTCGGCGCGTTGCATGGATATACCGCGTATGTCGGCAAGGCAGTTCCAGTGTTCTTCTATCACACCGAGCGTTTCGTCGCCGAACCGTTCGACAATGCGTTTTGCCGTTACGGGACCTATGCCCTTGACGGCACCCGACGCAAGATAACGCAGTATGTCGGCTTCACCGGTGGGTTCCTGTTTTTCAAAATAAGCAACCTTGAGCTGTTTGCCGAACGTGGCGTGCGTCGTCCACTCGCCCTTGACGCTGACGTATTCGCCCTCGGAAAGATAAGGCATTATGCCGACGCAGGTAACCGGCGCTCCGTCGCAGTCAAGCACGCAGACGGTATATCCGTTGTCGCGGTTTGTGAAAACTATGTCTTCTACCGTGCCGCTTATCTCGATAAGTTCGTCCATCGCGCGCCCTCCTTTAAAACCGGAATAATTAATAAAACGATCGTGATAATTATCGTTACACATATTATATTATAACAGCATACGGGCGATAAATCAAGATAAAAAGCCGTCTCTGTATCGGCGCACGGCGATAAAAAGACAAAAAACAAGCAATTAAAGCGCACAGAGACAAGGTTTCCGTGCGCTTTAATATCGGTTATATTATTTTTCCGTCATGCAATTCGATTATACGGTCTGCATTTGCCGCAAGCCTTTTGTCGTGCGTGACCATGATAACGGTCTGACCGCGTTCACGGTTGGCTTTTTTCAGCAGTTTCATGATTGCGTCGGCATTATCCGAATCAAGATTTCCCGTCGGCTCGTCGGCAAGCAAGAGCGACGGCGATATTATCAAAGCACGCGCTATGGCAACACGTTGCTGCTGGCCGCCCGAAAGTTGATTGGGGTAATAAATTCTTTGCCGTGCATATCAAGCAGATTCAAAATGTTTGATATTTCGTCGGCCGTGCAGGTATTGCCATTCAGTTCTCTCGCTATCGATATGTTTTCGCTTACATTCAGCATAGGCAGCAGATTAAAAAACTGATATACTATCGATGCTTTTGTGCGGCGATAAAGCAAAAGGTCTTTTTGATTCATCTCGGTGATAACATTGCCGTCAACCGTGATACTGCCGGAAGATGCCGTATCGACTCCGCCGATTATATGCAACAGCGTCGATTTTCCCGAGCCGCTCGTGCCGGTTATTGCGACGAATTCTCCCGATTCTATTTGCAGCGAGATGTCGTCGAGCGCTTTTATCGGTTTGCCGTTCATATCATATACTTTAGACAGATGTTCTATCAAGAGCATACAAACCCTCCTAAAACAGTGAATTTATACAATCGGACGGTTTTATCCTTTTTGCTGAAGCGCACATAAATACGCACAGCGTCAACGTCATAACGGAGTCGCCGACTATTGAAATAGCCCATTCCAAAGCCGGAATTTCAAAAACCGATCGGCTGTCGGCTGACTTGAAAACAAAAAACAGCAATAAGGCTGCGGAGACATTTAGCACAGAAATATAAAATCCTACATTGACCATGTGATAAAGCGATTCAATAAACAGCGCCTTGAAAACGGTTTTGCCGTCGGCGCCGAGTGTTTTTAAAATCGCAAATTCTCTGTCACGACCCGCAAAATCGGCACAGAAGCAACAAGCGGCGGCAAATAAAGATGTAAGCGCAACAATTAAAACGAATGTCGTAAACTGTGATATGAAATTATCTGTTACGGCAGGGCTTGCGTTTGACGATATTTTACCCTGCGCCAAATAACGCCGCGACAGTGACAACGAAACGCACAAAAAAGAAGCGCAAGAAATTATTATCGCAAAAATTCGGTATTTTGCTTTGTTGTTATAATAATTTGATTTTCCCAATTTTGCGCAAATCTTGTATTTGCTTTGCAAATGCTTGTCGATGCGGGTTTCTTTCAGCGACACATTGATTTTGCCGTAAAAACGAGACGTCACTATCGGCGAGTGCTTTGAAACATGCGCGGCAAACGTTGCTGCTGCCGCAAGCACAGACAGTGCGCACAAAGCAAATATCAGCGCAATATAAAAAGCAATACGGTCGCCTAAAAACGCAATGTTATCGTATCCCATGGGGTTGCACACTTTGCCGTTAAAATCATCAAGCATGAGTTTTGCTATCAGCATACCCGACACTGTTCCTATCGGAAACGCAACACAAAAAGGTAACATTGCCTGCAACAGCAGAAATACAGTTTTTTGACGAGGTTTTATACCGAGACAAGAAAGCAACGAAACGGTTTTTGTCAACTCGTTCTTTTTTGCGTGCATCGAACCGTAGACGATTGCGGCGGCGACACAAGACGAAACGACGCAAAAAATCACGGCAATGTTACATATCTGCACGCGAGGCGGATATGTTTTTATAAGAGAAGTCGTTTCTGCGACGGTATAATTGCCTTTTGATGCGATGATATCGTATACTATCAGATCTTCAAAGTCGATAAGCATCTGCCATGTTGAACAAACAACCGTCAATATTACGGCCGACAGCGCTATTCCCACTATCACCCAAATGCCGTTTTTGGTTTTAAAAGCCGATTTTGTCGATAATTTGAGAAGAGTTTTCATTTGAGATTGTAAATGTGTGATTTGAGATTTGTATCTGCGTTTTATGCTTATAAATATTATATCGCGGCACTGCCGAAATGTCAACACGGCTTTGCTTTTTCGCAATGCAAAAACAAAGCCCGCGAATGCGGGCTTTGACAAAAACTTTATTTAATTTCCAACGGCACATATTTCTTTGCCTGATCGTCATATATACACAGCTCGCCGAGTTCGTCGAACGTGATGGCACTTTTAGAGGTGTATACCGCCTTAAGATCCGACGAAAGCACGCTGTGGAATGTTTCGAGCCGGTGCGGAATGCCGTCGACGAGATATTCGCCGCGGTCGTCTTCGACCAGCGTTTCATCATACGTGACCAGATAATCGTTGCGTTCGTCGGCATATGCAACGCCGTGTTCGTCGCTGACCAAGGTGCCGTCGGAGGCGTATATCTGCGAATGCAGTCCGAAGGCAACGTCGCCTACGCCCACGATGATAGGATTGATTATGGTATAATCTTTAAATATCACGGGCTTAAGTTCCGAATCGGCAAGCGTTTTGCCGTCTTTGACGATCTTATAAACATAAGGCCTCGGCTCTCCTATGCGTTCATAGCCGTCTTTGTCGGTAAAATGATCGAGCTCGCATGTTACGGTTATATCGCCGACCGAATGTATCGTCCACGGTTCAAACACGGCTTTTTCGCGCGTGAGATCGGTGTATATAAAATAATACTCGTCGCCTTTGCGCGCAAATACAACGTTTTTGCCGTCGACCTCAAGGTCGTTCATAATATAATCCCAAAGTTCATCCGACACAGGCGTGCCGTCCACTGTCAACACATATTTGTTTTTGTCGGAAAGATGTTGCCAACCGAGCACATGCTCTGCCGAGGTCGTCTCGGATGTTTCGCCGCTTGTGTCTGTATCGTTGCTCGGGGCAAACGATGTGTCGGGCGTTGACGGAGTCTCGGGAAGGCTGTTGTCGGAAACCGCGGGTGATGACGGCGCATCGCTTTCGATTTGCGATCCGACGTTTGATGTGCTGTCGCCGTACGGTATGCCGGCAACCGCCACAAGACATGCCACAAGTGCCGTGAGCGAAACAAGCGTGATAACTGTTTTTTTCATCATAAGACCTCCGTACCGTATTTCAAACATATTATAGTTTAAAATATGCTTTTTGTCAATAAGGATATCTTATTTGAGCCTGCGTTCGGTAAGGTCGCACAGTTCGCTTGCCATCTCGCTTGATACCGCTTCGGCAAATATTTTAAACCCGCCGCCTGCGCCGGGATATATCGCAACGCTGCCACCGCGATAGTTGATTCTTATGCCGCGTGTGATGTCGCCGAAAGTTCTTGACAGTTCGTCAATGCGCGTTATGCTGTTTTCGCCGTCTCCCTCTATCGTGCGCGTGACGACATATATCTCGGGCAGGCGCGATCTTGCTTCGGCGGCTGTCATGCCCGAATTAAGCAGCTGTTTTTCGGCCGACAACACCAAAAGCGCTGCGTCGTTGATAAACGATGCGTTCATTGCCTCATTTCGCGCTTCGCTTTCGCTGTCGTTGTATATATGCACGGCTATCCCCTGCGAGCGCAAGGCGCGCTCGACGCTGACGGGTGTTTCGCGCGGGAGACTGACTTTTTGCCTTGACATCGATGCCAATATTACAAGCTGCCAATATGACAGGGTTCTGCCGTCCTCGTCTCTGAAAGAAGCCTTTTGACCGTCTTCGGACAGCGTATAGCCGTATTGGCGGACCGCGCATTCGGCACCGAGCGACTCGGCTATCGGCGCAAGCAACGATATAAATGCGTTTTTTTGAGTGACCGGCAGCAAAACTCCGTCAAGCGAGCCGGTTTGACCTTGCAGATACCGCGCGTATGCGTCCAAAGGGTTTTGCTGTGTTACGGCGCTTGTTTCGGACGGGGTATGCAAAGGGGCGTTTATCGCATGTATCACTTGCTTCATTTTAATTGCCGACAGCCTTATGCCGCCTTTGCCCAAAAGATATATCCTGTCGGGCGCGGCACAATACGCAAGGCAGTCGCAGGCGTATTCATCGGCGGCAAAGCGCGCCACCGGCAAAAACGACGGCTTAAACCGCACTGTTTCGCAGCCCGCTTCGGCGGCGCCCAACGATATGCTGTCGGCAAGTCGGTCCGCGTCGTGCAGACTCATTATGCCTATTTTTGCCGGCCTGCCCAATACCGAAAGCGCTCGACCGAGCCTGACGGCCGACGCACAGTCAAGCGGCGCGCATATTCCGTCGTCGTCAAAAATTCTGCCCGAAGCTTCTCCGAAACACCAGTCTTTTGATATGACCGAACCTTTACGTATTATCATTCCGCCCTCAAGGTGCAAACCTTTTGCAAGCGTTACGCCGTTTTGCAATACGGTCCCTTCGCCTATCACGCACCCCGAAGGAACGGTGCAACCGTCGCCTATCGATACGTTTTTGCATATTATCGCGCCGTCAACGGTGCTTTCGCCGATATTGACGCCCGACATTATGACCGATCGGCTTATTTCGGCGCGACGGGATACCGAGACACTGTCGTCTATAACCGACGCGCCCTCGGAAAGCCGCATATTGCAGGCATAATAATCGCTTATGCTGCCTATGTCCATCCAAACGCCGTCGAGCATCTCGCCGTAAAGCGATATGCCCTCTTTTTGCAAAAGCGGAAATAGGTCGGATGCAAAATCAAACTTTTGCCCTTTTGGAATACGCATCAGTATATCGCGGTCGACGATATATATGCCGGTCGAAATAACATCGGTAAGCGTGTCGGTCCAGGACGGCTTTTCGATAAACCCTTTTATTTTGTTGCCGTCAAGCAAGACCGTGCCGTATTCAAACGGAGACTGTGTGCGGGTAAGCAAAAGTGTTATGCCGCCGTGCTCTTTGTGTGCCTGTTTTGCTTTTTTAAGGTCCGCGTCTATTACGGCATCGCCGCAAAGCACGGTTACCGTGTCGCACAGTTCATCGACTATCGCGCGCACCGAGCCCGCCGAGCCGAGAGGGACGTCTTCTTTAAAAAAGCCGAGTTTCAGGTTTGTGTCGCCGCCGGTGGCGATTATTCGATCGGCAAGATGGCACACTGTGACCGCCGCCGATTGATAGCCGTTTTGTTCAAGTGAACGGTATAACCGCTCGATAACGGGAATTCCCATTACGGTCAATAACGGTTTGGGCTCGTTTTGGGTAAGCGGCATAAGTCTGGTACCCTTGCCGCCGGCAAGAATGACCGCGTCAAATTTTTGTTGCATAACACGCATAGTCCTTTCGAGTTGTTTTGCATATATTTTGCAAAAGCAGAGCCAAAAATATACATCATACTCATTGACAAAATCAATTAAAAATATTATTATGTAAATATATATCTCTAAGTGTTTTTTTGAGGGGTGCCGTATGCTGTTTGACGAGCTTGCGCGACGTGCGCCGTCGGCGGTGGCAATAGGCGATTTTGACGGCGTTCATCCGGGACATGTCGCCATAATCGCAAAATTGGCGGAAATCGCGGCGACAAACGGGTTGACGCCCGTTGCGATAACGTTTGATATAAATACCAAAAACAGCAAGGCTCTGCTTTTGGGCGAAACAAAAGCCGCATTGCTTAAAAAATGCGGGGCAGAATATGTTTTGACCGCCGATTTTAATATGATAAAAGATATGCCCGCCGATGTTTTTGCTTCGTCGCTTGCCAAAGCGGGCACAAAATATGCCGTGTGCGGTATGCACTTTGCGTTCGGCAAAGACGCTTTGGGCGATATCGGCACGTTTGAGAATGCGGGCATAAGTACGGCCGTAGTGCCTTGTGTCGACATAGACGGCGAACGTGTAAGTTCTACCCGCATCAGAAACGCGCTTGCCGACGGCAACATATCGCTTGCACGCCGACTGACGGGCAGGGCGCACGACTTTGAAGATACGTAAGAAAGGTGTTTTTATGAAAAAAAGGATAATTGCTTTTATATTGTGCGTTGCCGTGCTTGTTTGCGCCTTGATGACAAACGCGTCGGCAGAGGCGTCGGAAACGCCCGACCTTACGTCAAACAATGCCGTGGCGGTCATCAATGCCGAAAACGGTCAGTTGATCTATCAAAACAGATCCGACGAGCGCATAGCACCCACGGCATCGGCAAAACTTGCGGCGATGATGGTCGTGTGGGATCAGCTTGAAAAACACAGTCTGTCGCTTGACAAGACGGTGACCGTTCCGCAGGGAATGCTGTCGCAGATCGGAGAGCTCGGCGATTTATCTGCCCCCAGATTGGGCATTACTCCCGGCGACAGTTATACCATATCGGATATGCTGTCGGCTTCACTCGTTGCCAACGCAAACGACGCCTGTTGGACATTGGCATATTATTGTGCCACCGACCTTTTGGGCGGCACGATGGATGACTTTGTGGCTTTGATGAACGCCAAAGCCAAAGAGGCGGGCGCAAACGATACCAACTATGTCAATTGCACGGGGCTTTCGGCGGCGAATTCATACACCACCGCCCGCGATACCGCACTTATAGCTTCGAGTTTTTACAGTTACAGCGAACTCGTGCGCATATCGAGTCAGGCTTCGTTCAGGCTTAACGGCAAAAGCAATGTACACAGCAAAAACTATCTCGTTTCATCACAGCTTACCGCCGCTTATTATATGAAATCCGCCACGGGTATGATAGCGGGGCAAAATACGCAATACGGCGGGTATTGCCTTATCACGTCTACCGTTACCGCCGACAAGATAAAATATATTTTTGTCATAATGGATGCGCCCGGCGAGATCAGAGACACCGACGGCACGCGTACGTTTGCCGACGGCAACGCATATGACGACGCGAAAAAACTGATACCGTGGGCATCCGACAGCTTTGAATACCGTGAACTTATATCAAGCGGCGAGCCCGTAACCGAGATAAAGGTGGCGCAGGGCAAAAACTATGACTATATACAGCTTGTTGCCGACGGCAGCATAGAATTGCTTATAAACAAGGCTGCGGCGGACGACAGTATAACCCGCGCGGTCATATATGACGGCAGAGTTTATGACGGCGACTATAACGGCACGACCGCCAAGATGGTTGACGCGCCGGTCAAAAAAGGCGAGACGCTCGGCAGACTTGTGTTTTTTAACGACGGCGTAATGCTGGGCGAGGTTCCGCTTGTCACGGTGCGCGATATCGAGTCGTCGGGATTGCTTAACACCGTGGGTGCCGTGCGCGATGTGCTTTTTTCGGACACGGCAAAAAACATCATCAAATGGATAGTTATATTGGTTGCCGTGTTTGCGCTCATATCGTTTGTTACGTTTATAGTGCGTGCATCGACTGCGGCAAAACGCAAAAAACGCCGTGATGTCGGCGCTTTAAGGCGGCGTGACGCAAGCGATAAAGACCAAAAACGGTGATTTTTGCGCAAAAAAGCAAAAAATGCTATTGCAAAAGGCGCAAATGTGTGTTAATATACTCTATGCGACTGTAAAAAATTAACGGAGGATTTATATAATGAACGCTCTTGAATTGATTATCGGTATTCTTATTTTGGTTATTTCTATTGCTTTGATAGTATTTATCAGTATGCAACAAAGCAAAAAGAACGGCCTTTCGGGTGCTATCTCGGGCAACCAGACCGACAGCTATTTCAGCAAAAACCGCACTCGCACAAAAGCACAGGTGCTTAACAAATGGACTTTGGCGCTTTCTATCGCGCTTGCCGTACTTATATTGACACTTAACATCGTGCTTGCTCTTGACGGCAAATCGAGCTCGTCGAATTCTACCTCGTCGACCGCTTCTACCTCGTCGACCTCATCGACTGCGTCCGATGCTTCCGAGACTTCCGATGTGTCCGAAAATTCCGAGACCGCAGAGAGCTCGGAGGTTCAAGAAACTTCGAGCGAGGCCGAAACATCCGACAACGAATAATAATATCATACGATTCTGTTTGAGTCGGGCTTTTGCCCGACTCTTTTGTTATAAAAATCATTGACTAAAAAACCATAATATCGTATAATGCAAACGGTGGATATTTTGCCTATACACAAAAATGTTTTTTACGGAGGATAAACATGAGCTGGTATACAAAACGCGAGATATATCCCGCACGACTTGCCGAAAGCGCCGACGCAAGCATGTCACGCGTAAATCTTTTGCAGGGCGTGCCCGTATTTCGCATAACGACAGATGCGCCTCTCGGCGTTACTTACGAAAACGATTATCACAACACCAAAGATACATCTTTGCTTATGACCGACGGAGTCAGCGCAAAGACAAATTCTTATCAAGATCCCGCATTCTTTCATTTTTCGCGCGGGGGCGGCAGATCGATAGTTTTTAAACTTGATTCGCTGTCTGCCGTGCAGTCGGTCAGCATAAGTTTTTTGCGTGAGGACGAAGTGGGCGTAAGACTGCCCAGACGCGTCGATATATATCTTTCTCCCGACGGCGAAAACTGGCAAAGAGTTGTAAAGGCGCGCAACATAGCGTCAAAAAACACGCCCGAGACGGTAGTGGTCGGTGCCGATTTTGACAGGCCGTATATCACGGGATATATTACAATAGAGTTTGATGTGCCCTGCCATATTTGGGTCGACGAGATCAAGGCCGTCGGTACCGCGGTTATACCCGACGATGCGGTCGAAATAACCGCCGAAGCAAAAGAGGGTTGCGACGAGGTCAGATATGTTGACAAATATCCCGATTACAGCGACCTTTGCGATATTCACAATATAATGTTGGCGTATAACTGCCTGCCTCCCAAGAATATGAAAGACGAAAGATCGGGGCTTACTACGGCAGAACAGTTTATTCCGCATCTCGGATATATAAACAAAAACGGCGAGATGACAGACACGTTTTTTGATTCGATGCTGTTTTTACCTTATTCGGCTTATACTTATTCTTCGCTTTATAAATGCGCCGAAGGCTGGAGATATTATATCGACAATACCTTTGCCGAAAACGCCAATGTCGACGCGCTTGACAAAGCGGCGGCCGAAGTACAAAACCGCCTGGGGCTCGACGATCTTAAGATAAAAGTCTTTTTGTCGATATTGCATACCAAAGTCACATACGGAGAATTTCCCGAAAAATTCGGCGACATAGACGGGGACGGCGTCGACGAGGATATGACTACGTTCGAGGGGCGCAAAAAAGCCGTCAAATGGTGCATAGACACCCAGCTCGAGCGCTATGCCGAGAAAGACAGGCAGCACCTTGAACTCTGCGGATTTTATTGGTTTGAAGAGGTCATCAATTACAGCGACGAATTTGAATTGCCTTTGCTTGAATTTGCGCGCGAATATGTGCATTCAAAAGGCCTTAAACTTATATGGATACCTTATTTTGAGGCGTGGGGATATGCCGATTGGAAAGAAAACGGTTTTGACATTGCATGTATGCAGCCGAACTACGCTTTTCGCAAGGCCGAGCCGGTAAAAAGGCTTTATGACAATGCCGCTATGACCAAACAGCTCGGTATGTGCTATGAGCTCGAGATAGGCGGACTTTCGCCCGAGGATATCGAGAGATATACTCAGTATCTCGACTGCGGTGCAGAGACCGGATTTATGCACACGATAAAAATGTATTATCAGGGCGGCGTTCCCGGCGAGTTTTACCGTTCGTTTGTTTCGGACGACGCACTCACCCGCACGGTATACGACAACACATATCTGTTTGCAAAAGATAAATATGTCTCGCGCGGGCTCGTCAAAAAAGAGGATATAGAATAAAATATATACAACGAGGCTGCCGCACGGCAGCCTCGGCTTGTATCAGCTTTTGTTTCGTCGCAATACGGCAAAAGTTATCAGTCCGCAGCCGATGCCTGTCAAGATCCACGGCATATACCCGACATCCACACGTTTGCCGCCGCTTTGCAAAGCGGTATCGGCAAAGACGGTTTCGGCGTTTGTCCGGTTGCCGCCTATAACGCGCAATTCGTCTATAAACACCCAACCCGACCTGTCGTTTATGCAATAAATGTCAAATCTGACATATTTGCCTTTTGCTTTTTGCTCGGGCACGGCGCGCAGCGTGACGGTCTCGGATAATCCGGCGGCGGTGCGCACCGTATTTTGATATTCGGCAACCGACATATACTCGCCGTCAAACGTGTCGCTTACAGATACCGATATCTTTTTCGGCTCATATATTCCTATATCGGTTTCGCACAATGCCGAAACCTCAAACCTCGTTATGTCGGATACGGTGTCGTTTAGGTCGATGATTATGCTAAAACAGCCGTTTTGCGCTGAAACGCGGTTAAAACCCACAAACGCATCGTCTTTATAATAATACTCTGTCTTGCCGGATGCCGTCTTGCCGCCCGTCTTGCCGTCGGTAAGTTTTTTGCCCGTGTCGGGGAATCCGCTTGATGCGGGTGTTATAAGCGCATAATAACGGTTTTGCGCATAATTTGTTTCCGCCGAAGCGCAAAGCATAAGCGGCAGGCAACACATAAATACGGCAAAAAACACGGCGGCTCGTTTTAACATTTAACGACTCCTTTTTGAGATATATTAATTTACGGGGTGTATTATGTTTGATATCGCACTTAAAGAATTTGATAAATACGCGTCTTTGATGCTTGCGTCAAAGCCGAAACCCATGATGAACATAAACAGTGACTTTGACGAGGGAAGGCGAGTTATATCGGCATCCGAAAACGAGGTAGCGATAACGGCGGGCGGCCGCATAGCTTTGCTTTACGGCGTATATGACTATTTTGCGTTTCACGGCGCAAAATGGTTTTGGGACTGTGACCGATTGCCCAAAGAAAAAGCGACGCCCAAAACGTTTAAAAAAGACATAACGCCCGCATACGCCTTGCGCGGAATGCGTTATTTTGCACACCGAGGCCTTAAGCGTTTCAGAGCCGAGATGTGGGGATATGAAGATTGGAAACGCGAGATGGATTATCTTATTAAAAACGGATTTAACTTTTTTATGTTGCGCATAGGGCATGATGATCTGTGGCAAAAGGCGTTCCCCGAATATTGCCCTTATCCCGATATCGCGCAGAAAAGCGACAGAGAGGGTTTTTATGACCGCAGTCTGTTTTGGAGTCTTGAATATCGCGGCGAACTAAGACGTAAAGTGCTTGCGTACGCAAGAGAACGCGGCCTTAAACACGCCGTCGACTGCGGTGCCGTGACGCACTGGTATTCACCCACGCCAAAAAGTTTTGCAGACAGCGCCCACCCGTCTTATCTTGCCCAATCGGGCGAGCTTTATGCGCAAAAAGAACTCTCGGTATTTGATGTGCGCAAAGACGAGGGGCTTGATATTTATCAAAAACTGACCGATGCCGACATAAAATACAACGGCATGGGAGATATGTTTCATACCATAGGGCTTGCCGAAAGAGTATACGGCGACACGCACGAACAGAGCATAGCGCTTAAAGCCGATGTTTTGCGCCGCACTCTCTGCCGCACGGCCGAAAGATATCCGTCGGCAAAAACGCTTATAGCAGGTTGGGATATGTCTATGTTTTGGTATGCGGACGAAGTAAAAGAGTTTGTCGCTTTGCTTGACGCGCAAAAAAGCATTATATTTGATTATACCGTCGACGCCGACGGGCAGGATATGGGTTTTGAGGCTTGGGGGCTTAAAAATAAGTTTCCGTATATGCTCGGCCTGATACACGCCTATGCCCCGCAGGATGATATACGCGGCGATTATGAATTCATCGAGCGCCGGCTCAAAGGCACGCAAAACGACGTTTTTTGCTCGGGACTTGTCAATTGGCAGGAACTGTCGCACGGGGACGGAGTTATGCTGTCATATCTTGCGCGCAAATGCACATACGGCGGAGATATGCCTTTGCAAGAGATACTGCAAGGTTATTCCGACGAAGTTTTCGGCGCAGATTCGGATGCCCAAAAACTGATAAAAACGCTTTATCCCATAGCGTCGCTTGAAAAATTCAGCCTTGACAGACAGCATCCGGAATACGATATGCACCGTGAATATTTTGCGTCGGTCTTGTTGTCGCCTTACGGATACAACCTTGATTTTGACGAATATACGGCAAAAGAGATATCGCGAGCCGAATTTTATCTGCCGAGGTTTTATAAAGTCATGCACGGCATTCCGACTGTTTTGTCGCTGTGTGCCGATATATACGCACGGTTTAAAGACGACATTCACGCCGTACGCGCTCTTTATGACATCGCACGTACCGCGGCGGCAAGGTTTATGCATTTTGAAATGCTTGTTTTGCAAAAAGCATATTTTTGCGGCGGCGATCACCTTACACCTTATAAGTCGATATGCAAAGCGCTTGAATATTATACCGAACTTTTGGGCACGCACGATGACTATATCGCTTATAAAACGCTTGAAGACATAAAACTCGAGAGTGATGTCAACCCTTGCTTTGAGACTGCGTTTAAAAAGAATATAGCTTCGGATTATTGCATAGGCAACTGCTATGAAACGCTTGCGGCGATAACTTTGCCGCAGATGAAATTGCTCGGTCGCAAACTTTGCGGCGATATCTTGCCGCAAAACGCAGTGCCGGATATATACGGCCGTTTTTTTGCAACGCCGCTTGAGGCATACAGCACAAAAAACGACAAAAAATTAAGTGATTTTGCCCAAATTTGCAAGAACATTTGTGCTGTGTCCAAACTCGCTATTGATTTTAACGATAAGATGATGTAAAATGTAAAAGTTATGAAAGGAGGCGGTCGTATGGTTGCATTATGCAAATTGCCGATATCTGTAAAACAGCATTTTGCGTCGCAGGGGCTTAACGCCGCGGACGCGCTGTTTATAATGCGCAGTGACCTCGGCAGTGACGAAACGCCCAAAGACGTCTTTGTCGCGTTCGACAGACGTCATATATATATCGCCGAGGGCACGGTAATGATAACCGCCGACGGTTCACGCAGATACAACGGTTCAAAAAAACGTTCCGAAAGTTTTGTGTTCGATCGCAGCGAAAAAATAGATATCTCCGAAATAAGCGAGGTGAAATGCGAACAGCTTATATCCACAGGCTGCGCCGTTGCCGCTATCGGAGACGTCGACAACAGACTGTTTAATTATACAAACAGATACCGCCACGATTCTGCGGTATTTGCAAAAGCGGTCACCGAATTTAAAGAAACCGGCGACATAGACAAGTCCAATTATAAAAAAGACAGCTACGATCAATATCATTGTCCCAAGTGCGGCGAAAGATATCCCGATATCGAAAGCAAAGTTTGCCCCAATTGCATGGACAGCGTCAAGCTTATCAAACAGCTTGCGGGTGTGTTTTTAAGGTATAAGGGCAGCATTTTGACCGTAATTTTGTCGTTGGCGGCGATATCGGCGCTGGGCGCCCTGACACCGTATATCAGCAACAGCATATTTTATAACGACGTTCTTACCGAAGGCGGCAGGTATTACGGCAAGATATGGCAGATAGTTGCGCTTATGGTAGGCATAAGAATAGTTATGTTGCTTGTGCAACTTGTCAACGGCTCTATCAGCGCCAAGGTGTCTGCCGATGTCACTTATGACCTTAAAAAGCAGATATTCGACGCTATCAGCAGGCTTTCGCTGTCGTTTTTTACAAACCGGCAGACGGGCGGTTTGATGACGCAGATAAACTCTGACTCGCAGACGATGTATTGGTTTTTCTGCGACGGATTTCCCTATTTTGTATTAAATATCGTTCAACTTGTGCTGGTGTTTGTCATAATGCTTTTGCTTGACCCGATACTTGCGCTGTATGCGTTTGTCACGGTGCCGGTGTTCTTCTTTTTGTTCAAGTGGCTTTATGACGTGTTTGACAAGCTTTATATAAAAGATTATTCGCGCCGCCGTTCGCTCAACTCGTTGATATCCGATGTGCTTAACGGCATGAGAGTGGTCAAAGTGTTCTCGCGCGAAGAGGATGAAAAGCGCAGGTTTGACAGCCGCAGCCGCGGTTCTGCCGAGGTATCCACCGAACTGTCGGTAAAGCAGGCGTCGATATTCCCGTTTATATTCTTTTTATTCAAAATAGGCTCTTATATCGTCTGGGCCATAGGCGGCCTCTCGGTAATGCGCTATACATCGGGCGGAGAAGGCATGGACTACGGCACGCTGATGTCGTTTGTCGCATATTTCTCGATGATGTTTGACCCTATCGAGACGCTTGCCGACGTCGCAAACTGGTGGAGCAGCTGCCTTAACGCTTTGCACAGACTGTTTCAGATAACGTCGGCAGTGCCCGATGTTATCGAAAAAGAAAATGCCGTCGACCTGGGAACGGTTAAAGGCGATGTTGAATTTGACGGTGTATATTTTTCATATGCCGATACAAGACGTATCATAGACAACGTTTCGTTTAAGATCGAGGCTGGACATACGCTGGGCATAGTCGGCCATACCGGCGCGGGCAAGTCGACCATAGTCAACCTTTTGGCAAGGCTTTATGATGTCGAGCGCGGCAGCATAAAGATAGACGGTGTCGACGTGCGTGACTGCACCATGACGTCACTGCGCAAAAACCTTGCCATAGTCAGCCAGGAAACATATCTGTTTAAAGGCTCTTTGCTTGACAATATACGCTATGCGCGTCCCGACGCCACATTTGAAGAGGTCGTTGCCGCATCAAAAATGGCGGGAGCACATTCGTTTATAGTCAAATATCCCGACGGATACGACACTATGATAGGGTTCGGACACAAAGAACTTTCGGGCGGCGAAAGACAGCGTGTTTCGATAGCGCGCGCCATATTAAAAGACCCGCGCATATTGATACTTGACGAAGCTACCGCCGCTATGGACACCCAGACCGAAAGACATATAAGCGAGGCACTCTCGAAGCTTTCAAAAGGCAGAACGACCATAATCATCGCTCACAGGTTATCCACGCTTCGTGACGCCGACAGCCTGATAGTTATCGAAAACGGCAGGGTTGTCGAACGCGGCACGGTGGACGAGCTTATCGCAATGAACGGCGTTTATTATAAGCTTTATAAAATGCAGACCGAGGCGCTTAAAATGATAGGTATAGGCGACGAGGCATATGCCGGTGCTGAAGGCCACGGGCCCGGCGGTCCGGGCGGACCTCCTCCGGGACCTCCGCCGCAATAATTTTAAAAAAGGGGTGCTGTAAAATGGCAGGATTTCTTGATTATATACAACTGACATATCTTGACAAAAGCAACGCCGTTTTCGGAATGACCGAGGGCGGATTTGCATGCCTTAAGGCGTTTTTGCCGCCGGTAAAAGAGGATGACCTTGACGGCAAGCCCGCGGGCGAACCCGTTTGGCAAGAACTGGGCAGGGTGTGGTTCCACCGCATGTTTCCGTTTGAGACGCCCGACGAATATATCGCCGTGCTCGACCGTGACGGCAAAGAATACGGAGTCATCAGACGCCTGTCGGATTTCGACGGCGAGCAGGCCGAGATTATTAAAAAAGAATTGGCGCGCAAATATTTCTGTCCCGAGATAACCCGCATTTATTCTGTTAAAGAAAAACTCGGCACGTCTTATTGGGATGTCGAGACAGACAACGGCAGGATGCGTTTTTCGATGCAGGATACATATCGCAATATTATTCGCATAAGCGAAACGCGCCTTATTTTAAACGATTCCGACGGCAACAGATTTTCGATAAAAGATGTCGGAGCGCTTGACAGAAAGAGCTATCGCAAGATAGAATTGTATCTATAAAAATGAGTATCAAATCACTTTTAAGCCGCAACAAAAAAGACGGGCAAGTCATTGAATCGCCCGAAATAAAAGCGGTTAAAGACGAACTTGCCGCCGCGTGCGGCGACAAAAAAGCGGTGTTTGCCTGCACACTTGACGAAAAAGGGCGCACTTTTGCCGCCGCGGCATATGCAGACGGATATTTATGGCACAAATCGCTCGGCATGCCCGAAACAAAACTGTCGCTTGACGGTATAAAAGACGTCAAATATGTCAATTCGGTAGGTTGCTGTTCGATAGAATATACGGCATCCGATGGCAGCGAACGCGAATTTTGCCGCTCCGATATGTCGTCGTCAAAGGCAATGATGCGCGCTTCGTCGCTTGCAAACGCTTTTATAAACAAGACCGAGGTGCAAGAAGAACCCGAAACAAATTGCCCCAAATGCGGCAAACAATATCCGCACGGTTCGCATATATGCCCGCACTGCGTCAACAAACGCAAGCTTTATTCGCGCATAATTCCGTTTGCAAAACCTTATGCTTTTAAGATAATAATGACCGCCGTGCTGTTGCTTTTGGGCACGGTCATCAGTATGATACTGCCCAAGATAAACGGTGCCATGGTCGACGGATATCTTTCACCGGATGCGACAAATATCTCAAATCCGAACGCCGAGACAGAATATCTGCTGTTGGTGCTTGCCACGGCAGGCTGCGGATTGCTTACCGCCGTATTCAATATGATACGCCGTCGCATGACGGCAAAAGCAGGCAACGGATTGCTCGTCGATATACGTGCCGCATTGTATGACAAGATACAAAAACTGTCTTTGGCAGGCATAATGCGCCGCTCTGCGGGCGAATTGATATCCAGGCTCAGCGGCGACTCGGACACTATAAAAGAATTCCTCGTTTCGACATTGCCCGACCTGATATTTCAGATCTCCACCATCGTCGGAGTCGGCGGCATAATGCTGTTTACCGACTTTAAACTGTCGTTGCTTGTTTTGATACCGGTCATTCCCATGGTGTTTTTGTTTACGTCGGCAAGGCGTTTTGCCTTTAGCGGATATCATCGCCAATGGAATGTCGAAGAAGAAGCCGGTTCGCTTTTGCACGATGTGTTTTCGGGCATACGCGTGGTCAAGATATTCGGCACCGAAAGGTATGAAGAAGCGCGTTTTGACAAGTCGGCAAAGCGCGTTGCCGATATCTCAAAACGCAACGAACTTGTTTGGAACCTGATAATGCCGTTTATGAACTTTATGTTCAGTTTCGGCGAATATGCCGCGATAATATTTGTGGGCAGCCGTATCATAGCGGGACAGGACGGTTACACTCTCGGTACTTTGATAGAGTTTACAAGCTATGTTTCGATAATCTACGGACCTATTCGTTGGATGGCATTTATGCCGCGCCGCATAGCGCGCACGACGATAGCGCTGACAAAGATATTCGATATACTTGACGAGCCTATCGAGGTTGCCGACCAAACCGACGCTTTGACCGAAATAAAAGACGGCAATATTACGTTCAATGACGTTTCGTTCGGATACAACAGCTATGAAAAAGTGCTTAAAAACGTAAGTTTTGATGTTGGCAAAGGCGAGATGTTGGGCATTGTCGGACGCAGCGGTGTGGGCAAGTCTACGCTGATAAACCTGATGATGAGGCTTTATGATGTCAACGGCGGCAATATAACCGTTGACGGCAAAGATATAAAGAATTATTCACAGCACGCCCTGCGCGAATCGATAGGCGCGGTGTTGCAGGATACATTCTTATTTAAAGGCACTATATACGGCAATATCGTATATACAAAACCGGATGCGACAAAAGACGAGGTACTGCACGCGTCAAAACTTTCCGGTGCACACGATTTTATAGTCAAACAGCCCGACGGATACAACACTTACGTCAGTGAGGGCGGTCATTCGCTGTCGGGCGGCGAAAGGCAACGCATTGCCATAGCACGCGCAATATTAAAAGATCCGCAGATACTGATACTTGACGAGGCGACATCGGCGCTTGATACCGAGACCGAAAGGCGCATTCAGGACGCGCTTGCCGCACTTATCGAGGGCAGAACGACTATTGCCATTGCGCACAGGCTGTCTACGCTTCGCAACGCCACAAAGCTTATAGTGCTTGAAAAAGGCGAGGTTGAAGAGGTCGGCACGCACGACGAACTGATGGCAAACAAGGGCAGATATTATAAGCTTGTCAGCGCACAGCGCGAGATGAGCCGTATGGCAGGCGAGATTCAATCTGCAGAATAAAAAGTTAAAATAATTAAAGGAGCGATTACCTATGCAAAATACCGAAAAAACCATGGAAAAACTTGTTGCATTCTGCAAGGGCAGAGGTTTTGTCTATTCGGGCAGCGAGATCTACGGCGGTCTTGCCAACGCTTGGGATTACGGTCCCCTCGGCGTAGAACTCAAAAACAATATCAAACGCGCGTGGCTGCGCAAATTTGTGCAAGAGAGCGGCTATAACGTCGGACTTGACAGCGCGATATTGATGAACCGCGAGGTCTGGGTTGCTTCGGGACATGTCGTAAACTTTAACGATCCCCTCATCGACTGCCGCGCATGCAAAATGCGTTACCGTGCCGACCAACTTATCGAGGCATGGAACAAAGAGCACGGCATTGATATGTGCCTTGACGGTATGTCGGGTGATGAACTGTCGGCCTATATCACCGAGCACGGCGTGACCTGCTCGTGCGGAAAGTGCGATTTTACTCCCATACGCAAATTCAACATGATGTTCAAAACGCATCAGGGCGTGACCGAAGACAGCCAGGCAGAGGTGTATCTGCGTCCCGAGACTGCGCAGGGCATATTTGTCAACTTTAAAAACATTCAGCGCACTACCCGTCGCAAGCTTCCTTTCGGCGTTGCGCAGGTCGGCAAATCGTTTAGAAACGAGATAACTCCGGGCAACTTTATATTCCGTATACGCGAGTTTGAGCAGATGGAACTTGAATTTTTCTGCAAACCCGGCACCGAGCTCGAATGGTTTAAATATTGGAAAGACTATTGCCGCAAGTGGTTGCTTGACCTCGGCATAAAAGAAGACAATATCAGAATGCGCGACCATGACCCCAAAGAACTTGCGCATTATTCAAACGCCACCACCGACTTTGAGTTTATGTTCCCGTTCGGCTGGGGCGAACTGTGGGGCGTCGCATCACGTACCGATTTTGACCTTAAGGCTCATATGCAGCATTCGGGCGAAGATATGACATATTTCGACCCCGAAACAAACGAAAAATATGTGCCGTATGTCGTCGAGCCTTCGCTGGGCTGTGACAGAGTGGCGCTGGCGTTCCTTGTCGACGCATATGACGAAGAAGATATAGGCACACCCGAAAAGCCCGATACCCGCACGGTATTGCGTCTGCATCCCGCACTTGCGCCTTATAAGTGCGCCGTGTTGCCGCTTTCAAAGAAGCTTTCGGACAACGCGAGAAACGTCTATAACGACCTGTGCAAAAAGTTTATGTGCGACTTTGACGATGCCGGTTCGATAGGCAAACGTTATCGTCGCGAGGACGAGATAGGCACACCTTTCTGCGTTACTTATGACTTTGATACCGAAACCGACGGCTGCGTCACCGTTCGCGACCGTGACAGTATGCAACAGGTTCGTATGCCTATAAGCGAGGTTGCGGATTATATCGCAAAAGCACTTGAGTTTTAAAAACAGCAAAAAAGTTCGGCAACAAAAGCGTTGCCGAACTTTTTATATTATATGTTTTGATCTCAGTTTATCTGCGGATTTTGTCTGTGTGCTTCGTTTATGACGGCGATTTGCTGCCTTACCTGATAAAGCTTGATATCGTGTTCTCTGCCTTCGGTAAACAGCAGGTATATCTGGTTATAATATTCCTGCACGGCGGCAATAAACGGAGCCTGCGGGTCGCCGTCCCACGATTCTTCATACCATTTGAGCGACTCCGAGCAATAAAGCGGCAATTTTTCGGGTCCGTCGGTAAGCGTCTCGCGAATAAGATGCTGCTGCGGTGCCTCCGATTCGATAAAATATTTATAATCGATGTGCGACATATTGCCTTTTAACGTGCCGCGAGTACCCTCGACTTTGTATGTATAGCAGGGATAAGCGTCGCATGACGAGATATCCAGGTCGATGATAGGTCTTTCGGGGGCTTTGAGTATCAGTTTTACATAGTCTTCGGCGTTACCGAAAGTGTTTGCTCTGTCCATATGGCAAAATACGGTGGGCATTTCGTCATAGCAGTCGAGCAGATTGAGCGCCTGATCTAGCGGATGAGGGCCGGTGTTTGCAAGGTTGCCGCCGTTCATGTCAAGGCAGCATTGCCAGTCCCAGCGGCGCGCAAAACCGTTGAACTGTATGCCGATATGCACTATTCTGCCGAGCTTGCCCGAGGCGATGACTTCTTTGACTTTTTCAAAATAGCAGGCAAAGCGCGACTGCTGAAATACGAGCAGATGTCTGCCGCATCTTTTTGCGGTCTCGACAAGGTCGTCGAATTCGGCGACGGTGGGCACGCAGGGTTTTTCGCAAAGAACGTTAAAACCGTGCTCAAGCAGGTCTTTTGTTATCGCATAATGCTTATTTGAGGGGGTGGAGTTGACCACAAGGTCTATGTCGTTTCTGCCGAATATCTCGCTGTAATCGCAGAACACCTCACAGCCGTATTCTTTTGCCGCTCTTTCGCGGCGTTCTTTCATCGGCTCTGCGACGCCGACGACTTTAAACCTCTCGGTATCTTTTTTAAGGTGCAGACCGTGAATGTCGCGTCCGCTGCGTCCCTGACCGAGTATAACGATATTAAATTGTTTCATTTTTAAAAACCGTCCTTTTTACAAATATAAAATGGCCTATCTACAATATACCCCCACGAGCTTTTGTTGTCAATAAAAATAAGCCGCAGAAGCAAAAATCCGCGGCTGTTTGTTATATTGCGGGACTATTTGGCGGTATATTGGCTTTTATGCAGTCGGCGCCCCGGGACTAAGGCGGCGAGATTTTTATTCCACACGGTTTGTTTGCATACGCGTTTTATGTTGCCGATACCGTCGTAGACCGATATTTCCGCCAATATCGATACAAAGCGCGCGTCTTCATATGCAACGCGCGTTTTCATCACCGCGGCGGCAGGTTCAAAAAGCGGATCGGATACATGCTTTGCGGCAAACGTCGCAAGTTTTGTAGCTGCAAATTTAAAAAAGTTTTCGGCGATGTTTTTATAAAACTTATTCAACGCCTTGGCATAACGTTTTTTGTCTTTAACCGTGTGGTAACTTATATTTATGCGCACCGTTTCGTTGCCTTTGTAAAACAGCGACTTTTTTATTTCTTTCACGGCAAAGTTCAATTATATCACCTCACGGTTTTATATGCTTTTTTGTTTGCTATTATGTGTTTTAAAGGCAAAAAACAGCACGATATCAAAACGGGCGAAACAAACAGAGCGGCATAATAAGTCAGCTCATGAGAGCAAAGAACAAACAGCAAAAACACGGGCAAAGACACCGCGTATCCCGCCAAAGTGTTAAACAGCGGTTTTTTGCGGCAGGCGTACCCTATGCAGACCGTGGCGGGACATAAAGCGAGATGAAAATGCGAAGCATTCTGCACGGGAATATATCCCGCATAATTAAAACACTGAACAAATGCGCAGATGATTATAAAAAACGACAATGCGTCGGCATAATATAACGCGGCGTTTTTGTCGCCGAAAGATATCAGCATTCCGGCGATAACGGGCATGGCGGCAAAAAACACGTCGTTTGTATTTAACGCCGCAAAAGCGGCAACCGACACGGCGCCCGAAAAAATAAATATCAAACGTTTATCGCACAGGCGCGGATATTTTGAGCAAAAAATAAGGCTTAGCGGAATAAGCAGAGCGCATACCGCGGCGGCAAAAAGGTCGTTTTTGCATTGTATGAGCAACGCAAACGAAAATGTCATCGCGGCGGCCATCAGGGGCGCTCCTTTCTGCCCAGAACTTTTGAGGGCACGGTGATTATAAAATCCATAAGTCCTTTAAGGTCTATGGGAGCAAGAGGCGACATATAAGGACTGCCGAAGCTTTTTATGCCGCACATAAGTCCCAAAAGCATCGAAAAACCTAGCACTACGCCTTTTGTGCCGAATAACGCTGCCGCCAAAACAAATATGATGCGCAAAAGAGTTACCGAATACATATAGGCGGGCACGATGAAAGCACAGACTGCCGACAGCGCCATAACTATTATGCTTTCGTCGGTGATAAGTCCCGCTTTGACAGCGGCGTCGCCTATAATAAGCGAACCTACTATGCCCACGGCGTCGCCGACCGTGCGCGGCATTCTTACACCGACTTCGCGCAGACATTCGAATATCAAAAGCGTTGTCATCACGTCGCCGAAACTGTCACCGCCCGACTTGAAGCACAGGTATGCCGCCGGCAACAAAAACGAAACAAGCAGTGCCGCCATGCGCAGAATACGCACGAATGTGGCATACCACGTTGAACGCAGATAATCCTCTGCCGATTGCAGACTTTCGGCAAAAACATAAGGCGCGGTAAGCACAAACGGCGAACCGTCGCATATTATCGCCGCTCTGCCCGAGATGAGTTTTGACGCGACCTTATCGACTTTTTCGCTCGAACCGAGCAGCGAAAAAAACGGATATCCCGTCTTGCCGGTAAGCAAAGGTGCAAGCGCACCCGAATCAATTATCACCGTGGGGGATATTCGAGCAAGTTTTTTGCGCAAAGCATCTGTTACTTTTTTGTCGGCTCTGCCCTCGACATAGCACAAAAACACTTTTGTGTGAGTTTGAGCGCCTATATCATAGGGAATGAATTTGAGTTTATCAGAGCGAATATAGCGCCGTATAAGCGCTATATTTGTATCGGCATCTTCGGTGAACGCGGCCTTTGGCCCTTTGACCGTCACGTCGCTTTGCGCCTCGCTTACCGAGCGCTTTTCTTCATGCGGTGCGGGGATACATACGGTTTCACGGCCGAAAAACACCAAAACATTGCCTCTGACCAAAGCGTCGCACGCGATGTCGGCGTCGGTTATTTTTGATTTTGCCGTTACGGGCAAAGACATTATGCCGTGTATCAGCGGCTCTATTATCTGTCTGGCGATATAGTCGCGGTCACACAGGCTTTTTATATATAAAACATCGGCGCCGCCCGCCTCGGTGTGCATCATATCGTCGCAATCGCTAAACCTTGCGATAACCTCACAAATATCCATATGTTATAACTCCTTAAACTGTTATAAAAAGATTTTGCTCGTTTTTGGCATAAGATATTCATTGACTAATTCTGTTTGTAATGATATAATTGCATAAAAGGAGCGATATAATGCAAAAAAAATCATTTTCATCTGTTGCCGTCACGGTGCTGATGCTGATACCCCTTTTGTTTATAGCGGTGATGTTGGTCAATTATTTTATGCAGAATATAGAGCTTGACGGCACCGACAGCGTTAATATAGTGCTTACCGACGGCAAAAGTTATACATATACCGAGCACGGCGACATTGAATATTACTGCTCGTTGCTTGACGGCGCCAAAGGGATAGATTCGCCTGTCCGCGACGTTTATTACGAGACGCCTATAACCATAACATATATATCCGGCTCGCAAAAGCAGGTGTATCGCCTTTACCCCTCGCTGAATCTTTCGGGCTGTATGTTTTATGACGAAAAAGGGCGCATATACCTTATGAACGAAAGCGCCGCAAAAGTTTATCTTTGCCGTGCCGAGTGCCTTTATCTTTATAACAGCGTAATGTTGCCTAAACTCGAGATAATATCGGGCAGCAGTGTGGCTTATGCTTATCCCGATGCTTATTCATGGAGTTATAAAAAAGTCGACGGAGTGTTTTATTCCGACCGTTCATCGCCGACATACGACGGCAAGACATTGCATTTTTATGACGGCAGATCAAACAGCCTTAAATTTACCGTGCAACCGGATGAGATTTATGACGTTGAGTTTATTACCGCCGACGGCGCAATATTGCCGGTCTCGGGCATAGAGACGTTGGTGTTTGACGAAGATACCGTTATAACCGCAAGTTTTAAGGCAAAATGGACGCGTTCGGAATCGCGTGACTATTACGGCGAGGCGGAATATTGCCTTACATTGCTTTATGACGTTCCCGCAACCGTAAGTCTTTCGCGCGAAAGTGTAAAAGCGGGCGGTTTTGCCGTGATAAATATAGACCATCTCGGTGCCGACGATATTATCGGATTCAGCACAGACATAACAGACTCTAATATTATTTCTTATCATGACGAAACATCGGGCTGTGATTTTGCCATACTGCCCGTAAGTGCCGACTGCAAGCCGGGACTTTATGATGTAAACTTTGAACTTGACGGTGCGGTGCAGACGGTAAAACTGCTTGTTACCGAAAACGAAGGGCAGACATTGCCGTTGCTTGAGTCCGAAGCGGAATTTAATTCTATGCTGACACCCGATATATTGCAGGGCCTGTTAAAAACATTTAACGAACTGACGTCGGGACGTTCAAACACCGCATACTTTGATATGGGTGACAAGTTTCAGGCGGCAGTGACCGCAAACAAAGCGGCAAACTTTGCCGACACCGTGCTTGTATCCGGCAGCGGCGCTATGTTCAGATTGCCCGGCAACGTTTATTCGACGGCTTACGGCACATCCGTCAGAGCTATGCAACGCGGTGAGGTCGTGTTTGCTCAGGCGACAGCCACCACGGGCAACACCGTTATCATATCGCACGGGTACGGCATATACAGTTATTATTTTAACCTTTCGTCGGTTACATGCAACATAGGCGATATTATGACGCAAGGACAAATAATAGGTCAAAGCGGCAACAGCGGCTATACATGGAACCTCGGCGATGTATTGCATACCGCCGTTTCGGTAGGCGATACGTTTATAGATCAGTCGTTGTTTATAGGCGGCAACTATTTTAACTGAATTAAAAAGATCGGCGCGCCGCGTGCGCGCCGATCTTTTTTGATGTTTATATGTTATTTTGCAACGATATTGAATATGCGGTTTTTGACGTATATCTTTTTAACAACGGTCTTGCCGTCAAGCGCGTTTGCAAGCACTCCCGACGAGATAATCGTCTGCCATGCGGTCTCTTCGTCGCAGTCGGTGGGAACCGTCACGGTGCCTTTTAACTTGCCGCAAAGCTGTACGGCTATCTCTGTCTCGGACACTTTAAGTTTTTCTTCGTCGTATTCGGGCCATTGCGACAGCGAAAGCAGTCCACTGCCGCCTATGCTCTCATAGATCTCTTCGCATATGTGCGGAGCGATAGGGCAAAGCAGTTTGATAAATGTGACGAGCTGGTCTTTTGTCAGACCGCCGCAGTCGTTTATCTCATTGAACAAAGTCATCAAAGCGGCTATCGCGGTGTTGAATTTCATCTCTTCGATATCCGATGTGACTTTTTTGACTGTCTTGTGGAACGACGCCTCTAATTTTGCGTCGGTCTCGGGTTTTATCATCGAGCTGAGGTCTGCGACACGTTCTAAAAACCTCTTGCAGCCTCTGACGGAGTTGTCCGACCAGGGTGCTGCGGCCGAATAATCGCCCATAAACAGCACATATGTGCGCAGAACGTCGGCGCCGTATGCTTCTACCACGTCGAGCGGATCGACCACGTTGCCTTTTGATTTGCTCATTTTTTCGCCGTCGGGGCCCAGAATAAGTCCCTGCGCGGTGCGTTTCGCATAAGGCTCGGGGGTGTTTACAGCGCCGATATCATAAAGAAAATGATGCCAGAAACGCGAATATATCATATGCCGCGTGACGTGTTCCATGCCGCCGTTGTACCAGTCGACGGGCATCCAATAGTCGAGTTTTTCGGGCGATGCGAGGCATGAATCGTTGTGCGGGTCGATATATCTTAAATAATACCAGCTCGAACCCGCCCACTGCGGCATCGTGTCGGTCTCGCGTTTTGCATCGCCGCCGCATTTGGGGCATTTGCAGTTGACAAACGACTCTATCTTTGCCAGAGGCGATTCGCCGCCTTCGCCGGGCTCAAAGTTTTTAACGTCGGGCAATGTAAGCGGTAATTGGTCATAAGGCACGGGAACCATGCCGCACTCGGGACAGTGTATTATGGGAATAGGCTCGCCCCAATAACGCTGACGGTTAAACGCCCAGTCTTTCATTTTATACTGAACGCCCGCTTCGCCTATGCCTCTTGCCTCAAGTTCTTTTACGGCGCGTGCTATCGAACTCTTTTTGTCTTTAAATCCGTTTAAAAACTCAGAGTTTATCATTTCGCCGTCGCCGGTATAAGCACCTTCTGATATATCGCCGCCTTTGATGACCTCGATAATCTCGATGCCGAACTTTTTTGCAAACTCCCAGTCGCGTTCGTCATGAGCGGGAACGGCCATTATGGCGCCGGTTCCGTATCCCATCATGACATAGTCGGCTATAAATATGGGAATTTTTTTGCCGGTCAGCGGGTTGACGGCGCTTATGCCCTCGAGCTTGACGCCGGTCTTGTTTTTATTCATCTGAGTGCGCTCGAATTCTGTCTTTTTGGCGCACTCGGCACGGTAATTTTTTACCGCATCCATGTTGCTTATGCGGTCCTGATATTTGTCTATAAGAGGATGTTCGGGCGCCATGACCATAAACGTTACGCCGAAAAGCGTGTCGGGCCTTGTGGTGTATATGCGCAGTTTTTCGTCTATGCCGTCGATATCAAAGTTTACAAAGGCGCCCGTCGATCTGCCTATCCAGTTTATCTGCTGCTGTTTTACCGGGGCGGGATAATCGACGCCGTCGAGCCCGAAAAGCAATTTGTCGGCATATTCGGTTATGCGCAGATACCAGACGTCTTTTGAGCGCTGAACGATGTCGCTGTGGCAGATGTCGCATTTGCCGCCCTGGCTGTCTTCGTTTGAGAGTACGACTTTGCAGTGAGGGCAATAGTTTACAAGCGCTTTGTCACGGAACACAAGTCCGTTTTCAAACATTTTTAAAAATATCCACTGAGTCCACTTATAATAATCGGTGTCTGTGGTGTCTATAACGCGCGACCAGTCAAATGAAAATCCGACACGTTTTAACTGATCGGTAAAACGCGCTATGTTGCGGTCGGTGAGCACGCGCGGATGTATGCCGAATTTGACCGCCGAATTTTCGGTCGGCAGCCCGAAAGCGTCGAATCCTATGGGAAACAGCACGTTATATCCCTGCATCCTGCGCTTGCGCGAAATTACCTCAAGGCCTGAATAAGCCTTGATGTGTCCGACGTGCATTCCCGCACCCGAAGGATAGGGAAATTCTACCAGCGCATAAAACTTGGGCTTGTCGGCGCAGTTGTCATCTGCGGCAAAAGCGTTTGCCTGCTCCCATTTGTTTTGCCATTTTGCGTCAATTGATTTATAGTCGTATTTCATATTATTTGGCGTCCTTCCATATCTTGTCAAGTTTATAAAAATCTCTGCCTTCGCGGGTAAAGATATGCAAAACGACATGGCCGTAATCCATCAAAGTCCAGGCGTTGTCGCCCTTGCCCTCGACACGTGTGGGTTTGATGCCGTATTCGTTAAAGATATATTCTTCGGCATATTCGGCAAGCGCTTTGACCTGCGCGTGCGATGCGCCCGAGACTATTACAAAAGCGCTTGCAAGCGAAGTTACGCTCTCGATGTCGAGCATAACGGGATCAATGCCCTGCTTTGCCTCAAACGCCGTCATCGCAGCCTGAGCAAGCTCGGTATAAGTGGGTGATTGCGTTATGTTGTTCATGTTTGGTTCTCCTTTATATTTTGTCCGTCAAGCCCGGACAGACACGTTAATATATAATTGCGTGCGGCAATGCTGTTTTCGGATATGGGCAGACCGCTTTGCAAAAGATGCGATAAAGTCTTGTCAAAACTTTGCAAAAGCGCGATATACAATGCGAGAGTACTGTTTTTGCCGCCGTTTTGTTCATATGTGCTTTTGACCGCGCGGCAATATTCGCCCGTGCGGTTAGGCTCGATATAATCGCCCAGATAAATAACGATGTCAAGCGGCGACATATCGGCACAGCCGGTGGTGTGCACGGCTATCGCGTGCGTGATTTCGTCGTCGGTGTGATAAACATTTTTTGCCAAAAGCGCCGCGGTGTGCGCGTGCATAAGCTGAGGCGAGGCGTATTCGGCTTTTGACAGACTGTCGCCGTATCTTTTGCATACCTCTTCGTGCTGTTTTGGCGTATATTCTTTTGTCATATCATGCAAAAGTGCTGCGGTTTCGACGGCGATCGGGTCTAAAAACGCAAAATGTGCGTTTGCAAGTTCAAGCGATGCCGTCACTACGCCGTATGTATGCATAAGCCTGTGCTCGGAAAGCCGCAGGTCTTGTTTTATGCGCTCTCTGATATCCTGCATATATCGTTTATTTGGGCAATACTATGCGCGGATTTTCGTTTGATTTGCGGTAGATCGACAGCCGCCTGCCTATTACCTGTACCGCTTCGCAACCGAGAGCCTCGCAAAGCTCGGGCATCAGTTCTTTCGGAGTATAAGGGCACGCCTCGAGAATGGTTATTTTTATCAGTTCTCTTGCTTCGAGCGCGTCCGAAAGCGTGGTGAGCAGGTTTTCGGATATACCGCCCTTGCCTATCTGATACAGCGCGTCGACGCCGTTTGCCAGCGAGCGAAGGTATGCGCGCTGTTTTGTTGTTATCATATCTGTTATTTTATCCTTTCGAGTGCTTTAAGTTCGTCGGGCGTAAGCAATCGGTATTTGCCTATCGGCAAGTCGCCCAAAACGACAGGCCCTACCGCAACGCGCTTAAGCTCGGCTATATCAAGGGCAAAGCATGCGCACATGCGGCGTATTTGTCTGTTTTTGCCCTGCATAAGCACAAATTTTATAGCCGTTTTGTCCCCGGTGCGCCTTATAACGCGCACATCGACCGGCATTATGGGTTCCCCGTCAAGAGTTCGCATGTTGCACAGCCCGTTTATAACGCTCTGGTCGACGTCGCCGTTTACCGTGACGAGATAAACTTTTTTTAAATGATGCGAAGGGTGCATGAGTCTGTTTGCGAGTTCGCCGTCGTTGGTACATATTATAAGCCCCTGCGAGTCGCAGTCAAGCCGCCCTGCGGGATAAAGCCGTGTGCCCGCCGAAGCAAGCAGATCGGCTACCGAACGCCGTCCTTTTTCGTCCGACATGGTAGTGACGTACCCCCGCGGCTTGTTTAAAGCCACGGTCATTTTTGCGAGAACAGGCAAAACGGGCGTGCCGAAACATACGACATTGTCTTTGCCCGCGATAATGCGATCACCCAAAGAGGCAATATTGCCGTTGACCTTGACATTGCCGTCGGATATGGCTTTTTCGGCGGCGCGGCGTGACATGACGCCGCACTCCGAAATATATTTTTGCAGTTTAATGCTTTGGCCGTTCACGTCGTTTGAGGCGTTTCGCCTGCGTTTTCGGCTTTTTGGCCTTTGCCGAATGAGGTCTTTATCTTGTCTACTATTTCGGGCGCTTTGTCGATGATCGTGTTGACAGCACCTACCACGCGTGAAACGGGGTCGTCGGGCACGGCAAAACTTTCGGCGTGTTTAAGGTCTAAGATACGCACATTGCCGTTTTCGGCAACGATAAATCCGAGCGGTGTTACAGAGACCGCCGCGCCGTTGCCGCCCGCAAAATGAGGGTCGGATTCGGGCCTGTCGTTTTTACCCGTAAAGTCAACGCCGCCGGAGGCAAAGCCGACGGTTACCTTTGAGAAAGGAATTACCGTTATGCCGCCGTCAAGCTGAATAGGCGCGCCTATTACGGTGTTTACGTCTGCAACGCTGCCTATCTTGGCGAGCGCGGCATCAATTATCTGTTTGAGTGGCATTTCGTTCTGCATCGTTTTGCTCCTTTTTTTGTTTGATCTTTAAGATAAAAGCAATAGCGTCTTTTGCCGTGGGCAAAAGATTGCATATGCGTATTTTTAAATGGATGTCGCAAAAGAATATAGGCTTTTCTGCCAAAAAGTCGGGCTTGATAAGCGTGCGGATATATGCTTTTCGGCTTTGCCGCATTTTTAATATCAGTTCTGTGAGCTGTGCCGCAACACCGCTTGACGCGCCGTATATAAGCGCCGTTTTTGCGGGGTCGTCAAAAGCGACTGTAACCTGCAGATCGCATTTTTGCACCGTCAGGCTTTTGCCCAGGTTGTTAAATATCTTTTTTATCAGTTCAAATATATCGCCGAGCAACTGTTTTACGGGCAACTCCGGTACCTTGTCTTTGCCGTCTTTTTGCTCGGCCTGCGGCAAAATGTCTTTTTGACGGGGCAAAGGCTTTTTTTCGTTTGTTTCGAACGCGATATTTTTTTTGATAAACAGATATCTTATGCAAAGCCGTGTCTTGCCGTCGGCATATCCGATATATATATGCAGATATCGCGAGATCAGCCACAGCAAAAGCAATAATATGCCGCATATTATATAAAGCGCGGTCATTGTATTTCCTCTGCCGAAGAAACGACGGCATCAAGGGTGGTTTGTCCGTCGTCGGCGTTTCCCGCTGCGGCGGCAAGGTCTATCATAGGCAGGTCGGATATGCTTTCGAGCCCGAAACAGCGCAAAAAGCTGTCGGTAGTGCCGAAAAGAGTCGGCCGACCGGGCGCGTCGAGCGTGCCGCGCTCGGCAAGCAGACCTTTGTCTATCAGCGAAGCGACAATGTATGACGAATCGACACCGCGCACTTGCTCGATAAACGAGCGTGTGACCGGCTGATTGTATGCCACTATCGCAAGCACCTCTAAAGATGCTTTTGAAAGCGGCGGAACCTTGCGCAGTTGCAAAGCCTTTTTTACGGGTTCGGAATATATGGGTTTTGTACAAAGCTGATATGCGTTCTCAACCTTGATCAGCGTTATGCCGCTTTGAGCTTCGTCAAGGTCGCCTTTTAATAATTCGGCCGCCTCGTGCAGTTCGTCCGGTGTTATGCCGAGCACGTCGCACAGCCTGTCAAATTCAACCGGACTACCGCAGGCAAACAACACTGCCTGCAGTGCCGCGGTGATCTCCGATCTAATCATAATCAATCAACCTTATCTTTAATTATTCCGAGACGGGAGCGATATAAGTCAACCCGTCGTCGTTATATACCTTTATCGCCTGTCGCGATGCAAGTTCGAGCAGTGCCAAAAACACCGCTATCATTTCGCTTTTGCCGCCGCAGCCGTAAAACAGCCTTTCAAACTCGGTGTCGCCGTGTTTGTTTAAAAACAGCGATACCGACAGCATTTTTTCTTCGACGGTAAAATATTTTTCTTCACGCAGGGCGGCAAACAGTTGCTCTTGTTTTTCGCCTTTTTTAAGCAGTATAGTGCGCTCCGACATACGGTCAAAAGCTTCTTTAAGCAACGAAACGGCGTGTTCGCGTTCGTATGCGATATCTATCTCGTCGGGATCTTTGGTATAACTGTCATAATAGGTCTCGGACCTCAGCTTTAAAAACGCGGCGGTCTCGGCGGCACGTTTGCGCTCGAGTAGCGCGTCGACCAGCACTTTGCGCGGGTCTTCTTCATCGGCACGCCTGGGCAAAAGCATTCGCGATTTTATCAGCATAAGCTGCGCCGCCATCACGATAAACTCGGCGGTGACCTCCATATCAAGCTTTTTCATCGAGTCGATATATTGCATATACTGATCGGTTATCTCGGCGATGGGGATATCGAGTATGTCTATTTTGTTTTTTGCGATAAGTGCAAGCAAGAGGTCAAGGGGCCCCTCGTAATGCTCGACCTTTAAACTGAGTTCTTCTGTCATAATATACCGCTTTTAATTATTATTATTTGCCTTATTACCGTCCGAATATAAACAGCATCAATTTTTGCAAAAGCATAAGCAAACCGTTTCTGAGCCATTCGAGAGGATAGAATATATAATCGCTTATCACAGACAAAAACGGCAGATATGTTGAGGCAAGGTTGATTATGCAAACGGCAAGTATAAGATAGCGCACATATTTTTCGAGTCTGATATATTTTGCCGCAAGTTTGCCGGGTAATACTCCCGCAAGTATGCGCGAACCGTCAAGAGGCGGAATAGGTATAAGGTTAAACAGCATCAGGTTTGCGTTGAGCATTGCCGACAGTGCGAGCATCTCTAAAACCAAACTTTGCATCGTGCCGAGTTCGGCAAACATAGAGAGGTGGTCGTAATACATCGGGTTTGACGGCAGATAATCAAGCAATTCTCTGAAATAAGCTATGCCGTCAATATTTTGCGCCATTGAAAATACGGCGAGAAACACAAAATAAAGCGCTACCGAAACAATGCACAGCAAAAGGTTTGCCGCGGGTCCCGCTGCTGCGACAACGGCCATATCGCGTTTCGGCTTTTTAAAATTGCGCGTATTTACCGGCACGGGTTTTGCCCAGCCGAAGCCTACTGTCAACATGCACAGCGCGCCCATAAAGTCAAGGTGTTTTAAAGGGTTAAGCGTCAGCCTGCCCATATCATGCGCGGTGCTGTCGCCGCATTTGTATGCGGCATAGCCGTGTGACACCTCGTGCAACGTTAAAGACAGCATCAGCACGGGCAACGTCAACAGCAGCAATATCGGATCAGAAAAAAGTAATGATAACATATTAATAAACAGATAAGTAACGGTGAAAAGCGAATACATCGATATATTCGCTTTTCACATTTGTTTTTGCCTTGCTCAGTGGCAACCGCCGCAATGGCCGCAGTCGCCGCCGCAGGATTCGTCATGCTCATGAATAGTTTCCGGCGCGATAACGCACTGCATTCCGTAGTTTACGTCGGTGATTATCTCGTTAACCGCTTTTTCGGTTTCGTTAAGGTTTACCATTACGGGATCGGTGATTATCTCGTCATAAAGCGCTTTTAATCTGCCCGTGATAGAAGCGATAAGCAGGCTGTCTTTTTCGGGTCTGGCGTTTTCTACCTCAAGAGCCTGAGCCTGAGCGTTGTATTCGACGACCTTGTTCATCAAAACGCCGTTTGCGGCATATGCCTCTTTTGCCTTTTGATAGGCAACGACGGTGGGGTCGTTTTTAAGCTCTTCGATAAATTGATTAAAGATGTTTTGCAGGTTTTCGTTCATTTTGGTATCTCCGTTTATTTTATTATTTTTGCACTGAGTGAATAAGCTTTTGCCGATGTGATCTCTGCCATGCAGAGATCACCCGCGGGTATCGCGGCATCGAGTTCGGCTATTTTGTTTTGGTCGGTGCGGCCTGTGCCGTCGCCGTCCGAAAGCACCCTCTGTACCGTGCCTACAAGCGCTTTATTGCGTTCTAACGCGATATCGTTTTGCAATGCCGAAAGCATCTCAAACCGTCTGACTTGTTCGTCATGCGGAATGCGGTTTTGCATCATTGCCGCTTTTGTGTTTTCACGCGGCGAATAGATAAACGAATATATCATATCAAAGCGCACTTGCTTTACCAACGACAGTGTGTCGGCAAAATCTTCGTCCGTCTCGCCGGGAAAACCGACTATGATATCTGTTGAAACGGCAACGCCGGGTATGCGCTCTCTTATCTTTTTTGCTTTTTCAAGATATTGCTCTCTGGTATACCGTCTGTTCATTTCGGCCAAAATGCGCGTTGAGCCCGACTGCACCGGCAGGTGAAAATGTTTTGCTATGCGCTCGTGTGAGGCGATGGCGTCTATAAGTTCGACGGATGCGTCTTTTGGGTGCGACGTCATAAACCTTATGCGATAATCTCCGTCGAATTCGGCGCATTTTGATATCAGCTCGGGAAATGTGATGTCGCCGTTATAACTGTTTACGTTTTGTCCCAAAAGCGTGATGTCCTTATATCCCGAAGCTACAAGCCCCGAAACTTCGTTTAAAACATCATTTGACCTTCTGCTGCGTTCTCTGCCTCTTACAAACGGCACGACACAATATGTGCAAAAGTTGTTGCAGCCGTACATTACGGATACCCACGCCTTATAAGAATCGGCGCGGCAGACGGGCATACCCTCGCTTATCACGCCGAAAGAGTCGTGAGGCAGGTCGTTTATAAAGAACATACGCTTTGTGCCATGCACTACCGAATACAGTATTTCGGGCAGGCGGTGGTTCATATCCGTGCCGAACGCAAAGTCGACATACGGATAACTTTTTTTAATTTGTTCCACGCGGTGCATTTGCTGCGGCATACATCCGCAAATGCCTATGATAAGGCTTTTTTTATTTTGCTTTAATTTTTTTAACTGCCCGGCATAAGAAAGCTCGCGTTTTTCGGCGTGTTCTCTTATAGCGCAGGTGTTGATAAGTATCAGGTCGGCATCGCCTTCGCTTTGCGCGCGCGCAAAACCGCAAAGCATAAGACAGCCCATCAGTTTTTCGCCGTCCGACTCGTTTTGCTGGCAGCCGAATGTGCGCACAAACGCCTTTTTGCCCTCAAACAGTGGCAAAAGCGACAAGGCGATCTCGGTTTGTTTTATATCATCTTGTTTTGAAACGAATATATCGGTCATTATGTTAAATCCTTATATGTTGTCGCCGTGATAAAATCTTTAAACATCGCACCGTGGTCGGATATGTTGCCGCAAACCACTTTGCCCTCTTTTGCCGAAGCGTGAATAAACCTGTCGCCGCCGAGATATACGGCGACATGTTTTTTAAAATAAAGCAGGTCGCCCTCTTTTGCCTCTTCGAGCGTAACACGCCTCATATTCTCGGACTTGTCGGGATCGCTGTCGCGCCATATTTTTATGCCGCACATCGCATAGGTCATAAACGCAAGTCCCGAGCAGTCTATGCCGGCGTGCGTCTTGCCGCCCCAGCGGTATTGAACGCCTTTGTATGCGAGCGCCATATTGCAAAGTTTTTGCCTCGACAACAGCGATGTCGATTTGACTTTAAATCCGCACGGAGATTTGCATGATTTGCATGATTCGCCGCACAGTTCGCTGTCAAACATCAGCGCGTCTATATGTGTAAAATACATTTTTTTATCCGGCAAAACTATCATCGCCCTTTGCGGAATTTCGTGAGGGACTCCCGCATCTACGCGCGCGCCCATAGGCAATGTCATCACCGGCGCAAGTCTGTAATCCGGCGTATAAAGCAGATCGCAGAACGGCATATCGACTGTGGCGTTCGGCGAATGCAGCTGCGGGCAAATATTTTTGCATTCGGTCCAACCGCCGTATCCGTAATCGGTTTCGACAAGATAAAAACCGTTTATCTCGTCTTTTATCTCGGCCGTCGTGCCGTAAAGCGCTTCGTCGACAACATTGCTTTTTTTGTCCGGAAATCTGTATAAAAACGCCGACGGCGTGCAGAACATCATCATGGTTGTTATCTCTTTCTGTCAAAATCTCAAATAATGGCTCGGTTTGACGCTGTGCCGTGCGCAAATAATATGTGCGAAAGGAGTGAATGTTTATCAAAAAAATTGTATTTTGCCTTATCGCTTTGTGCGTAATAATGTCACTGTGTGCGTCGGCAAAAAGCACGGCGTGGTATTTTAAACCCACGGGTGACGGCACAAGGCCCCTATGCTTTGGCGGCAGCGATATGCCGGACAAATACGGTTGCATATATCTCGGCGCGGACGAAAAGGTGATATACCTTACTTTTGACGCGGGGTATGAAAACGGCAACGTTGCAAAAACATTGGATGTTTTAAAAGCACACGATGCGCCCGCGACGTTTTTTATTCTGCCCGGCATAGTCAAAAACAATACCGATGTTGTAAAACGCATGCTTGACGAAGGGCATATCATAGGCAATCATTCTTATTCGCACAAAAATATGGGCGAGATAGATGATTATAACAAATTTTTGGCGGAATTAAAAGGGCTTGACGATGTTTGTCTTGAATATTTGGGCACAAAAGCGTCAAATTATTTCAGGCCTCCCGAGGGAGCGTTCAGCGAAAATATGCTTAAATTCTGCCAAAAAGCGGGATATACGCCGGTATTTTGGTCGTTTGCTTATGCCGATTGGGATAACAGCGCCCAAAAAGGTACCGAATGGGCAAAACAAAAGATACTGTCAAACGCGCACAACGGCGAGGTAATGCTTTTGCATCCCACATCGGCGACAAACGCCGCAATACTTGATGAGGTGTTGACCGAACTCGAAAATCGCGGATACCGTTTCGGCACGCTTGACGAGTTTGCCGTGGCGCAAATCGCGGTCGATTATGACAAATTGGCAATGTATGAAGACGACGGGCGGGTTTTTGCGGGCTGCCCGTCGGCAGAAAAATATATCGCGCTCAGTTTTGACGACGGCCCCGACAAAAGATATACGCCGCAGATATTGGATATCCTGCAAGAATACGGTATAAAAGCCACGTTTTTTGTTATCGGTTCAAATGCCGAAAAACACAAAGATATTTTAACTCGCGAGATAGCCGAAGGCCATGAGATAGGCATACACACATACAGTCACAAAAAGATGTCGGTCTTGGGGGTTGACGGACTTAAAGCCGAGATCACGCGCACCGCCGAAATAATCGCGGAAGCGGGATATACGCCGAAGATGTTTCGCGCGCCGGGCGGCGAAATATGGTTTGACGGCATAGATCTTGCAAATTCAATGGGATACACCGTTGCGTTGTGGAGCTGGCGTATGGATACTCGCGACTGGGCGGGCTCAAATGCCCAAAATATAGTGTCTGTTGTTTTAAACAACCTTTGCGGCGGCGACATTGTGCTTATGCACGATTATAATTATGCAATCAGTTACACGCCCGAGGCGCTTAAAACGCTTATTCCGCGTCTGCTTGATGACGGATATCGTTTTGTGACGGTGTCCGAACTTTATGCCTTATCGGCAGGATGACATACTTGCACAGCAGCAACACCGCATATATCAAAAACGTTATTACGGTTATTGCCTGCGAGACATGCTGTACGGCCGTTCCGCTGTAATATGCGGTAATATGTCCGCTTTTAACACCCTGAGGTATATGCACGCGCAGGCAGTTGTATTTGCTGTATTCCCAGTCAAGCCGTGTTTTTACGCCTTGCTCGTCATACAGCCATATCTCATATCCCTTATAAGCCACCAAAGGCAGATCAATATAAGTGTCGTCTTGATCGTTGCCGCAGAATTCAACCGAAACGAGCGTGCCTAAACGTTCTGCCGACATACTGCCGCTTTTTAAATTGTTTGACAGGCAGACATCGCCTTTGTTTGCAAGTTGCATAAGCTGTGACCTGTTGCTGCCGGTGGGCAACCATTCGCCCAGGCCGATGTTGTATTCGTAAGGATAATCGACTGCCGTGCCCTGTATTTGGTATTTTATATAGCTGTTGTATTTGGGAGACGCGACAAGCACAAAGCACACCGCCGAAAGCGTTATCGCAACACACATAAACGATGTGTCGCCGCTCGAGTGTTCGAGCGCTGCCGTTACGCTGCCCGCAAACAAGCTTGAAAACAGCGTTGCAAACACCAAAAGGCGCCAAGGAAACTGCATTGTTGCGCATATATCCTGAAATGCGTTCCACGGAAAATACGTCGACGAGGCAAACAGCGCAACAAACGTCATTATCATATATATCCAGGTCTGCTTGCCTTTATATCCTTCGTTATGCGTCACCGCACCTATTATGCGCACTATGACCGTGGCTATAAACACAAAACCTATACCGTTTGGATACCACCATTTTGATGATTGCACCTGGTTGTTTATGGGAGAAAACAGCGATATCAGATCCGGCATGCCGCGTTCGAGCAATGTGCCGTAGGCGTTTCCGGACGTGCCGTCGGTGCTGATGAATTTCGTCGATGCGAGTTGCTCGACCATGGGAAATATAAACGTTGCCGACGATGCGAAAAACACTGCCGTCGCACCGAGTATATACAAAAACCTTTTGGGCTGTTTAAACAGTTTGTGTGCGTTGAATACGCAAAACAGCACAAGAAACACCACCGTCGCAACGGCGGTCAAAACGTGAGATATCAACACACCGCAAAGTCCGAATCCCAAAAGATACCATTTTTTGCAGTCGCCGTATACCACGCTGTGCAAGCCGACGGCAACTATCGGCAAAAACACAAAAGATTGCATCTCACCGGCGGCGTGCCGATAAAACAAGTCTGTAAAGAAATATGACGAAAACACATAGCATATCGACGATATAAATGCCGCTTTGTCGCTTTTAAATATATATCGCGCGCAAAAGAACATAGACCAGCCGGTCAAAAACGCCATGCTTATCAGATAAGCCGTATAGGCGTTGACAACGCTTATGCCCCATGTAACGAGCAACGCAAACGGAAACATCATCCAATCGCCGTAAAATATAGGCGAAGCGTATCCGTAGCCGCGATAGACGTTTGAATATATGCGTGCGGGAATATTGCCGTTTTTTATCTCGACCGCAAGCGATTCGAGACGGTACATATGATAATAGATATCATGGCCTTTGGGCAGCGACATAAAAAACTGCGGCAAAAGATAGCACAGCAGCATTGCCGCCGTAAGTGTGCCGAACAGCACAACGCCTTTTTTGTTGCGCTCATAATATCCGCGTAAAAAACTCATTGCAAGCACCTTTTAACGATGGTTAATGTTAAACTGTATTATACACTATTTTGCACAATAAATCAACCTTTTTAATAGGCAAAAAGCCCCTTGTTTACGGGGCTTTTTGAATTATCGTATATTCTCCGAGATAATGCCTGACCACCATCAGATAATCGTTTACCAACAATTCGCCGTCGCACGATGCGTCCGCAGCAAGTTTTTGATGCTCGCTCAGCTCAAGCGTGCCGACCATATAACGCTTTATAAACAGATAATCGGCAGAGTTTATTTCGCCGTCGCAATTGACGTCGCCTCTGATGATCAGCGTTTTGCGATCTATTTCGACACCTTCGTAATAAAGCACCAAAACATCGCCGGTGGCAAGTTTTTGCCCGTCTGTTTTTTGTGTGCCGTCAACGGCAAAAAGTTTGATCTCACCCGATGTCGTGCAGATGCCGTTGAGTCCGCCGAGCGTTGTTTCGGGAATAATTCCGTAAAGGCTGCCGCCCGAAGAAACTATACTTTCGTCGGTAAAAGTCAGTTCGGCCGCGGGCGGAGTTCCGCCCACAAGCGAGGTTATGCTTATATATCTGGCTTTTGACCAGCCCTCTATCGTCTTGCCGTTTTTGCTGTCGACGATAACATGATACCAGCCGTCGACCTCTTCGCCTACAACCTCTATCTCGGTGTCGGCGTCTATTATGCCGAGCGCTTTTGAGTCGGCACTGCTTGCGGCGCGAACATACAGTCTTGTGTTTGTGACGGCGACATAGTTTGTTGCCGTGTCACCGACTCTGATATCAACCGTAACGGTAGCGTCGCCCGAGGTAACGCCCGTGACGGTAGTCGCGCCTTTTGCGACGGCGGATATAATACCGTCCGAACTGACGGTGGCTATGTTTGTGTTTGCTGATGTCCATTTTATGTCGGTCTGCGTTGCGGTAGCGGGCGCCAATGCATATACTATCTGAGCCGTGTCGCCCACCGCGATCGAAAACAGACTTTTTGCCGCATGTATTTGCGTGGCAAGTCCTTTGTGGTTGTTTAAAACTATATAAGAGGCGCTTGCCCAACCTTTTAAATGTTCGCCGTCGGTGCCTATTCCTTCGCAAAGATACCATCCGTCAACATTTTCACTGTGCAGATAAATCCCCTGTCCTTTGGGGAATATGCCCAATTTTTTGCCGTTGGTATTAGGCTCTTCGCGCACGTTAAGCGTTGATGTGACATATGCGTCATATGCCGTTTCACCCGAAACCTCTACCAAACAGCAAGCCTCGCGGTTGCCGACTTTTGCTCTGATAAGTGCCACGCCCTCTTTGAGCGCGGTGACGTTGCCGTTTTGGTCTACCGACGCGACCGAAGGATCGCTGCTTTCCCATTCGACGGTATAATCAAGCCAGCCTGTCGCGCCGGTGTCGGCGGATGTTTCGTCGGTGCTTGTTTCGTCGCTTTGGTCGGCGGATTCGTCTCGGATCGGTTCTCCTTCGGATGTGCTTTCCGACATAGTGTCCGATGTGTCGTCGCTCGATTCGCTTGACTGTTCGTCGTCGGATACGTCGCTTATATCGTCAGAAGGCATGTCCGACGGTTCTTGCGAGGCGTCTTCGCTCTCTTCGGGAACAAATTCCGCTTCAAATATCTCGTAAGACAGATCGGCGCCGTCGTTGATGCTTAAAAACAACTGAGCTTTGTTCATCTCGATGGCGATAACGCCATATTCGTTGGGTGTAAGGTCGTCATACATAGTGAGACCGTAATTTTCGATTATGGCAATAAGTTGCTCGGCATAGCCGTCGTCGCTTGTGTATCCCGCCTCGACTATTGCAAACGCCGCCTTTTTATAATCCGTTTCGCCCACGAGCGCCGCATATCTGTCGCTGCCGCAAAGTAGGGTAGAGTGGTCTTCGACACTCTCGCGCCAATCGGCGTATGCGCGCCACGGGCTTGCGTTGCGGTCGTCGTTGCCCAATGCAATGAGCATATCGTCATAATTTGAATATAAGGTGGCTGAGCGGTATTCATATACTCTGCCGCTCCATGACGAATAAGCCTTGTATCCGAAAAGGTTTTTGCCCTCAACGCCTATTCTGCTGGTGCCCCAACCGCTTTCGAATATTGCCTGTCCCGCGGTAAGCGAAGCAAGTATGCCGGTTTTGTGCATATCGGCGCGCGCAA
The DNA here is from genome assembly GCA_964402515.1 of uncultured Ruminococcus sp. Lineage (GTDB taxonomy): Bacteria > Bacillota > Clostridia > Oscillospirales > CAG-382 > Coliplasma. The sequence continues at coordinate 29,491 of CAYOCM010000002.1, read as the reverse complement.
ACGAACCCATAAGCTCGGCAAACCAAGTCTGCCTGTCGGTAAGCGCGGAAACCTTTTGATTGCTTACGGCGGGTATAGCGGCGGCAAGCGTCGCCAATGCTACGGCAAACGCCGCAAAACGCCTTAATTTTGATATATATTTCATATGTTTCCTCTCGTAATAAAAGCCGTCCGAAAAAAATAAATACTCAATCATATATAACATACTTTTGCCCGTGTTGTCAAGTGCGGTTGCTTTTTTGAGACAGGTGTGCTAAAATATAACAGCATTACAGATCGGTCGATTAGGGAGATACCAGCCATGCCGTTTGATACAACGCTGATAAAAGTGCTTTTGATGCTTGTTTATGCCTTGCCGGGATATTTTTTTGTTAAATTTAAGGTCATCGGCGCGGATTGCACAAAAGATCTGTCAAAGATATTGATGTATATATGTCAGCCTTGCCTTGAGCTTTATTCGTTTAACAAGGTGATAGAATATTCGGGAGAGCTTCTGCCGAGCCTTGCGCTGTTTTTTGTCATAACGCTGATAGCCCAAGTCGGTGCGATATTTTTGCTTAAATTTATATTCAGACGTAAGCAGAACGAGTCGGCATACCGCATAGCGACAGTTGCGGGGGTGTTTGGCAATTTCGGATTTTTCGGTACTCCGTTGCTCGAAACGCTTTTGCCGGAATATCCGCAGGCGGTGGTGTATGCCGCGGTGCTTGCCGTCAGTATGAATGCGGTGGCATGGACCGTAGGTCTGTTTGTTATGACCGGCGAAAAAAAATATATGCGGCCCGTAAAGGCTTTGTTGTGCCCCAACGTTGCCGCGCTTGCCGTAGTATTGCCGCTGTTTATAACGGGCACCGCTTTGCCGTCGGTGATTGCCGAACCCGTAGAACTTATGGGCAGAATAAGTCTGCCGCTGTGTATGTTTGTGTGCGGAATGCGGCTTGCCGTTTCTGATCTTAAAAAAATATTTACGTCAACAAGTGTATATGTGACCATGGCGATAAAATTGGTGCTGTTGCCGCTTGCGGTGCTCGGAATAATGCATCTTTTGCCGTTGTCGCAAGAGATACGCACCACGGTTTTTATACTGTGTTGCTGTCCCACCGCGGCGCTCGTTCAGTCGCTTGCCGAAATATTCGACGGCGACCGCGCCGCCGCAGCCGCCGACGTGCTTGCCGCCGACGTGCTTTGCGGACTGACTATTCCTTTGCTTTGCATGCTTGTATAGACTTTTGCAGTGCGGCTCTCTTTTCGGAGGGTCGCTTTTTATATTGCGGCAACGCGGTTTTTAAGTCTCAGATTGTCGGCTATCATCGCGATAAATTCAGAGTTTGTCGGTTTGCCGCGACCTGTTTGAATGGTATATCCGAAATAACTGTTGAGCGTATCGACATCGCCTCTGTCCCATGCGACTTCTATTGCGTGGCGTATGGCTCTTTCAACTCTGCTCGAGGTGGTTCCGTAAAGTTTTGCCACCGTGGGATAAAGTACCTTTGTCACCGCGTTTATCGCATCGTTGTCGTCGACCGTCATTATTATGGCGGTGCGCAGATACTGATATCCTTTTATGTGTGCGGGCACGCCTATTTGATGTATAACTTTTGTCACCTGCGCCTCGAGATCAAAATCGTCACGCGCGGGCACCGAAGCACTGCCTGCTTTGCGGCCTTTTTCGCAAAGTCTTGATATGCGGTCGGCTATGCCGTTATAGTCGAGCGGCTTTAACATGCAGTATGCCGCTCCGTTTTCACAGCATTCTTCAAACAGATTGGTTGCCACAAACGGCGAAAGAACGATGAATGACGGAAAATTTTCGCCCATTTGTTTTTTGCATTCTTTGATCAGTCCAACACCGTCGAGCTTTGACAGGTAAAGGTCGGTGATGACTATGTTGGGTTTGCAGCGCGCTATTTTGCCGAACGCCTCTTGACCGTCGGCCGCCTCGCCAACTATTTCGACGCCCCTGCGCCTGAGTTGTTGCGCACATGCGCTTCTGAATTCGTTGCTGTTGTCGGCAATCAGCACCCGAGCTTTTTGTTGTGCTTTTTCCATAATAATATTCCTTTCGTACTGTCGCAAGCGTTGCTTGCCTTGATTTGCCTCGATTTTAGCATATTTGGCAAAAAATGGCAAACGAAAAAGGACGAATTTTGGCTATAACAAACATAGAATGTTTCGACAGTGAATATATTCGTTCGTCATCTTGCGCCGCAAAAAAACACGTTTTTTTATTTTACGCCAAATATTGATTGTTTTAAAACGGGTGTTTTTGTCGATTAATGTCGCAGCAAGTCGAGCAAAACAACGCTTTTTGCCCTAAATTGTGGGCAAAATCGCACAAAGCACGCAAAAAACGGCTGTTTAAAAACACGTTAAAACAGCCGTTTTTGCATTTATTTGCATTAATATGTCATTTATTTACGTTTTTTGTCGTGCGATTTTCGGGGCGCTTTTTTGCTTTTGTTCTTATTGTTGCCCGCTTGCTTTTTGGGTAGCAAAAACGGTTCGAGGTCTTGTCTGCCCAATTCGGCAAGCGCCTGCCTGATAAGAGGCTCGTTTTTTGAGTCATAGGTCTGCAGCAAAGCTCTTTGCATTGCTTTTTGCTTCGGCGAGCGCGGCACAAAAACGTTTTTGCCCGTGAAAGGATCTATGCCGCTGTAAAACATACAGGTGCTCGCGGTTCCCGGTGTAGGATAAAAATCCTGTACCTGTTCGGGCTTTATGCGGTTTTTGCGCAGATAAAGCGCCAATTCCAAAGCACAACCCATAGTGCTGCCCGGGTGCGAGGACATAAGATAAGGCAACACATATTGCTCTTTGCCGTGCTGTTTTGATATTGCATCGAATTTGGCTTTAAACTTTTCATACTCGGCAAACGGCGGCTTGCCCATGGCAGTTAAAACGCTTTGCGAGACGTGCTCGGGCGCAAGTCGCAACTGACCGCCCGTGTGATAAAGCGCAAGCTCGGTTATAAACTCGTCGTTTTTGTCGGCGTTGACAAAATCGTGCCTGATTCCCGACCTTACAAACACTTTTTTTACGCCTTTGACGTTTTTTACCGCTCTCAGCATTTCAAGATAGCGCGAATGATCGGCAACGGCGTTTTTGCATTTTGACGGATAAAGGCACTCTTTGTTTGGGCAGGGGCTTCCCGCCTCTTGATTTGCGCATATCGGCGCGGCAAAATTTGCCGTCGGGCCGCCGACATCGTGTATATATCCTTTGAAGCCGTCAAGTTTTGTCAAAATTTCTGTTTCCCGCACAACACTTTGTATCGAGCGCGAAACAACGGTGCGTCCCTGAGTAAACGCTATCGAGCAAAAATTGCAGTTGCCGTAACAGCCGCGGCAATGCGTTATCGAAAATTTCACCTCGTCAACGGCCGGAACACCGCCGAATCGCTTATAATAAGGATGATAATTACGCTCGTACGGCAATTCATAAACCTTGTCAAGTTCTTTTTGAGTCAGCGGAGGCATGGGCGGATTATGCACGACCACCCTGTCACCGTAGCATTCGATCAAGATTTTGCCGCGGTATGCATCCTGATTGCGATACTGTACCTTAAATGCCTCGGCAAACAGTTTTTTGTCTTTGCAAAGATCTTCAAACTCGCCGCAATATTCGCAGTCGCCCTTGGGAATATATCCCGCTTTTTCAACAAAACAGGTGCCTTTAACATCGCGTATCTTGTTTATCGGCACGCCCTTGTCAAGCAAAAACGCTATGCGCCGCAGAATATTTTCGCCCATGCCGTATGTTAAAAGATCGGCACCGCTGTCTATAAGTATGCTGTGTCTGAGCTTGTCGGTCCAATAGTCATAGTGCGCAAAACGCCGTGTTGACGCCTCAACCCCGCCTATGATAACGGGCACTTTGCCAAACGCCTGTCTTATCAGGTTGCAATAGACGGTTACCGCACGGTCGGGGCGCTTGCCGGCGACGCCACCCGGCGAATAATAATCGTCCGATCGGCGTTTTTTTGCCACGGTATAATGAGCAACCATGCTGTCGACATTGCCCGAATTTACCAAAAACGCCAAACGCGGCATACCGAACTTTTTGATATCTTCGGTCGAATGCCAATCCGGCTGTGCGATCACGGCCACGACAAATCCCGCGTCCTCAAGCACCCTGCCGATAACGGCGGTGCCGAAAGACGGATGGTCTACATATGCGTCGCCCGTAACTATGATAAAATCGGGCGTTTGATTCAATTCATCCGGTGTAAGCGGCAAAAAAGGCATTTTTACGCTCCTTGATAAAAATGTTGACAAACGGTTTAAAGTATGATATATTGCACTTGATAATAATTATTGATAAGGAAATCGGTTATGATAAGACGCAACACAAAGCAACGCGATGTGATCAGGAAGGTGCTTTCGGACAGAAGCGATCATCCCACGGCAGAGCAGGTTTATGAAACCGTCGTGCCGTTTATGCCGGATGTGAGTCTTGCCACGGTATATCGCAATCTGGGTTATTTGGCCGAATCGGGTGAGATCAGGCGCATAATTTCGCCGGGTTCTCCCGACAGATTTGATCCCGACATCTCGGATCACAGCCATTTTTATTGCATAAAATGCGGCAAAGTGTTTGATTTTGCCGAGGGTGACCTGCCCAAAAACGACATAACCACAGATTATCTTATAATCGAGCGCCAGATAATTTACAACGGCTATTGCAGCCGATGCAAAAAATCCGACGAACGGCACTGAGTTTCAAAAAAGAGCAAGCCGCGGCCTGCTCTTTTTTTGCGTCAATATGCAACCGCCCAAAGTACCTTGTGCTTTGCCTGCTTGCCGCAGCAAACACACTTGCCTTCTGTTTGATCGGATATTATACAGCGCGAGCCTACACCGGTTTTGTCTTTGACCGCGGATTCGCATTCTTCGTCGCCGCACCAGTCGGCTCTGATAAAGCCGTCGCCGTGTTCGGCGCGCGTGTCGATTATCTGCTGCAACGTTTCGCAGTCAAAAGTGCGGCGCGCACGGTTGTCAAGCGCTTTTTGATACATAATCTCGTGTGCCTGTTGCAGTTTCAGGCCGACCGTCTCGACTATGCCGTCAAGCGAAACGGTCTCTTTGCTGCCGTCGGCGCGCGTTGCGATAACGCAGACACCTTGCTCGAGGTCACGCGGACCGACTTCTATACGCAGGGGAACGCCCTTCATCTCGTATTCGCTGAACTTCCAACCCGCCGACTGATCGCTGTCGTCGAGTTTGACGCGGTATTGTTTTGAAAGCGCGTCTTTAAGCTCGGCGCATTTTTCAAGCACACCGGGTTTGTGGAATGCGATGGGGATAATAACGACCTGAATCGGCGCGATCGCGGGCGGCAAAACCAATCCGTTGTCGTCGCCGTGCGTCATTATTATGCCGCCGATAAGCCTTGTGGAAACGCCCCACGAGGTTTGGAAAGGATAATTCTTTTTATTGTCTCTGCCCGTAAACTGAATGCCGAAGGCTTTTGCGAATCCGTCACCGAAAAAGTGGCTGGTGCCCGCCTGCAAAGCCTTGCCGTCGTGCATAAGCGCCTCGATGGCGTATGTGTCGACCGCACCGGCAAACTTGTCGCTTTCGGTCTTTCGGCCTTTGACCACGGGCATTGCCAGTGATTTTTCACAGAATTCGGCATATATATCAAGCATCTGCTTTGTTTCAAACTCTGCCTCTTGACGCGTTTCGTGAATCGTGTGTCCCTCTTGCCACAGAAATTCGCGGCTGCGCAAAAACGGGCGGGTGGTTTTTTCCCATCTTACAACGCTTACCCACTGGTTGTATTTTTTGGGCAGGTCGCGGTATGAATGCACCACGTTCGCATAATGCTCGCAAAACAGCGTCTCGGATGTCGGGCGCACGCACAGCCTGTCTTCAAGCACTTCGCTGCCGCCCATGGTGACCCATGCCACCTCGGGGGCAAAACCCTTGACGTGATCTTTTTCTTTTTGCAAGAGCGATTCGGGAATAAACATAGGCATACATACATTTTCGTGTCCGGTTGCCTTAAACATTCCGTCAAGAATATGCTGAATATTCTCCCATATCGCATAGCCGTAAGGCCTGATGACCATGCAGCCTTTTATGCTGGTGTATTCGATTAACTCGGCTTTTTTGACTATGTCGGTATACCATTTTGCAAAATCCTCGTCCATCGACGTGATCTGCTCTACCAGTTTTTTGTCGGCCATTTTAAAAAGTTCCTTTCTTTGCGTCAAAATTAATGCCAAAAAATAAAAATAATCAAAAGTTAAGCACGGTATTGCAAAAACCGTCAAAACCGTGTATAATATGATGATGTAAAAGTATATCACTATTTTTGCATCAAGTCAAGCAAAACAGATCATTTGATTGTTAATCAATTACCACGGAGGTTGTTTATATGAACAGATTTAAAAGATCGGTCGCAATAATGCTTGCCGCAGTTTTTATGTTTGCGCTTGCGGCACAATGCGTTTTTGCCGAAGAAGATCCGTCGCAACCCGATGAATCATCGCAAGCAGACCAAACTTACAGCATAACCGTTATATGCGGAGAGGGCGGCACGGCGTTTGTCGACGGATACACTCCAGTTGACAATGTTTATACGATACCCAAAGGCACTCCCGCGGTCATAAAAGCGGTATCAAACACCGACAAGTCGATAGAATCGTTTAAAGTCAGCGGCGTAAGCATACCGGGCGTAAGCGGCAAAACAAACTACGAATACACCGACGAAGATATGGCCGACCGCACTTATGAGGTCAGGTTTAAAGACGACACGTCTGTAGGCAGAGACATAGTTTTTGTCGGCAGCGGATTTACTTATACCGTCAACGGTACCACCGTCGCAAGAGCCAACCTCGGCACAAAAGCAAAGATTGCGGTTTTTGCCGATGAAGGAATGCGCATAGGCGGCATCAAATTCAACGATGCCGATGTCGCGGGTACCGAATTTGAAATCACCGTCGGCGAAACCAACACGGTCACTGTCGAAACCACTGCTATGGGAGAAATGCAACCCATAAACGTTACCGTAAACGGTCAGGGCACAGTTACTCCCGCCGAGGGTTCTTATTATCCCCTTACCGAACTCGAATTGACTTTTGCCGCCGCCGAGGGCTATGTGCTTAAATCGGTCACCGTAGACGGCACCGACCGCACCGCAGATGTCAAAGACGGCAAACTTAAGGTCACCACGGGCGAGTCGCCCATGAATATCGTTGCCGAATTTGTCAAAGGCGTTCAGGTAACGTTTAATGTTATCGGTTCGGGCAAGGTCGTGCCCGGCACGGGATATTATCCCGCTGACAGCAACATAACGTTTAAGTTTGAGCCCACAAGCGAAAAAGGCAATTATTGGATGTTTAAGTCTGTCGTTTTCGGCGCCGAAGACCTTACATCGCAGGTGGTAGATAATGTCATTACGCTTAAGATAGGTACCGAAGACATTATATACGACGTTGAATTTACTCAGGCGATAACCGTCACTCCCAGCGTTTCGAGCGGCGGCAAACTTTATATCAACGGCACCGAGATATCGTCACCCACTCAGTTTGCAAAAGATTCGGCGCTCGAGATAACCGCCGAACCCGCATTGGGCTATAAACTTGACACGTTCCGCATCGACGGCGTTTTAAAGTCGTTTAATTCAGAGGGCAAATATATCGTAGCGGCGGTCACTGCCGATATGCGCATAGCGGTCAAATTTACACCGATGCAAACCGACGTTCCCGTATTCACCGTCAATGCCACGGCGGGTGAGCACGGCTCTATCAATCCCTCGGGTGAAAACAGCGTGCTTTCGGGCGAAAGCATCAGGTTTACTTTTGCGCCCGACACCGGATATATCGTCGACACCGTCACCGTCGGCGGAGTTGCTGTCAACATCAGCGGCAACTCTTATACGATGAGCGGAATATCCTCAAATTCAAATATACACGTTACGTTTAAAAAACAAGAATCGACTGTCACTCCCTCGGACGATGTCATCAAAGTCACCGACGTCGATTGGAGCCGCGACACGATATACGTTAATATTTCTCAAAAGACCAAAGTTTCAAAAGAAATATTCGACAAGCTTGCTTCTACCGGCAAGGCGTGCGTATTTTATAACGATAAGATCAAAATATTTATACCCGCGGGCTCGTCGGCAACCGTAAGCGGCGAAAACATCGACCTTGCGGTTGCAATAGACGGTTCGGGCGACGGATTTGACACCATAATCGATTATATCTCTCAAACCGTGGGCAATATAGACTATGCTGCCATTCAAATGCCCGCATATGTGATATGGCCCGACGGCACCACGCTGTCTTATAACATGGGCGCGATATACGCGGGCAAAACGCTTGATTATCTCGTGCTTAAAGACTCGGCGCTTGCATCGCCCACAAAGGCAGACGGTTCGGCCGCCGCAAATCAGGCCGTTGTCGACAACGAAGGCTGGATATGCGTATATTATTTCAATGACGAATACGTCACATTCTGCGAAAGCCTCGAACTGCGCTATACCATAGTTTCGAGCGCATCCGACGGCGGCAAAATAAGCCCTGCGGGCAGCAAGTCGGTAACCACCGGCAGCTCGGCAACATACAGCATAGTCGCCGACGAAGGATATGTTATAAAGAGCATTCTTATAGACGGCACGGCAATATCCGATGTTGCGGGTCAGTCGGTATACAGCTATACGTTTGAGCGCGTAACGGCAGACCACACTATCGAGGCGCAGTTTGAGATCGATCAAAACGCTTCGGGCACCGATGATAACGGTTCCTCAAACCCCGGTCTCGTTGTTGCGATAATTATAATAATTCTTGCGGTTATCGCTGCCGGAGTACTGTTCTTTATCCGCTGGAAACAGGAGAAATATTGATGAGTGCGGCAGATAAGCGCAAATTGGTATGGTTGCTTTCGGCAGCGGCGGCGCTTGTTGTGATAATAGCGGTGCTTATGCTGATAAGCAACGGTCTTGCCAAACCGAGCTTGCCCGACGGCTTGCCCGAGTTTCCGGGTGAATGCCGCGAGATAAGCAAAGGCATTTACGGCGGAGTAACCGCATATTACGACGGTGTCGACGGCGAGATGTTTGACGGTTTTATCAAAGCAAATCCCGAATATGCCGATTATTCGCAAAAATACGACGGTTTTACCGCCGCAATAGCGTATGATACGCAAAACAAGGTGTTTACCGTAACAACAATACCCGATTAAAATATAAAAAGGTCGTCCGTGTGACGACCTTTTATACAATTAAAAACGCCGGTATGCAAAAAGCATATCGGCGTTTTTATGTGCGTGTTATATTAATATAAAAACGTACGCCTAACAGTATATTAGGCGTAAAAAACACCAAAATTAAACGATAACAAGTATCAATAAAGGCCTATTTGTTAAAAAAGTTCATTTTTTATTGTAAAAACTATTGACAAAATGTTTTTTGTCTGCTATTATGACACCATAAACGTACGCCTAATATACTGTTAGGCGTACATATTCACATTTTTAAGTTATGGAGGAAACAAACTTGAAAACAAGTATCAAGACAAAAAAAGGTTTTACGGTCGTCGAACTTGTGATAGTTATTGCGGTCATAGCGATTCTTGCCGCGGTACTTATCCCGACGTTTATAAACCTTGTTAACAAGGCGAACGTAAGTGCCGACGTGCAGTTGGTGCGCAACCTTAATACCGCTCTTGCGCTCGATAAGACCGAAAACGGCAAGCACGACACTATGCACGACGCGGTTCATGCCGTTAAAGAGCACGGCTTTGACGTAACGCTTATCAAGCCGACCACCGAGGGATTCTATATCCTGTGGGACAGCGTTAACGATGTATTCTGCTATGCCGAAGACGGCGAGGGCAAAACCGTTAATTATGTTCCCGAAGATATCGTAACCGACGAGCAAAAGCAAACGGCAAAAGAATCTGTCATTAACTTTTATTATGTCGATGATAAGGTCAGCGGTTTTGAGCACAACTATTCGATTTATTATAACGGCGATGCCACTGAAATCACTGTTATCGACCGCAATTTTGACGCCGGACACAGTCAGATCAATGTGACCGTTGACGCCAAAGACAAGGAACTCCGAGTTCGCACCTACGGTGGCGCTCTTGCCGTTAAAGACGGCACCGTCACCGTTTACGGATTTGTAAGAACATTTACCAAAACCGGCGGCAAGGTCATAGCCGCTGCGGGAACTATGTTCCATGATGCAAAAGAAAACGTTGTAGGTATTGACGAAGACCAAGGTGCGCTTTATAGCCAGCATCTTTACAATTCAGAAAACAAATGCTATTTCTGTGACATGCTTAACCCCGATCACGATCATATCGGAGGCGAGTTTGTAACTACCGATATAGACGAAACACGTTACAAAGTTACCATGAAATGCACTTTGTGCGACTGCGTACTCTTTGAACAGACTTTTGAAAAAGTAAAAGGCGATAAAGAAACTGTAATAGTCGAAGTTCCCGGTGAAAAAGAAATTATTAAGATTGAGGTTCCCGGTGAAACGGTTATCGAAAACTGCAAACACGAGAGCTATTCCGAGTGGCGAGAGCTTACCGAGGCAAACTGCACAACTCCGGGCGTTCAGTTCAAATACTGCAAGAAATGCGGACATACAGAATTTAAAACTACCGAAGTTCTCGGACATGATTATCGAGATCAAAAAGGTCAAGATGCAACTTGCACCGTAAACGGCTATAAAGATTATCAAAAATGCTCGCGTTGCAGTGCCGTAAAAGGCTATGAGGTCATAAAAGCTACCGGACATGATATGTCGGTTGTAGTTGACGCGAAAGCTAAATCTTGCACCGAAGACGGTTGGAATACATATCACAAGTGCTCGGTTTGCGGAGAAAAAGATACCGATTATGTGCTTATTAAGGCAGGTCACGATTTAGAAACTATTCAGGCAAAAGAACCAACCTGCACCGAAGACGGTCATAACCAATATCAACAGTGCAAAAACTGCACTTACAACGAGGGCAAAGAAGATATAAAAGCCGCTCATAACCACGGCGCCGACGGCTTCTGCACCAATGGCGATTGCCATCATTACAGTGCTATCCCCGACGATGCAGAAATAATCAAGATCAGCGGATATGATATAACCAGCAAGGTCGAAAATGATGAAACCGATAAAAAAACTTATTATTACAGACTTACACAAAATGTTGAACTTAGTGTAAAAGAGTTTGTTGAAATGTTCGGTGTACAGTGTAACTATCCGTACCCTCCTTGTATATTAGATGAGTTATATTTTGATTTAAACGGATATATGCTAACTATTAAAACAAGCGAAGACGATTATGATGAGGATTCTATCTCCAATATAGCTCTTTATAATACAGTATTGTTTGCTAACGGAAGTTTGAATATTCCTTCGTTTGGCGATCTGCCCACTAATGAAGCGCAAGGTTTGTTCGTTATGACTTATATCAAAGCGGACGATGCAAGGTTTGAAAACAAATTCTGTATATACAACGTAAATGCGATTTGCCAACGAGGTCCTTTGGCATCGGTCATGAACGGAAGTCATGAGCAATTAATAACAAAACATTCGCAGATTTCAGGCGGATATGATTGGATTCAATAATGGATTAATTATTTACAACATCCTTAATTGGTCTGATACACCATAACACAAAAAATCAAGGTCATTGATTTGACCTTGATTTTTTGTATATGCGATTATTTACATATCTCTTGACGCTATGATATTCGCTTTGGTGCCGGCGACGTTTTTGATAAGCACGTCGCCCATTTTAACGGGTGAATGAGCGGTGTATTTGTTAAGCTCGGTTATAACGTCAAACATTTTTGATTTGGGCACGGCTTTGTCGGTGCGCACGGCAAGTCGCGCGTGAATGCCGCCCTCTATGTTAACCGTCGCGGTGACGGTGCGCATAGGCGAAACAAGCTCGTTTTTGCCGTATTCTGCGCCGGTGGGGCAAAAATTGCCTTTGACTTCAAGCGTGTTTTCGTCTATTTCAAGTCGGCAGCCTCGGGGGCAACCTATGCAAACAAGCTGCTTCATTATTCGACCTCCGAAATATTAATAATTATATTGCCGCTTGCTTTTGCCAGCAGCTGTTTGGGCAGGACAATGTTTTGCATCTCGCCCGGGGCAAGATATTTGCGCTTGAATGCGGCTATGCGCTCGCCGTTTGAGATGACCTCAACAGTCGCGGCATCGTATTTGCGTCTGACTCTGAAAAACACGGTGAGTTTGTCTGATACATCCTGCTTTAGCACTTTTTGAGGAACGGTATAAGATATTCCGTCGCCGTTTTTGATATCCAAAGCATCCGTTCTGTCGGCGTTTTGACATCCGCTCATAATATATTTTGCGGCGTTTGCACCGGCTTTGGCGCTTTCGGCCGAGACAAAGTCGACCAGGTCGTGGACGTGCAACACGTTGCCGCAGGCAAAAATGCCGTCGTATTCCGTCTGCATATCCTGATAAACCACCGCGCCGTTAGTGCGGGGGTCTATCGGCACGCCGGCCATGCGGCTGAGTTCGTTTTCGGGCACAAGACCTACCGAAAGCAGCAGGGTGTCGCATTCATAAGTCTTTTCGGTGCCTTTGATGGGACGCATATTTTCGTCGACCTGCGAAATGGTGACGCTTTCGATGCGCCTGTCGCCCTTGACATCGGTGACTGTGTGTGAAAGGTAAAGAGGAATGTCAAAATCGTCAAGGCACTGTGCGATATTGCGCGAAAGTCCCGACGAATGCGGCATTATTTCGGCAACAGCCAGAACCTTTGCGCCCGCAAGCGTCATACGGCGCGCCATTATTAACCCTATGTCGCCGCTGCCGAGTATGACGGCGCGTCTGCCCACCATATAGCCCTCGATATTCATATAACGCTGAGCGCATCCGGCGGTAAAAACTCCGCTGCCTCTGTCGCCCGCAAGTTTTATGGGGCCGCGGCCTCTTTCGCGGCAGCCCATGGCAAGCACTATGGCTTTTGCCTTATATTCAAGATAGCCGTCGTTTTTGCTTACGGCGGTTATCACGCGGTCGGACGTGAGCTGTATTACCATGGTGTCGGTAAGAATTTTTATGTCTCTCTTTTCGGCTTCGGCTATATATCTGCCGGCATATTCGGGGCCGGTAAGTTCGAGACCGAAGGTGGTAAGTCCGAAACCGTTGTGTATGCACTGGCCCAATATTCCGCCCGGTTCGCTGTCGCGCTCGAATATAACTATGTCGCGCAGGCCCTCGTCATAAGCCGCTATCGCCGCGGCAAGACCGGCGGGACCTCCGCCTATTATGGCAAGTCCGCAATCAATCATCGTTGTTTTCCCCTATTCTGCCGCACACGATGTGCGAGCCGATTCTGTCTTGAATAACGTCTTCATAAGCAATGCCGAGTTCGCGCGCGATTATCTCGTGCACTCTGGGTGAGCAAAAACCGCCCTGGCATCTGCCCATTCCCGTGCCCGCGCGGCGTTTGATGCCGTCAAGCGAAACGGGTTTTATCAGGCTGTGGCAGGCCGCCACGACCTCTGCCTCGGTGACCGTGTTGCAACGGCATATGACCGTGCCGTATCTCGGATCCTCGGCGATAAGCGCTTTGCGCTGCTCGGGCGAAGCCTTTGCAAAACTTATGCGGCGCGGAGCATATTTTATTTCGGATTTGGGCACAAGTTCAAGCCCTTGCTCTGCAAGCAGCGAAACGACATATTTTGCAATAGCGGGCGCGGCCGAAAGGCCGGGAGATTTTATGCCCGCAACGTTTATAAAATGCGAATCGTGCTTTGAAGGCTCGATGATAAAATCGCTTCTGTCCGAATTTGCTCTGAGTCCGGCAAAACAGCGCACGTTTTCGCGATAGTTGATCTTTGACGTGGTTCTTGCCGCCGCGCGCGCGACAAAATCAAGTCCCTCGGCGTCTGTCGAAAGGTCATCAAAACGGCTGTCCGATTCGGCGTTGGGGCCGACTATCAGGTTGCCGCCCGCCGTGGGCGAGACCAAAACGCCCTTGCCGACCGCCGACGGACACTGAAACATAACGTGATTTACTATGCCGCTCTGATTTTTGTCAAGCAGAAAATATTGACCCTTTGACGGGAATATTTCAAACTCTTTTTCACCGAGCATGGCGCATATCTCGGCGGCGTGTATGCCCGCGCAGTTGACGATGTATTTTGACTGCAAAACATTGCCGTTTTCAAGCGTGACATAAAAAATACCGTCTTTGCGTTCTATTGACATAACACCGTTACCCAAAACAAATTCGGCACCGTTTGTCACCGCGTTTTCGGCAAGCGCAAGGCAATATCCCCAGGGCGAAACTATGCCCGCCGACGGAGCATAAAGCCCCGAAGTGACAGAATCCGAAACATTGGGTTCGTTTGCTTTTATCTGTTCTTTTGTGTGTATCTCAAGCCCCGGCACGCCGTTGGCTATGCCCTTTTGATAAAGTTTTTTGACCGTCTCGTCGTCTTCGGGTGAAAATGCCAAAACATAAGAACCTATGCGTTTAAAAGCAAATCCGAGTTCTTTTGCAAGTTCGCCGCACAGACGGTTACCTTCAACATTCAGCTTTGCGAGCAACGTGCCCGGTTCGGGATCGTATCCCGCATGGATTATGGCGCTGTTGGCTTTTGTGGTGCCCATGGCAACGTCGGGTTCTCTGTCGACAACGCAAATCTTTAAATCGCTGTGCGAAAGATAATAAGCCGTCGCCGAGCCGCATATGCCCGCGCCTATGATAAGTACATCAAACATGATATCACTCTCCGAATTAATGGTCTTTTGTAATTCTATCAAATAATTACACAAAATGCAAGCAACAAAGGCGACAATTAAGCATAAAATAAAGCAAAAGGAGTTGATTGTTTTGACAGATACGGGCACGCTTGAGATACGCCTGATAAAAGAGGGCACAAGCACGCCGCTTGCCGACGCTACGGTGATAAGGTCGGACGCGGCAGGCAGCGAGGCGATCGTTACCGACAAAAACGGCAAGGCGATATTTGTTATAAAGACGCCGCCCGAGGCTTATTCGCAAACGCCGCGCATAAAGGCAAAGCCTTATACATCGGTCGACCTGCGCATCATTCTTGCGGGATATCTGACACTGAATATAATGGGAATTCAGGTTTTTGCCGGTGTAAACAGCATTCAGCAGATAGAAATGGTGCCTTTTAACGATCAGACGGACGGCTTTGAAAAAGTTATAATCACGCCGCCGCACAAGCTGTTTTCGCTTGCTTCGTCGCGCACCGAACAGAACATATCGGCACTTCCCGCCGCAGAGGTGCTTTATCAGCGAAGGCCGACTATACCCGAGACGATAACCGTTCATCTGGGCACGCCCGGCAGCAATGCCGAAAACGTCACCGTGCCGTTTTTGTATTATGTAAAAAACTGCGCGTCAAGCGAGATATATCCCACATGGCCCGAACAGAGCCTTGAGGCAAATATTTTGTGCATAACGTCGCTTGCACTGAACCGCATATATACCGAGTGGTACCGTTCTCAGGGCTATGATTTTGACATAACGGCATCGACGGCGTTTGACCAGTCGTTTGTAAAAGACAGGGCAATATTCGACACGATAGATGAAGCGGCCGACAAACTGTTTACGCTTTATCTTGTGCGCGAAGGGACGATAGAACCGCTGTATGCCGAATACTGCGACGGAGCATCGGTTATATGCGACGGGCTTTCGCAGTGGGGCACGGTGCCTTTGGCACGGCGCGGATACGATGCGCTCGAGATAGTGCGCTATTATTACGGCAGAGATGTTATCGAGAGGTCTGCGCAGGTGGCACAGATGCCGCCTTCATTCCCCGGCGAAATGTATAAAGGTTCAAACGGCGAAGGCGTGGCGCTCTTGCAATACCGTTTAAACCGTGTCGCCATAAATTTTCCGTCCATACCGTTTATCAGATATCAGGACGGTGTGTTCGGCGATGATACCGAACTTGCGGTCAAGGCGTTTCAAAGAGTTTTCGGCATAAACGAAACGGGTATTGTCGACGAAAATACCTGGTATAGGCTTGTATACATATATAATGCGGTCAAAAAACTGGCGGAACTCGGCAGCGAAGGCGAAAGAGAACAGAGCGACAGTTTCGGCGGCAGGACATTGCAACTCGGTGACCGCGGCAGCGAGGTGCTCAGAATGCAGTATTATCTGCACACTATATCTTCGGTGTTGGGGCAAGAGGCTGTGCCGGATGTCGCGATAACGGGCGTATTCACCGAAGATATGCTTGAGACGGTCAAGGGCTTTCAGCGTTATTACGGACTGGCCGAAACAGGCAACATCCCCAAAGCGACATGGGATGCGATTGTCGAGACATATTATGCGGTCGGCGGCGATAATATAAATTCGGCCGAAACAAAACAATATCCCGGCTATCCGCTCAGGCGCGGATCGTCGGGAGAAAATGTGAGCTATATTCAGAACGCTTTAAATGTGATAAGAAACGCCGTGCCTTCGATAAGACTTTTGGATGTCGACGGAATATTCGGCGCGCAGACCGAAGGCGCGGTAAAAGAATTTCAGACATATTACGGGCTGGACGTCGACGGCATAGTGGGGCCGCTTACATGGCAGGCGATAAATATAGAGTTCAGTCGCCTCGTTTAGATATTTTGTTTTCGACCGCATCTGTCATTATTTTTAAAAACGGCGCGTTTGGTTCAAACTCTATCGAGGCAAGTTTGCCGTTGAATTCGCATATATAAAAATATGACTTTGCGCCTATGTTGCGGCAGCAGTTATAGCGTATGTTGACTTTTTTGGCATATTCTGCCTTAAATGTCTTTTTGTCTACTAACGCGACGGCGGTATCAAGGTCAAGGCAGCAAACGCCTTGTGTGCGGTTTGACCAGACTTTTGATGCCGAAAATTCGTCGGGAGTAAGCGTATATTCCATATCCGTCAAAACAAAACGCGATATGGCAAATATCGCGGCGGTCAGCAGCAATACGCCGAAAAGCTGTATCAGTCCTCCGTAGTATTCGACGCACACCGATGTTATAAAGCAAGCGCCGCACACGATAACCGACAGTGCGACGGTTAAAAAAGCCGATTTTTTATTGCATTCCGGTCTGCATTTATACATTGTGATCACCTTTTGATATTATTATTTTTGCATTTATAAAGGAGCGTTATATGAATTTTGACGAAAACACCAAAGCCCGACTGCTTGCTTTAAATGACGAGGAGCTCAAGTCGCTGATAGGCGCGATATGCGATGCGGCGGGAGCCGACAAAGGCAAAGCGGCGCTGTTGCAGAGCAATGCGGCAAATTTGCGAAACGCGTTTTCAAGCATGAGCGCCGCCGATGCCGAAAAACTTTTGCAAAGTGTCGGCAAAGACAAAGCCGACGAGATAGCACGCGTTTTAAGAGGTATCTGATATGGATGCCGATCTTGCCGCCAAGGTCGCGGAACTGCTTTCAAACCCCGAGTCGGTGGCAAAAATATCGCAGATCGCGTCATCCTTTGGCAAAAACGGTGCCGACTCCGCAAACGGCGAGCCTGCACGGCAGCAACCTTCGGAACCAGACCCGCGCATGGCGTTGCTGTCAGGGCTTAAAGCGGTCATGCGTGACGGCAAAAAACAAAAAGTCGATGCGCTGATCAGGGCGCTTGCCGTAGTGCAGACCATAGACAGATTCGGAGGTGGCAAAAATGTATAGCCGCGATTATGGCGGAGTGCAATCCGACGGCATGTATTCGAGCGCGTATGACGGTCAGTTTGGGTCCGAACAGACGGTATCGGAACCCGCCGTTTCAACCGTATCGCCGCCGGCGGAATCCGGTAAAAAAAGCTTAATAGACTTAAGTTTTTTAAAAAGGCTTGAGACAGACGACTTGCTTATAATAGCCATAGGCATACTGCTGCTTTTGGATTCGGACATCTCAAGCGATATGATATTGCTGTTTGTGGCGGCAATGCTATTTTTGTAAGTCCGAACTTTTGCGCCATATGATATAGTCGATATATTCTTCTACACTGCGGCGCTCTTTTACGGTAAGACTGCGATATTTTACGCCGACGCCTACTTGCATAAGTTGGTCGGCTCCGTCAATTCGCGCCTGTTTTTGTTGCTGCGAAATTCCCGCGGCAAACATCAAGTCAGACAAGTCGACCTCGCCGAAAGCGTGGTCGGCTATTTTTTTGATAAGTTTTGGCCTGGGCGGATTTTCTTGCTCCATCATTATCAGCTTGCGCATCTGCACATAACTGATATCGCACTCTAGCGCAAACTGCCTTGTGCTTCGGTCGCCCTGCGCGCGTTGCAGCAACATGGCAAATATTTTTTTATTCCAACTTTTTGCCGTATTTTTTTCTGCCATTTATCTGTCTACATCCTTTCCCGCAAGAGCCGCGCCTATAACCGTGGCGTATGCCGAATTATCGGGTATAATAAACCTGACGCCGAACATTTTTTCAAGTATGTCAAATCTTTCTCTTGCCTGCGGTATCACCGAAATATTGCCCGTAAGCACTATTTTGTCGAGCTTTTTAAGCCTTGCGCCGAATACGGCAAGCACACCTGCCGTCTCGAATATCATATTAAGCACGCCGAGCGCTATGTCGGCGTTTGTGGCAAGCTCTGATAAACTGCCGAAATTTGACGCCGTGGCATTTGCCTCAAGCGTGGGAATGTTGCCGCACGAGATATCTTTTATAAGCAGATCGACATTTGACAGGTCGCCGTCTTTTGCCAGGTCTGATATCGCATCGGCATCCGACAAAGACATCAGTCTTTTGCAAAGGCCTATCAGAGTGCCTCCGCCGACGCCTGTGCCGCCGAGATGCTCGTATATCTTTCCGCGCTTGGCATATACCAATGCCGTGCCGGTGCCCATGCTGACCACTATCGCTTCGTCGAGTTTTGAAAGATAAAGTCCGCCTCGACCGGTGGCGTCGAATTCTTCAACTTTTTCGGTGGGCAGGCCGTATATCGAACTGTCGACAAAACTGCCGCCCGCGCCCGTGACATATATTTTGCTTATATTTGACAACGGAATGTTGTTTACAGATGTAAATCTGCCGAAGGCGCCGTAAAGAGATGCTATCGGGTCGTTTGCTTTGACCAAAAACGGCTCAAGCGGTTTTTCACCCTCAAAGCCCACTATTTTTGTTGTGCTGCCGCCGACATCTATGCCGATGATTATAGACATTTTATATTTTTCCCTCTCATATTTTAAGTGGTTTAAACATAAGCGCGTCCGCCGCAACAAGTCGCAGCTCGGCGCCTGCCGCCGACGAATGCAGCGCACCCGCCGACACCGAATGAATATGCCCGTAAAAAACACGCCCTATGCGGTATTTGTAAATAATATCAAGTATCTGCTCGCATTTTTGAAAACCGTATGCGGGAGGATAATGCAAAAAGACAACTTTTTCTCTGCTTTCGCCGCCGTCGAGTTTTATGCCCTCTTTAATCGACATTTCCAGTCGCAGAGCCTCGCGCTCGCAATATTTTTTGTCGTCCGCTTTGCCGCACGGCAGATATCCTTTTGCGCCGCAGATGACAAAATCTTCGCATATATACGCATTATTGCGCAAAAATGATATATTATCTATGCCGATATCTTTTACAAAGCGGTTCATCTTGGGCAATGTGCTCCACCAAAAATCATGGTTGCCTTTGCACAATATTTTTTTGCCCGGCAATGATGCCAAAAATTTAAAATCTTCCGCCGCATCCGATGCCGAATCTCCCCAGCTGAGATCGCCCGGTATCACCACGGTGTCTTCGGCGAGTATGCCGTCAAAACCGTTTTTTAGTTTTTGCATATGGCATTGCCATTTTTCGCCGAAGATGTCCATCGGCTTTTTGCCGCCGCACGACAGATGAAGATCGGATATACAATAGACCGACATTGTTTTGTCCCTCCTCCGGCGGAATAGATCGCCGCATTATCGGCAATAATAACGTTGCATAAAAAACAAAGAAAGTGCGGTAAAGAATCTATGTCTGTTGATGACAAAAAATGCGAACAAAAATGCAAGTGCAACAAGGGCGTTAACTGCGCCGTATGGAACTGCCTTTATCATGACGGAAAATGCGGCTGCACCGCAAAAACGATATCGGTGGGGCCGTCGGATGCGGAATCATGCCGCGAAACGGTATGCGCTACGTTTAAAAAGCGCGACGGTCAGACCGTGTGCTGAAGCACCTCGCGCAGCATGTCGTCGCGTGATGCGGCACTGTCAAAGCGTATGGGCTTTGACATGACATCTCGCAGACATGCGGGAATATCGGTTTGTGTAAGACTTGCGAGTTCGGTTTGAGCGTCAAGCTCTGTGTCAACCGTTTGACCGAGCGCCGACAAAACGGCCGGCGCAAACTTATAAGGCGAAGCCGTCGATGCGACAAGCACGGCGGTTTTGTCTTTTTTTTGCAGTTTTGCGGCGTGCACGGCAACCGCGGTATGCGTATCGCAAAGATATCCGAACATGTCAAACAAATATTTTACGGCGTCGGCACATTGCTTTTCATCGGCGGAATAAGCCGAAAAATCGCGCCTTATCACATCCATCGTATCGGCATCGACCTCAAAAAAGCCGTCTTTTGCGAGCTTTTGCATATATTCTCGGGTTTTATCGGCACCAGAAACAAAATAAATAAGTCTTTCGAGATTTGACGATATCAATATATCCATTGACGGCGACGCGGTGGTATAAAATTTGCGGCGGCTGTCGTAAACGCCGGTCTCAAAAAAGTCGGTAAGTACTCTGTTTTTGTTAGAGGCGCACACCAAACGTCTTATCGGCAAGCCCATCTTTTTGGCCATATAGCATGCAAGTATGTTGCCGAAATTGCCGGTAGGCACCGCAACATCGATTTTTTGGCCGAGCTCTATGCAACCGTTTGAAACCATATCGCAATATGCCGAAAAATAATATACGGTCTGCGGAACCAATCTGCCCCAGTTTATCGAGTTGGCACTTGATAAAAACACGCCGCGATCGGACAGGATCTTTGCCGTTTCGGCGTCTGCGAATATTTTTTTGACCTCGCTCTGGCAATCGTCAAAATTGCCTTTGACGGCAGTGACCGTAACATTGGCACCCTCGGTTGTCGCCATCTGACGTTTTTGTATCTCGGATACTCCGTCGCAGGGATAAAAAACATGTATCTTTGTCTGCTCTGCGTTTTTAAATCCCTCGAGAGCCGCTTTGCCGGTGTCGCCGCTTGTGGCAACGAGTATCAGCGCGTCGCGCTTTTCGCCCGTTATTTTAAGCGCTTTTGACAGCAGGTGCGGCATTATCTGCAACGCCATGTCTTTAAATGCCGCGGTCGGGCCGTGCCACAATTCGACAATATACATATCGCTACCGCCGAGCGCCGCAACTGGCGCCGCGTATTCGCCGAACGATTCGGCCGAATAAGCGCTTTTTGCGGCGTCAAGCAATTCGTCATACATATAGTCGGTCAAAAACATCGAAAGTATGCGTGCCGCTCTTTCGGGATAAGTCATTCGGCACATTTCGCGTATCTCTTCGACCGAGACCGACGGTATACATTCGGGCACAAAAAGTCCACCGTCGGCGGCAATGCCGTTTTTGATGACCTCTGCCGATGTGTATCTTTTGCGGTCGTTGTTACGTGTGCTCAAATACATCATATCTCTGCAACCTCAAATGCGTTTTTTATAATATTTATCCTGTTGTTTTCGGCCAAATACACCTCGGCGATGTCACAACGCATTTTAAATATGCGTCGATAGATCTCGCCTTTTAAAAGCTTGGAATATATCGGCAATTTTTTGCCACGCATATTATCATATAAAAACTGCCTTTGCGCGGTGTGCAGATGATATATTTTGCTTTGATCCACCGCATCGGAAGGCGCGCCGAACTTGTTTGACGACCTTGATTTTACCTCGATAAACACCAATGTTCCGCACCTGAAAGCGACCAGGTCTATCTCGCCGCCTTTGACCGAATAATTGCGTGCTATTATCGTGTAGCCCCGAGACAGATAAAACTTTTCGGCCGCCGCCTCACCAATTTTGCCTGACTGTATCGTTGTCGGTGCCATAAAGCGTCTTTTTTAAAAAGCTCATACGGTGCGCGGGGCACGGACCGTATTTTAATATAGCTTCTTTGTGTTCTCTTGTGGGATATCCTTTGTGCTTTGCAAAATCATAGCCCGGATATATGCGATCCATCTCGATGCAATATCTGTCACGTGATACTTTTGCAAGTATTGATGCCGCCGCTATCGACGGTATTTTGCCGTCGCCTTTGACCACGGCTATGGCATTGACCGGAATATTTCGCACAATATTGCCGTCTATAAGCGCAAGGTCGGGTTTTGTGCGCAATGCTTCTATCGCACGGCGCATGGCAAGCATCGACGCGTTTAAAATGTTTACGGCTTCGATTTCGGCAACATCGGCGCGCTCTATCGCAAAATCGACCGCACGCTCTCTGATGATGTCATACAGTTCGTCGCGCTTGCGCTCGGAAAGTTTCTTAGAATCGCCGAGGCCGTCTATATGGCAATCTTTGGGCAGAATGACGGCGGCGGCAAAAACAGGGCCTGCCAACGGCCCTCTGCCCGCTTCGTCGCAGCCGCAGATGATGTTTACCTCATCTGTATAAAAGGTTCTCTGCAACGTCCAGTCTATCATACCCAAACAGCCTCCTTTAATATATTAATATTGTTTGATGTTATTTATAATTATATTATGATTAACAACATGAACATTAATTGCGCATCAAAAGCGTCAATCGAGAGTTATTCTGCCTATTTTGCCGCCTCTGAATTCATCAAGCAGCACGGCGGCGGTACGTTCTTCATCCACCTCGGCGCCGCTGCGTATAAATCCGCGCTTTTTGGCTATGCGGCAAAACAGGTCATAGTTGTCTTCGCTTTCATCAACGGTGCCGAGCTTGTATCTTGCACACAAAAGCTCGGGATATTTAATTCTGAGCATGGCAATCAACTCGATTGCCAATTCAAGCTGATCCAATATATCGTCTCTTATCGAGCCGAGACAGGCAAGTTTTATCGCAACACTGCGATCGTCGAATTTATGCCATAGCAACCCCGGGGTATCCATCATTATGACGCCCTTGTCGGTGGGTATCCAAGTGTTTGAACGTGTGACGCCGGGGCGGTCTTCGGCTTTTGCCTTTTTTGTGCCGGAAAAAGTATTGATAAACGTTGATTTGCCTACATTGGTTATGCCCGCGACCATAACTTTGATATCGCGTGTAACACCTTTTTGCGCGTTGCGCTCAAGGCGTTCGGACATCAAAGACTTTAAAGCGGGCGAAATGTTTTGCATTCCGCTGCCTGTTTTGCAGTCGATGGCTATCGCGTCGGCGGCCGCGGCATGTTTTTTTGTCACGTTTGCATCGGCAAGCGAAGACTTTGTATAAAGCAAAAGCCGCGGCTTGCCGCAAAACAGTTTGTCAAAATCGGGGTTGCGGCTTGAAACGGGCACGCGCGCGTCGGCAAGTTCTATTACCGCGTCTATCTGCGGCAATGTTTCGGCTATCAGACGCTTTGCTTTTGCCATATGCCCGGGATACCAAACTATATGTTCCATCAATCCACCGTCCCAAATCGCGGCGACAGGCGCAAGACCACTCTGCCGACTATCTCGTGGCATTCGAAAAATCCGTAATATCTGCTGTCAAGCGAGTTGTTGCGGTTATCGCCCATGGCAAAAATGCAATCATCATCGACCACAAACTCGCATATGCCGCCGTCTGTATATTTGTCGGTAAAAACACCCGTGCGCATCTCGGCATCGGGACGCAACGTAACATAGGTTTCGTCAAGCAAAACTCCGTCAACCCATACCTGCCAATTTTTAAAATCCATCTTTACCGTCTGACCGCCGGTGGCAATGATGCGTTTTATGAGCGGCTTTGCGTCCGACGATCTGTTGATTACAACGATGTCGCCGGTTTGCGGGGTATAAAACATATTGCTTATTATAAGTTTGTCGTTATGTGCCAATGTCTCGGACATCGACGTGCCGTCTACCGTAACAAGCCTAAAGACAAACATAAACAAAAGCACCATTGCGGCAAGCGCAAAACAGAAGGTTTCGACATATTCAAACACATTCGATGCGCTTTTTTGTTTTTTTTGTTTTGTATCTTCGTCCTGTACGGCGTCGCTTTGCGCGGTGTCGGCTTGCGCTTCGGCGGTCGCCTCGCGATCTGCCTCGGGCATATCGCCGTTATCGCACGGTGCGTCTGTGTTTATAATATCAAGATTATCCGATGTGTTGAATTTCATCAGTGATGCCTCGCAAAATGTCATATTAGAACAAAAGTGTCTGATTTGATACAGACACTTTTTAGCGAAGAAATTATATTTGTTCTTTGACCTTGGCAGCCTTGCCGACTCTGGAACGCAGATAATAAAGTTTTGCTCTGCGAACCTTGCCGCGACGAGTCACAACGACATCCTGTACGTTGGGGCTGTGGAGCGGGAAAGTCTTTTCGGTGCCGACGCCGAACGAAACACGGCGCACGGTAAAGGTCTCAGAGATGCCGCCGTTCTTTTTGGCGATGACGGTGCCCTCAAAGATCTGTGTTCTTTCGCGGGTACCCTCAACGATGCGCTGGTAAACCTTGACGCTGTCGCCTACGTTAAACTTGGGGGTCTCTTTCTTCACTTGCTCGTCTGTAAAAGCTTTAAGAATTGCGTTTGTATTCATAAGCTCCTCCTTATTATTTCGCACGTTCATACCGAGCCGCAGAGGACCGCGCGATATTTTTACGGGACATTATATCATACAAGCGCAAACTTTGCAACAGTTATTTTAAAAAATCAGCGTGTTTTTGCGTCATATCGGCAAAATTATTTTTACCGCCTTGTTGATTATGCTTATCTCGGGGTTTGTCATCTCGCATATCTCGCCGTCAATGTTGACCTCTACCGGCTTTTCGGCCTCGATGCGCATATGCTTGCACAGTGCGTGCGAAGCAAACTGCTTTAATTTCTCGAGATGTTCGCCTTGCCTGAATTTGCCGACCAGCCCCAGAAACCTGCTTATCGAAACCGAGCAGATTCTGACAAGGTCAAGATATCCGTCCTGGATATTGCTTATCGGAGCGGCTTTAAATCCGCCGCCGTAATACTTGCCGTTTGCCGCAATCACAAACAGATATCCCTGCGGAGGATCCGTTTGATCTTGACCGTCGGCAACGACATGGTATGTATGCTTGCGCTCGTTTACAAGGCATTTGACAAGCGACATATTATATGCCGCCGAACCGTTTACCATGGGCAGGCGCTTGTATGCCGTCATTCCTTTGGCGACTGCGGCGTCGAACCCGGCCGAAACTATGTTTATGCTCACTCTTTCGTTGTCGCTGCCGTTGTCTTTGACGTGCAGAATGTCTATTTCTTCTGTTCTGCCGGTGACCATGTCGGCAAGCGACCTGAATTTTTCGGCGGGGATTTCGTCATAATATTTTATAAAATCGTTGCCCGAACCTATGGGAATAACTCCCAAAGCGCAATTTGTGCGTTTTGAAAGATATATGCCCAAAACGACTTCGGAAAGCGTTCCATCACCTCCGCAGGCGTATACTCTGACAAACTCGTCGTCGGATGAGTTTTCGATATATTCGCGCGCTATGTCGGTGGCATCGCCGGGGCAGGAGGTGATGCGTATCTCGCGTTCGTTTTCGTCGGGCAAAACGCGCGCTATCGCAGCCGAAATAATGCCGGTGCGGTCTTTTTTGCCCGCAACGGGATTAATTATAAACAGATGCTTTGTTTTCATATGTACCTTTCCCTCCTGCATACGGTTATTAAAAATTGCTTTTTATATACGGTCTCGCCTTAAACGGATCAAACGGCGGATTCATACATATGCGCGAAACGGCACTCTCGGTCTCAAGCGCTTTTTCGGCACGGTCTCCGCAAGCGGCCGCGGGTTTTGTTATGATTTTTATGCCACATTCTTTTGTTATCGCGCCCATATGCCTTCTGCCGTTGTCGTCTGCGGCAAGCAGCAAAGTGTATTCCGGCGGCGAAACCGGCATATCCGGCGTTATATTGAACGCGACCGAACATATCAACCGTCTGTAATAAGCCGCCGTGTGACTGCCGTCGGCGCATTTTGCGGCAAGCTGTTCGATGCCGGTGCAGGATGCGATATTTGATCTCAGTTTATGCAACGCGTCGTCGGTCGCGGCGTATACCGATTCTTTTGTTATATCGGGCAATTTGTCGTAAAGCCTTGAAAACACAAAAGCGTCGAGCCTGTTTTGATTGAGCATACTGCCGTTTTTTAAAGCATATGCGCTTTTTTGCGGCAATTCGTCAAGCATCGCGTCGTTTGACAAAACGCGCAGTTCGTGAGCGCTTTTAAACGACATGTTGCGCTTCAGAGGAAAAATGCCGATATTTTTTATATGTGCGTTGTATATATATTCGGCGGCTAAAATGTTGTTTGGCTTTTTAAGCATTTCGGCGGCGACGTCGCCGCATGTTTCTCTGACCGCCATGTTAAATGCAATGGGGTAAGACCTTGCGCCCGAATCGAGGTATTCTTTTGTTTTTTGCCTCAAAACATTGTTTCGGCGCATTTCGCACACTTTTAAAAGAGGCTGTATATCGTCTTCGGCGCCGAAAGCGAGCGCGTCGACGCATATGCGCGTGGCGATATCGACGCCGGCGGCGGCAAAATCGCGTGCGGATGCGCAGGAATAAGGAAACGGCAACTCGAGCACCAGCGAAGCCCCACAGTCGACCGCGGCTTTTGCGCGTGAATATTTATCGTATATAGCAAGTCCGCCGCGTTGCACGGCAAAGCCCGACATTATGCACACTATGGTGTCAAAATGCTTTTTGAGCTCGGTGATCTGATACAGATGCCCGAAGTGAAACGGGTTATATTCTGTTATTACGGCGACCGCAGGCATAAAAACTCCTTGCATTTTATGATCGATTATAGTATAATACAATGAAAATAAAATGTCAAGGAGATAAAGATGTATATACTTGTTGTAAACGCAGGCAGTTCTTCGCTTAAATATCAGCTTTTTGATATGGACAAAAAATCGGTTCTCGCAAAAGGCCTTTGCGAGCGCATAGGCACCGACGGACTTTTCAGCCATTCGCAGCTTACGGGCAATAAAGAATCGGTAAAACAAATGTCGTTCGACTTGCCCGACCACGCAGCCGCAGCCGCAATAGTTATCAAATACCTTACCGACGCAAAATACGGCGTGATCAAAGACATGTCCGAGATAGGCGCCATAGGTCACCGCATAGTGTCGGGCGGCCCGTGGCTCACAAAAAGTTGCCTCATCGACGGCGCCGACGGCGAAGTCATGGCAACGCTCCGCAAATGCGTCAATTTCGCTCCTTTGCACACAAAAGGCCATATTCAGTGCATAGAAGGCATCACAAAGATACTGCCCGATGTTCCTCAGGTTCTGGTTATGGACACCTCGTTCCATCAGACCATGCCCAAAAAGGCATATACTTATCCCATCGACCGCAAGATAGCCGAAGAATTTTCTATTCGCCGCTACGGCGCACACGGCACTTCGCACAGATATGTTTCAGAAAAAGCGACAGAATATCTCGGCGACAAAAACGCAAAGATAGTCACATGCCACCTCGGCAACGGCTCGTCGATAACGGCGGTAGACGGCGGCAAGTGCATAGATACTTCAATGGGCCTCACACCGCTCGAAGGCGTGATAATGGGCTCGAGATGCGGCTCGGTCGACCCCGCGGTCGTTCCGTTTGTTATGGAATACGCCGGCATCAAGCCCGAAAAAGTCAGCGACTGGATGAACAACGAGTGCGGTTTCTACGGACTCACCGGCCACAAAGACCTGCGCGATATTCGCGCGGCGGCACAGAACGGCGACGAAAATGCAAGAAACGCCCTTGACATTCTGGCATATCAGGTCAAAAAATATATAGGCTCATACGCCGCCGCCATGAACGGCCTCGACTGCATAGTCTTTACCGCCGGCATAGGCGAAAACGACGAGGATCTACGGCGCGAAGTCACATCAGACATGTCGTTCTTCGGCATAGAGATAGACAACGAAAAAAACAACACCGTGCGTCAGCATAAAGATCAGCCTGTCATAGACATCACCGGCGCAAACAGCCGCGTTAAAGTGCTGGTCATACCCACTGACGAAGAACTTGCCATAGCCACCGACACCGCTCGGATCGTAAACGGATAATATAAGTTTAATGCACATAAAAAGAACCTCGGATCGTCTGAGGTTCTTTTTGTCGCTGTTTAATTGTCGGGTATATATTCCGGCGGGGGCAAAATATCATGGCTGACGGGGGTATAAAACAGTTTTTGTCTCTCGTCAAAACATTTTGCCCGGGCCAATATCCACATCAGTTTGGTATAGCACGCTTCGGGCGTCATATCAAACGCTTCGAGCACACCCAGTTCTTTAAGTCCGCTGCCGACGTCATACACCGACAGGTCGGTGCCCTCGCTTTGCACCTGCGTGGTAACTGCGACCGATACTCCGCGCGAAACGGCGTTCTCGACCTCGCGTCTGAATTCGCCGCCGTGATAAGGCAGGCCGCCGACGCCGTATGATTCTATCACAAGGCCTCTATATCTGCCGAGCATAAATTTAAGCAATTCGGTATCTGTGCCGGGAGTCAGTTTTAAAAGCCCCACAGACTGCTCGAGCGTATCATAAAACGTTTCTTTGCCGAAATCGGGGTTAAAATATACACTCAGTCTGCCGTTTTGCACGATGGCGAGCGGCGGATAATTTGGGCTTGAGAACGCGGCATAGCTTTTTGACCTTGTTTTGCGCGCTCTTGTGCCTAAAAGCACATGGCCGCCGAACACCACGAGCACGCCCGAAAGCGATGGTGATGACGCGCACAGAAAACTGTCGGCCAGATTCTGTTTTGAGTCAGTGGTGTCAAAGCCTATCGGCTTTTGCGCTCCCGTGATGATTATCGGCTTTTTGCTGTTTTGTATCAGGTAAGACAGCGCCGCGGCGGTATAAGCCATCGTATCGGTGCCGTGTGCGATGACAAATCCGTCATATTTATCATAGTTTTTTTCTATGACCGACGCTATCTTCAGCCAGTGATAGGGCTCAATGTTTGTGCTGTCGAGCGTAAACAACTGCACGGCGTCGACGTCGCATCTGTCTTCGACCTCGGGCACATGTTTTAAAAGCTGTGATGCGGTCATGGCGGGCGAAAGTGCGCCGCCCGATAATTCGGATGCTATCGTTCCGCCCGTGCCTATAAATAATATTCTTTTTTTATTGACGCCGTCGCTCATTTGCTTTTTGTAACGACGTCGTGAGCACCGCCCTCGACTATCGAGACGGCCGAAACAAGCGTGAGCTTGGCTTTTTGCTGGAATTCGGGTATCGAAAGTGCGCCGCAGTTGCACATGGTCGATCTGACTTTTGCCAGCGATTGACGAACGTTGTCCGACAGTTTGCCCGCATAGGGAACATATGAGTCGACGCCTTCTTCAAACGACAGTTTTGTTTTGCCGCCGAGGTCGTATCTCT
>CAYOCM010000001.1:0-72500 GCA_964402515.1 uncultured Ruminococcus sp. | reverse complement strand
TAATGGCCGATGCCGTTATCGAAGGCAAGCAGGGCGAACAGTTCACCGATTCATCCGAGACCCCCGCAGAATCAACCGAGGAGGAAACCGACAATGGCTGATATCAGTGCAAAAACAGTTAACGAACTCCGCAAAAAGACAGGCGTCGGACTGATGGAGTGCAAAAAAGCTCTCGTTGCCGCTAACGGCGATTTTGACGAGGCTATAAAGATATTGCGTGAAAAGGGCATCGCAGTTGCCGGCAAAAAGGCTGACCGTGTTGCCGCAGAAGGCGTTATCGACGTTGCAAAATGCGACGAATGCGGTCTTACCGCTATAGTCGAGGTCAATGCCGAGACCGACTTTGTTGCAAAGAACGCTACATTTAAAGAGTTTGTTAAAGGTATTCTGCGTACTATTCTTAAAAACAAACCCGCCGATGTCGCAGCACTTTCCGAGTGCAAGTTTGACGGCACCGACCGCACTGTCGAAGAAGAGCGCAAAAACATGGTATTCACCATCGGTGAGAATATGTCTATACGCCGCTTTGAGATCATTGACGGCGTTACCGGCACATATATCCACGGCGGCGGCACCGCAGGTGTCGTAGTTAAATTTGAGACTACCAACGGTGTTGAAAGCAACGAAACTTTTGCAGAGTACGCAAAGAACGTTTGTATGCAGATCGCTGCTATGTCGCCTCTTTATGTCTGCAGACACTGCGTTCCCGCATCTGTCATCGACGGCGAAAAAGAGATATTGCTTGCGCAGATCGCCAACGATCCCGCAAAGGCTAACAAACCCGATGCAGTTAAACAAAAGATGGTTGAGGGCCGCATAAACAAATATTACGAGACCAACTGCCTTGTCGACCAGGCTTATGTCAAAGACGAAGACATGACCGTGGGCAAATATACCGAGCAGGTTGCAAAACAACTCGGCGGCGAGATCAAGATTAACTACTTTGTTAAATACGAACGCGGCGAAGGCATCGAAAAGAGAGAAGACGACTTTGCCGGCGAAATCGACAGACTTGTCAAAGGCGGCAACTGATCGTTTTATAACAAATTAAGAGAGCAAACACTTGTTGTTTGCTCTTTTTGCTTGATTTTTTTGACAATTTGACGGTTGCCTCTTGCATAACGACAAGCATTGTGGTACAATATACACAATTCTTTAGGAGGAATTGTTTTATGAAAAAACTGTTTGCTTTGTTGGCCGCACTTGTTATGTGCATTTCGGTCATCGCGATCAATGTCGCGGCCGAATCCGAAAACGTTGCGGCAAAATCGACTTATGAGATTCACAGCCTTTATCAGCAGCAAAAAGAGTCACCTTGGGGCTGGTCTGATAACCCCGAGGACGTCGTTTACGGCGACGAGACCGGCAAAGACCTTATTGACGGACAGCACGCCGAGAGCACCGGTTATTCCGATCCTCAATGGGTAGGTATGAGTTCGGCTCACCCCGATGCATCCGACGGTATTTATCTGCTCTTTACCCTCGATCAAGCCTATGATGTAGGCACTATCGTTGTCACCGTAAACAATTCCGGCGTCAGCGGCATTGCGGCACCTTCGGTAATCGAGGCTTATTATTCCGAAGACGGCACCGAATTCAAAGGCGGTTATGAGGGCGAATATACCGCAGAACTTGTTGACGGCACTTCTGCCGAATATCGTATCACTCTTAACAAACATACTCAATATGTCAAACTTGTTTACACCAACGGCGCAGGCACTTGGATGTTCACCGACGAAGTCGAGATCTATAACGACGGCGTTATAAGCGAAGAACCCGATGAATCGAGCGAACCCGACGAGCCGAGCGAACCCGATGAATCGAGTGAGCAGCCCGAGGACAGCGAGCAACCCGATGAGAGCCAAAAGTCCGATGAGAGCCAAAAGTCCGATGACAGCAAACAGCCCGATTCGACTGACGACGCCACGGTCGCAGACAGCAACGCTCCCGATAACAATGATCAAAACGGCAACAATTCGTGGCTTGTTTGGGTAATTATAGCGGTTGCGGTGGTCGCGGTCGCTGTTATAGTTGTTGTTATAGTTAAAAAGAAAAAATAATTAATATAACATCACGCATAATGTTAAAAAATCACACGGTCTCGCACCGTGTGATTTTTTGCTTTTATTGCTTTTGTATGCAAACCTTTATTGACAGTGGGGCAGTGTGACGGTAAAAGCAGTGCCTACACCAACCGCGCTTTTGACCGATATATCACCGCCTGAAATGTCGATTATACGTTTGCACAGCGCAAGTCCCAAGCCGTTGCCTTCTTCTTTGCGTGAGGCATCGCCCTGGTAAAATTTTTCGAAAATATGCTTTTGTGTTCCTTCACTCATTCCGTCGCCGTTATCGGATACGGTTACTGATATGTTTTTGCCGTTTGAGTTAATGTATATGCCGACAGATCCGCCCGCAGACGAATGTTTTATTGCATTGTCGATAATGTTGCGCCAAACTGTCTCAAGCAACGCTTCGCTGCCGCAATACATCACTTTGGGCAGGTCAAGGTCGAATTCTATATTTTTTGCCGACCATTTTTCTTCAAGTGTCAGTATCGCCTTGCGTATCTGTTCGTCAAGCCTAAACTCGTTTTTGACGACTATTTCTTGGTTTTCAAGTTTTGAAAGCAGCAAAATATTGCTTGACATATCAGACAACCTGCGTGAATTGTCCAATATCTTTTTTATATAGTGTTCGTGCTTTTGCTCGGTTATCGTCGATGATTGCAGCAGCATCGCATAACCTTCTATGGCCGAAAGCGGCGTTTTGAATTCGTGCGAAACATTGGCGACAAAGTCGGTGCGCAATGTTTCGATATGCGCAAGGTCATGCACCATGGCGTTGAATTTTTTTGACATTTCTTTTATCTCTTTGATTTTGCGGTCTTCTGATATTTTGATGTCAAACTCGCCGTGCGACAGTTTTTCAAACGCATCGCTCATTTCTCGCATCGGCTTAATCATCAATTTTCCGACAAAAATTGCCATTACAGAGCCGAGCAAGAGGCTGCCCGCCAAAAAAATCAGCACCGGCACATGCCTTTCGCGCGGATCTGTCATTACCACGCCCGATTCAAACAGCGATATCCACAGCAACGTCACTATCAAAAACACAGCAGCAACCGTGGCAAATACTATTCCCGCAAACCACAGCCACAGGTTTGAGTGATTAAACTTTTTCATTTTTTACCGCCTTATATCCGAGGCCGCGCACGGTTATTATCTCAAAATCGTCACAGTCGCAAAACCTTTCGCGCAGTCTGTTGATATGTGTGTTTACTGTCCTTTCGTCCGTATCAGAAAACATTCCCCATATCTCATCCATCAGTTGCGGGCGGGTGAATATTTTGTTTGGATAAGATAAAAGCTTATAAAGCAAATAAAACTCTTTTTGCGGCAATATAGTTTCTTTGCCGTGCAATGTCACGGTAAGTGCGTCATAGTCAAGCACCGTAGAGCCTATTGTTATCTTTTTTTCGCTTGATATTTTTGCGCGCCGCAAAAGCGCCTCGACACGCAATACGAGTTCGCGAACATTGATAGGTTTTACCATATAGTCATCGGCACCGTATTTAAAACCTCGCCGCATGTCTTCAAACTGATCTTTTGCCGTAACCATCAATATCGGCGTATCTGTTTTTGCGTCACGCAACGCTTTTGTCAATTCATACCCGTCCATATTCGGCATCATTATGTCAACCACGATGACATCGACATATTCTTTTTGCATTATTTCAAGTGCGTCGCAGCCGTCTGCGGCTGCTATACAGCGATATCCGCTGTCTGTTAAAACGGTGCAGAACAGCTCGCGCATATCGGCGTTGTCTTCGGTAACAAGTACGGTAAACATATTTTGCCCTCCTTTATCTGCAGTATATCATATAAAAATAAAGTTAAGATAAACAAATCGTTTTTTAAAA
This sequence comes from uncultured Ruminococcus sp., assembly GCA_964402515.1. Classification (GTDB taxonomy): domain Bacteria; phylum Bacillota; class Clostridia; order Oscillospirales; family CAG-382; genus Coliplasma. Next base: position 68,578 of record CAYOCM010000001.1, on the reverse strand, counting down.
GTTTATGTTGAGTTTATCTTGCCGTGTTGCAGAGTTTATCTTGCTTTGATATGATACCTCACAGGAGGTAATCACTATGAAAACAGCAATCATTTATTATTCAAAGCATCACGGCAACACAAAAATATTGCTTGATGCTATCGCAAACAAGTATGGTGTCAGGCTTATCGATGTGACAGAACATCCCGATGCAGACCTTGCCGAATATGACCGAATAGGTTTTGCTTCGGGTATTTATTATTCAAAGTTTCACAAGTCGCTTTTAAAATATGCCGAGACGCATATGCCGCAGGGCAAGAAAGTGTTTTTTATCTATACATACGGTGCCGAAAAAAAGGGATACACCGCTGCGATAACGGCTGCACTTAAACAAAGCAACGCACAGATAACAGGCGAATTCGGTTGTTTTGGGTTTAACACCTACGGACCGTTTAAACTTATCGGCGGCATAGCAAAAGGACATCCCGATTCAAACGACATCGCAAACGCGCTTAAATTTTATGAGGACCTCGGTTAATGCTGCAACTTAAAAATATAACAAAAACATACAGAACCGGCGACATAACACAGGACGCCCTCTGCGATGTCAGCGTGTGCTTCAGGCAAAACGAATTTGTTTCTATTCTCGGTCAGAGCGGTTCGGGCAAGACGACTATGCTAAATATCATAGGCGGACTTGACAGATACACCGAAGGTGACCTGATAATCAACGGCGTTTCGACGAAGCGGTATAAAGATGCCGATTGGGACGGATATCGCAATAATTCGATAGGGTTTGTATTTCAAAGTTATAACCTGATACCGCATCAAACCGTGCTGTCAAATGTTGAACTTGCGTTGACTTTGGCGGGTGTTTCAAAAAAAGAAAGACGCCAAAGGGCAATATCGGTGCTTAAAAAAGTGGGTTTGGGTGATCATTTGCACAAAAAGCCCAATCAAATGTCGGGCGGGCAAATGCAACGTGTAGCCATAGCGCGCGCTCTGATAAACAACCCCGATATATTGCTTGCCGATGAGCCGACGGGCGCTTTGGACAGTGAGACATCCTTGCAGATAATGGAATTGCTTAAAGAGATAGCCAAAGATAAATTGGTTATAATGGTCACACATAATCCCGAACTTGCCGAGCAATATTCAACTCGTATAGTCAGGCTTAAAGACGGACGTATCATTGACGACACAAATCCTTTTGACGGGCGTGAAGAGACAGAGCAAGTCGAAAAAAAGCGCCATAAAATATCAATGTCGTTTTTTACGGCGCTTTCGCTGTCGTTTAACAACTTGCGTATCAAAAAAGGCAGAACTCTGCTCACATCGTTTGCGGGTTCGATAGGCATTATCGGCATAGCGTTGATACTGTCACTTTCAACCGGCATACAGGCATATGTCAACAGTATTCAACGCGATACGCTGTCGTCATACCCTATATCGGTCACCCGCGAAAACAATACGCTTATAGGCGGACTGTTAAGCTCGCGCGGTGAAATGACCGGCGACGATCGCCCGGATTCGCACGGCAATGATGCTGTTTATTCAAACGCAAGTATGTATCGCCTTTTTAATGCCGTTTTTGCCGCCGACGACACCGAAAATGACCTTAAGGCATTTAAGGCGTGGCTTGATAAAGAAATGAATTCCGATACCTCAACAACAGACTTATCAAAATATATTTCGGCTATACAGTATCAATACGGCGTCGACCTAAATACTTATGTTTTAAAGTCGGACGGAACATATCAAAGCACGTCGCTTGACAGCGCTTTGAATTCGGCGGGCGGAACAGGTATGTTTTCGTCTGTTTTGTCAACTCGACTCAGCGCAATGGATGTATGGAGCGAGCTTTTGCCCGGCACAAACGGCGAACTTATATCGGATATGCTGTATGAGCAGTATGAATTGGTCGAAGGTTCGTGGCCGAATGCGGCAAATGAGATAGTATTGATACTCGATTCAAACAACGAGATAACAGACATCGCTTTTTATGCGCTCGGATTGATGAGCGAACAAGAGGTGACGGATATGTTTGTTGCCGCGATACAGGGCAAAGAGGTAGAGTCAACGCAAAAACGCGTCGAATATAAAGACATAATAGGCACGTCGTTTAAGCTTGTTTGCAATGCCGAATATTACAGCAAGACTGCCGACGGTTTGTGGAAAGACATAAGAGATGACGACGCATCGCTTGACCTGGTTATCAAAAACGGTTACGATGTCAATATAGTCGGAATCGTCAGACCGAATCCCGAAGCAAGCGCCGCGTCGATCTCGGGTACTTTTGCATATACCTCGGCACTTACCGAATATGTTATTAACAAGACGGCGGATTGTGAGATAGTAAAAGAGCAACTTTTGCCTCAAAACAGCAATTATGATGTTTTAACCGGTCTGCCGTTTGTGATGACCGATAATATTAAGCCGTCGGACACGCAAAAGGCCGAACTTGTAAAAGAATATTTTAAATCGCTTACAAACGACAAAAAAGCAGAGATCTATACCGACATACTTGCTACGCCTTCGGATGAATATCTTGCGTCTGCGGTAGGGGCGTTAACTGAGCAATACTCTACGCGCGAGTCGATGATATCACTTGCCGTCAGTACATATGGCTTTGAGCAGTCGGCAGCGGAATTATATTTTGCCGATTACAGCGACGAAGAACTGCGTGAGCTTATGCGTGTGCAAATAACCGAAATAGTTATTAAAAAATACCGTGAACAGGCAGAGATACAGGTGGCACAGATAAAAGCTTCGGCAACTACGCCCGACGATCTCTTTGGCCTCAAAGGCACGGCAGCGGTTGCGGCAAAATTCGATGAACTTATTGCCGCTGTTGACGATCAACAACGCTTGGCCGAATATTATGATGCATATATGCCTAATACCGTATCCGGCTCGACCCTTGCCGAGACTTTGCGCACACTCGGCTCGGTAGATTATTCGTCACCCGAAACAGTCAGCATATATGCAGGCAGTTTTGAAGACAAAGAGATGATAGACGACCTTATTGCGCAGTATAATGACTCGGCAGATGATGATAAAAAGATCACATATACCGATTATGTCGCTTTGCTTATGTCGGGTGTAACCACTATGATAAACGCGGTCTCTTACGGCCTGATAGGTTTTGTTTCGATCTCGCTTGTCGTTTCAAGCATAATGATAGGCATAATAACCTATATTTCGGTGTTGGAACGCACAAAAGAGATAGGCATACTGCGGTCGGTGGGCGCGTCAAAAAAAGATATCTCGCGTGTGTTTAATGCCGAAACGGTTATTGTCGGTTTTGCCGCGGGAGTTATAGGCATAGGCCTGACTTTGCTGCTTAATATTCCCATAAGTATAATCGCAAAAAAATTGACGGGCATATCGAGCATTGCCGTTTTGCCTGCCGAATGGGGAATCATACTTGTTGCAATAAGCATGTTGCTTACGGTTATAGCAGGGCTTATTCCCGCTAAAGTAGCGGCAAAAAAAGATCCCGTAATAGCACTCAGAACAGAATAACAAAAAACGGCGGAGCAATCCGCCGTTTTTGTCGCAAAAAATCGCACTTAAATATGCGTCGCGGATCGTGTCGGCAAATAAAATGCTAAACCGTTCTGCGAGAAATAAAATTATTTACCCAATATTTTGTATATGCATACAGATCATCCAATGTCGTTGATGAAAGACCACGGCAATATTTCATATATTCGCAAAGTAACCCCTCTAAAAATATTTGAATTTCCAGTTCCATATATTGATCGCTTTTTATACGGCTGTCGGCAAGGCATATTTCCGCCAATTTTTTGAAAACTATGGATGACAGCTTTTTTGCCGCAAAAATGCTTTCGTTCGATTTGCACAGCAAACGGTAATTCTCGTCGTTTTGTCTTATATATTCAAAAACAGAATCTATAAACTGCATGATGCTTTGCGATGATATAAGCCTTGCTTTGTCAAAAAAAGCGTCAAAAAGTTCGTTTTCGTATTCTTCGGCAACATCATAGATATCGTCATAGTGCGAATAAAACGCACCTCTGCTGAGTTCCGCTCGGCTGCACAGTTCGCTTACCGATATGGACGACAGATTTTGTTTTTCCGACAGCATTTCGGCAAACACTTTTTTAATCAAACGTTTTGTTTTTTTAGATGAATTATTCAGATCTTTTGCTTTCATACTTTTAAAACCGTAAACACAACCGACAATATTGTTTATATATTATCAATGCCGATGTTTTTGTACTTTCGTTTTTACCTCAAAACAATTATACTATAACACAGTCAAAATGTCAACACTGTTTACGGAGGTGTATTTACTTGAATAAAACGGTTTTAAAAACCGAATCGCAATATGTAATCGAAACGACTGATTTGACAAAAGACTACGGTTGCGGCAGAGGCGTTTTTGATGTCAATATCCATGTAAAAAAAGGGGAGGTATTCGGCTTTTTGGGCCCTAACGGCGCGGGTAAATCGACTACCATCAGGCACTTAATGGGGTTTTCAAAACCCGATTCGGGCAGTACAAAAATATTGGGTATCGAAACTTTTAAAAACTATGATAAAGTTTTAAATCAAGTCGGATATATACCGGGTGAGATAGCTTTGCCTGCCGGGTTGACCGGTTGGGAATTTATACGGATGATGCAAAGCATGCAAAAAATTCATAACGATGACCGACTAAACGAAATGCTCGACTTGTTTGAACTGAGAGATAATGTTTTGACCGGCGAGACCAAACGAATGAGTTTGGGCGTAAAACGCAAACTTGCAGTGGTTACGGCTTTTATGTCCGATCCCGATGTTTTGATTTTGGATGAGCCGACAAGCGGATTGGATCCCGTTATGCAAGAAAATTTTATTCGGTTTATCCATAAAGAAAAACAGCGCGGCAAGACCGTTTTGCTGTCAAGCCATATTTTTTCCGAGATAGACTCGACTTGCGATAGAATAGCCATTATCAAAGACGGCAGAATAGTATCCGAATTCATCGCTGACGATTTAAAGCACGCTTCGCTTAAATATTATACCGTAGTGTTCGATTCGGCAGATACAAAAAAGCAATTTTTGTCAAAAGCGACGCAGATAGATTCGTTTGCCTTAATTATCGACGATAAAAAAGATGTTTATATTTCGATCGACGACAAAGACCTTAATATGCTTATCAAAGTTTTACCGTCGTTCGGTGTCTTGTCTTTCAGCAACAGAAAAGAAACGCTTGAAGATTACTTTATGAAATTTTATAAAGAAGACAAAGATTTCGGAGGTGCGCTGTCGTGAATGTTATAGAAATTAATAAATTAACCAAAGATTACGGCAACGGCCGCGGAATATTCGGGCTCGACTTATCTGTCGGCAACGGTGAAATGGTGGGATATGTCGGCACAAACGGCAGCGGAAAGACAACTACCATAAGACATATTATGGGTTTTTTAAGAGCCACATCCGGCACGGTGCTTGTTGACGGACTGTCATCGTGGGAGCACTCAAGCGAGATAGTTAAAAAAATCGGTTATGTTCCCGGTGAAATCGCTTTTCCCGATTTAAAAACCGGCATTGATTTTTTAAAATGTCAAGCCGACTTTTTTGGACTGCGCGATATGTCTTATGCAAACGAACTTATCGAAAGACTGCAGCTTGATCCTCGCGCAAATCTAAAACGTATGAGTAAGGGCATGAAACAAAAAACGGCGCTTGTTGCCGCGCTTATGAACGACGCCCCGATCATCATTCTCGATGAACCGACAACGGGATTGGATCCGCTTATGCGAGCTACGTTTTTGGATATTATCAAAGAAGAACACAAAAAAGGCAAAACTGTATTTATGAGCAGTCACAGTTTTGATGAGCTCGAAAAAACCTGCGACAAAGTTGCGCTTATCAATGACGGAAAAATCGTGGATATCTGCGATATGAATACGATAAGAAATCGTGCCGTCAAAGATTTTAAAACAGAATTTGATTCGCCGGACGATTATATACATTTTTTAAAAGAAGATTTTGAGATAATACGTTTGCAACCTCAGTATAATCAACTCACTATACGCATCAAAGCGCAGGACACGGCAAAACTCCTCGCGGTATTACGCGGCTATAATGTAAAATTTATTTCAGAATTGCCTTATACGCTTGAAATGCACTTTAAAAACATCTTGTTTTCAAAATCAAACAATTAAGGAGCTGTAATTTATGTTCAGTAAAGCTTTATTTAAACAATCTTGCAAGGCAAACGGAACAATGTGGAGCATAATAACCTTTGCTACTTGCTTTATGCTCGCATGTGTTATGTTGATTTCCGGCAACGGCAATATAGGTGCGGTAAAAAATTCGATTCAAGATACCATAATCACAAAAGAGGTCGACGCGCAAATGCAAGACCGCGCACTTTTATATTATGAAAATTCAAGCGACGGGCTGTCAAAGTTTGATTCGCTGTTTTGCGCAAATGCAACCGACACGCTTTCTTATCTTGTTTGGCTCGGCAATATGCCGTCGCAAAGCGATTTTGACGATTTAAACAAATACGCCGCAGCCGCAAGTTCCTGGCAAAATTCAATGCCCGAGATGACTACACAGGCCGGCGAAGCTTATGTTTTGCTTGTTTCCGAGTGGCAGAATTCGATGCCGCAAAGAGAAAATTTTGACAGCGATGCCGATTATGCCGTCGCAGTCGGTGATTGGCAAACACAATCTCCCGCTACGCAGCAAACAGCGGTAACAACGGCATATACATATGCTTGCGAAGAATTGCAAACATACATAAAAGCAAACGCAGCCTCGCTCGGATATGACGAAAATTCTTCTCAAGAGCAGGAAATGCTCGGTTCGGTTATGTATACACTTAATCCCAACGGTGTGTTTAACGATTTTTATACAGAAAACGGCGAACTTGTTCCCGCCGATTATGATATTCTGCCGTTGGTGACGCACATCGCCGCAGGTGATGCGAAAGAATACGTTTGTTCATCGGAACGTACCGACTACCGTGCCGAAAGAGCGGCAAACGGCTCTGCGATTTTTATTGCGGGAAATATGATAAAAGCCGAAAATGTAACCGCTATGACAGATGCACTTTCGTCATACGGCGTAACTAAAGAAAAATATGATTCTTTCGGTTATACTTACAGTTATATCAGGCATTTATCGGGCACGGCGGTCTCTGCATATCGCGGAAGGCTTGAATATGAAATTCAACTTTTAAAACGGGATTTTGAAAACGGAATCATATCGGATGAAATCGCATATCAAAAAGCCGTTACGCAAAAAAAGCAAGAACTTTGTTCTGATATTTCGGCAAGCTTTTTATCCACATTGCCGGATGAGGTATCCGAAGCTTTGGAAGAAATCGGTCAAATGGATCTTTATACTTTGGTTGTGGGTTCGATTTTTTACAAGTTGGCGGGATTGCTGCTTCCCATAATTTATATGATAATGGCATCCAATAACTTGATTGCGGGACAGGTTGACAGCGGCTCTATGGCGTATGTCCTTTCGACATCCACAAAGCGAATAACCGTTGTATTCACGCAGGCGGTGTATTTAATCGGTTCACTGTTTTGCATGTTCTGCTTGACTACGGTCACGGGGTGCGTCTGTTTGTCGTTGGTTTCAGAAGACATTGCATTGACATACGGCAATTTGATTTTATTAAATATCGGCGCATTTCTTGTGCTGCTTGCGCTTTCGGGACTTTGTTTCTTTACCTCGTGTGTATTTGACAGAAGCAAGCGCTCTATGGCAATAGGGGGCGGACTCAGCATTTTTGCGCTTGTTGCCGCTATGCTCGGACTGTTCGGCAGCCCTGTGATACCCTCGGTAGTCAGACTGAATGCATTAAACAATTTTAATTATGCAACCATTATATCGCTGTTTGACGTAATATCTATTATGGACGGAACAAACTCGTTTGTTTGGAAATTTGCGATTTTGGCGGTTGCCGGTGTTATAGGCTATATCGCCGGGTCTTTAAGGTTTATAAAAAAAGACCTACCGTTATAAAAAGGTAGGTAAACAATAATTTAAAGGCTGCCCGCGGGCAGCCTTTGATTTTATAAAGTTATCAGCTTTTGCATTCGGCGATTTTTATGCCGGTTTCGGCGTTTTGCATTCCGAATATTATTTTTACCAATTCGTTGCCGTAGCTTTCAAACATGGAAATGGGTATGCCGAAACTCGCATCTATCATTTTTTGCGTGGGCATACAAAACGTGCAGTCGACAAGATATTTATATCTGATTTCGCCGTCGCTCATATCCATCTCAAAATTGCCGCGATAAAGGCCGTAGTTTGCCATTGTAAGATATTTTGCCGCTTCAACTCGTTGTGATTCTTGACAGTGCATATCGATGCAACAATAACAAACATAAAAATCGTTTTTTATGCGGATATAAAAATTGACCGCAGATAATTTGCTTTTAAGCATAAATCTTGTATATATTATGCCTTTTTCGGCGTTAAAATCATAGCTATAGCCGCGGTCGTTGCAATGAGATATTAAAAGATCTGCGATTTGTTTTGAGTATTCTGCCATATTTTGTTACCGCCTTTAAAAATAGATTATCGGGTATGTTTATTTCAGCAGCCAATAGCATATAACGGCCACCGTTTCGCGCAGGGTGCTTGGCAGATAATTGTGAAATTCTATTGATGAATGCGTGTGCGTTATTCTGTCAAAGCCTATCTTGCGTGCCGTGAATTTCGCCCTGAAAACGTGATAGTCGGTCGTGACGAATGCAACCTTATATTTATCGCCGAGACGCTCGTCAAGCAGCGTTTTTGAATACATAAAATTATAATCGGTGCCGGTGGCGTATTCTTCTTTGATTATATTATCGGCATTTACACCTCGTGAAATAAGATAGCGTTCCATCGCAAGTGCTTCGGTTATATCCTCTTGTGCGCCTTGACCGCCGCTGACCACTATAAGCACCTCTGGATTTTGTATATAATAGTCATAAGCCGCGTCAAGCCGCCGCGCAAGTTGCGCTCCTACGGTCTCGCCGTTCACTGCCGAGCCCAAAACTATAATCGCGTCCTCGTCATATGTGACGGTATCGGTCTTGCCGTATATTGTCAGAAAAGCCGACGCCAAGGCGGCATAGCCTATTATTACACAAAAAATTATTATTAACGCTTTAGGCATGTTGTTAAATATCCCAAGCGCCGCTGTCACCGCGCCGAGCAGTATAACAAACAGGGTGCCGACGCTGAAATTGGTTGTAAATAGCAGTGCCGTGCCGTATACGCCAAGCAACGCTCCTATGCAGATGAGAGCAAAATAAAAATACTTTTTCATAATCGTACCTAAAAGACAAAAAGGCGGTGTGATATCCACACCGCCTTATTCAGTTAAAAAACTCAGTCGTTGGTAAAGTTGTCAAAATAGCCTTGTATCCAAACTATGGGTGTGCCCTTGTCGCCCGAGCCGGATGTCAGGTCGCACAGCGAACCGATAAGGTCGGTAAGGCGGCGGGGAGTGGTACCCTCGGATACCATCTGACCGACAAGGTTTGAATCTTTTGTGCGTATGCGCTCGCTGATTGCGTTTTTAAGCGCTTCGCCCGACAGATCGGCAAAATCGTTGTCGGCAAGGTATTTGAGCTTTAATTCGTTAGGCTGTCCGACAAGGCCGGGAGTATGCGCGGGAGAAACGACGGGATCGGCCAATTCCCAAATCTTGCCGATGGGATCCTTAAACGCGCCGTCACCGTATACCATTACCTCAACATGCTTGCCGGTTGCATCATACAGCAACTGTGCTATGCGTGCAACAACCTCTTCACAGTCGCGGGGGAAAAGTTTAACGGTGTCTTCGGTCGCTTTGTTAGTGCCCAAAAGACCGTAGTCACGGTTATATCCGCTGCCGTTGACAGACTCGGTAAGTATATCGTCAAGACCGTAGACGGTTTCTGCACCCGCAGCCTTAAGCAGTCTTTTTGTGCGGGCACGGGTGTGTATGTCGGCACAAATGACGTTCTTTGTATAATTGAGTACAGCGCGGCAGTCGTTGGCAAGTATTATCTCGCATTCGGCGCCTGCCTCGGTAATAAGATCACGGTAGAATTGTATATAATCGACGCCTGTAAAACGATGCTTGATATATCCGAAATGCTTGCGGAAATCAGCCTCGGTCAAAACATCGCGCCAAGGATCGATGCCGGCTTCGTCGACAAGATCAATATCGACAAGCGCGTTGCCGACCTCGTCCGAAGGGTAACTGAGCATAAGATATACCTTTTTTGCGCCTTTTGCTATGCCGCGCAGACAGATCGAAAAGCGATTGCGCGAAAGTATGGGAAAAATTACGGCAAACTCACCGCTCGGAAACTTGCTTTTAACGTCGGCTGCGATCTGGTCGACGGTAGCATAGTTGCCTTGCGCACGTGCCACAACGGCTTCGGTAACCGCGACAACATCACGGTCGCGTATCTCGATGTTTTCGCTCTTTGCGGCTGCAAGCACGCTGTCGGCAACAATAGCGGCAATGTCGTCACCGTTGCGAATGATGGGAGCTCTTACTCCCCTTGAAACAGTACCAATTGATCTTTGCATATAAATGCACCGCCTTGTATAAATTAGTTGCAAAAAACAACCGCAAGGTATTTTATCACAATCGATTGCGATATGCAATATCTAATTTTGATTTTTTCAAAAAATCCTGTTGCCCGCACCTATTGACCTTGTGCTTGCGATATGCTATATTAATAGTATCAAAATATATATTTGTAAAGGAGATCCCGATATGACATTATACGAAAGAGCAAGCAATGTTGCAAGTTATTTGAAACAGTTTATCAGTGATGTGCCCGATACTGCGGTTGTTTTGGGCAGCGGACTCGGTGCTTTCGGCAGATCGATAGAGCGCGAGGTTGAGATCGATTATAAAGATATACCCGATTTTCCCGTTTCGACAATTCCCGGACATGCAGGCAAACTTGTTGTCGGCAAAGTGGGCGGAAAACGCATTATAGGCATGCTCGGCAGATTTCACAGATACGAGGGATACTCGCTTGAATATGTTACTTTGTATGTAAGAGTTTTTCAGCTCATGGGCGTCAAAAATTTGGTAGTTACCAACGCCGCGGGCGCTATCAACACCTCGTTTGTTCCCGGCGATCTTATGCTGATAACCGACCATATCTCGCTGTTTTGCGATTCTCCGCTTTTCGGTCCGAATGACGACAGATTGGGCGACAGATTCCCTTCTATGAGCAGAGCATATGACAGAGAATTAATGGATCTTGCGCGTGAAGCGGCCAAAGAATGCGGCATTGACCTCAAAGAAGGCGTTTATTGCTATGCCAAGGGCCCTATGTTTGAGACACCTGCCGAAATACGCGCTTTGCGCACTCTGGGTGCCGACGCTTGCGGCATGTCGACTGTTGCCGAGGTTATTTGTGCCGTTCACGGCGGAATGAGAGTTTTGGGCATATCCTGCATGACCAACATGGCCGCAGGCATACTTGATCAGCCTCTGTCCCATGCCGAGGTTATGGCGACCGGTATGGCCGTTGAGGATAAGTTTAAAGACCTTATGACTGCCGTTTGCTCAAAACTTGCATAACGTTGATAGAATTGCATATTCATCTCGACGGTTCGCTTGAACCCGACGAGATAATAACGCTTGCCGATTTGACGGGCACGCAATTGCCGACTCGTGACATTAAAGCGCTCGGAGATCTGATCACAGTCCCTGTCGATTGCAAAGACCTTGCCGAATATCTTAAATGTTTTGACCTGCCCTTAACGGTTTTGCAAACTGCCGAAGCGGTCAAACAGGCGGTAAAAATGCTTGTTTTGCGGTTGGCAAAACAGGGCATAATATATGCCGAGATCAGATTTGCTCCGCAATTGCACACAAAAAACGGCGCTTCGCAAATCGAGATAGCCGCATCTGCCGCCGAAGGGCTTTTTGAAGCTCAAAAAATATGCGGTATGCGTTCTCAACTTATACTGTGCTGTATGCGCGGTGCCGAGCAGGACGTCAATCTTAAAACCGTATATGCCGCAAAAGAACTTTTGCACAAAGGCGTTTGCGCAGTCGATCTTGCCGGCAACGAGGCGGCTTTTGCCACATCGCGATATTGCAAACTGTTTGAGATCGCATCACAACTCGGAGTTCCGTTTACTATACATGCGGGCGAAGCGGCGGGGCCGCAAAGCATAAGGCAGGCAATAGACCTCGGGGCAAAACGTGTAGGTCACGGCATTCGAGCATATCTCGACCGCGACCTGATTAAAACGATAAAAAACGACGGCATAGTGCTTGAAAATTGTTACACCAGCAATATTCAGACACGAGCCGTCGATCAAACGCACTGTTATCCTTTTGCTTTTTATATCAAAAACGGCATTAACGCAACCGTATGCACCGACAACAGCACGGTTTCGGGCAGTACGTTAAAAAACGAATATTTAAAACTTGCAGCCGATTTTGACCTTGACACCGACATGTTGCAAACAGCCGCACTCAATGCGGCAAAAGGTGCTTTTGTCGATGAAGATACAAGACAAAAACTGATGTTAGACGTTAAAAACGAATTTGCAAATTGGCTGTCTGATTAGTTTAAAGTTCAAGGCGCATATATTCTTTGCCGCCGAGTTCATGCCATATAAAGGTTTTGTCACAAAGCGTCATGTAACTGTGACAACTGTTGTTTTTGGGTATTGATACCGAGCCGGGATTTAATATCAAAATATTATTCTGTGCAGTTGATTGCGGTATATGCGTGTGACCGTGCAGCAGTATGTCGCCGCTTTTAAGCGGCGGCATTTTTTGCGCGTTAAATATATGTCCGTGCGTGGCAAACATTATTCTGCCGTATGTTTCGATAACGGCATAGTCAGACAAAACGGGAAACGTAAGCATCATTTGATCGACTTCGGCCTCGCAGTTTCCTCTGACACAGAATATGCTGTCGCTATATCCGCACAGCATTTCGGCAACTTTTTTGGGCGCATAGTCCAAAGGCAGATCATTGCGAGGACCGTGATAAAGTATGTCACCGAGCAAAAGAATGCGGTCGCATTTTTTGTTTTCAAAATCCTTAAGCATTTGTTCGCAATAAAATGCGCTGCCGTGAATGTCCGATGCTATAAACCATTTCATAATAATTTACCTCTTACAGTTAAGTTATATGCCGTATTTTGTTTTTATGCGTTGCAATATTTTGCCTATCGGTTTTGCAAACAGCAAAAGGAACAGTATGTTTGATACGGCGTAAACGGCCGTTACCGGCAACGCCGCGATTATTGCCGCCGCATAACGCGAGATATTGAAATATCCGTCTGCCCACAGTATCGTCCATACATCCATCAACGCCGAAAACAGCACGCCCGATATCGCACCGTATATACACAGTGCTATTCTGCTTTTTTTTAGCGTATTCGAAAAAACGCCCGCAATCAGCCCGACCAAGCCCCATGAAAACATTTGAAACGGAGTCCACGGTCCCTGACTGAAATAAAAGTTTGATATTACGGCAGAAAGTGCTCCTGTCATAAATCCCGCTTCACTGCCGAAATACATCGCAGTCAGTATAACTATTGCCGCAACCGGTTTAAAACTCGGCAGGGGGGCAAAAACTATCCTGCCAAGCACCGACAGCGCGGTCATCGCGGCTATCAGCATTACCGTTACGGCGTTATCGCGCTTTTTTTCAAAATTGATAAAAAACGGAACGCACGATAATACCATAGCGCACAGCGAGATCCAGGTATACTGTTTGTCTTTAAATAATATCGCACCGCCTATCGTCAAGACGGGGATCAGCAAAAGCATTATAAGGTATGACAGTTTCTTTTTCATACAGTTTCCCGTCCGTCAAGTGCGCTTATGACCTCGGATGCGGTTACCGTACCGCCTGTTATCTCACGCGAGATTAAACTTGCCGCAGTGGTATAAAACGCGTTGTGCGCGAAAAAAATGTGCGGCTCGTCATCGGATGTTATCTCTCCGTCAAACAGCAATGCGCATCTGTCGCCGTACTCTGCCGCAAAATCAAGGTCGTGAGTTACGGCGAGCAGAGTGATGCCGCGAGCCTTAAGCGACAAAAGCATTTCGCCCAACACCCGTTTTGCGGCCGCGTCAAGTCCTTTTGTGGGTTCGTCAAGCAACAGTATCTTGGGCGATTTCAGCAGTATCAACGCTATCGCGCATTTTTGCAGTTCTCCGCCGCTGAGGTCATAAGGATGTTTTTGCAACAGATGAATTATGCCGAGTTCTTTTGCGATACCGTTTGCTTTTGTTTTGGCTTCGTCATCGCATATGCCGACTGCAGACAGCGCGTGCAGCATATCGTCGATTACTTTGTCGGTAACAAACAGCGTTTTTGGTTCTTGCGGCAACATTGACAGACATCCGCGATAAAGCGAACCGTCTTTATATTTTTTTATATCAACGTTATTTATCGATATTTTGCCGTCGCATGTCTTTTGCAAACCTGCTATCAGTGAAAACAACGTTGATTTTCCCGCACCGTTTCCGCCGAGTACAAATACCCATTCGCCGTCATAAACATCCAACGACAGCCCACGCAAAACGTCCGGCTCGTTTTTGCCGTATCTGAACCAAACGTTTTTAATTTGTATCGCTTTTTTGTCTGATCCGGTTCTTTTACCGTGAGTATATTCAATATTCGCACCTGCGTATTTTTGCAACAACATTTTTTTACATTCTTTTACATTGAGTGCGCATTGATGCGAACCTGACAGTGCGCCGCTTATGCGTACCGCCGCGGGCATTGCTTCAAGCATGGGATGTTGTGCCGAAACAGACAAAAGCTCTGCCGAAATATTTCGTGGCGAGGTGTTTATTATAAGTTTGCCGTCTTGCATTAACAATACCCTGTTTGCAATAGGTATTATCGCGTCAAGTCTGTGTTCGGCAATGATGACTGTTAGGCCGAAATCGTCATTTAACTTTTGCAAAGTCCTTATAAATTCGTCGGCGGCAATCGGGTCAAGCCTGCTCGTGGGCTCGTCCAGCAGCAAAAGAGACGGTTGCATAGCCGTGACCGAAGCAAGATTAAGCAATTGTTTTTGCCCACCCGAAAGCTCGTCCGTCGATTGCAAAAAAATGCCCCGAATGCCAAAATAACTTGCCATTTCTCCCACACGGCGCCTGATTTCCCGACGTTCGATTCCGATGTTTTCAAGGCCGAATGCCAATTCGTGTGCGACCGTATCGGTAACTATCTGGCTGTCGGGGTCTTGCATCACAAAGCCTATATTCAACGCGGCCGACACACCGTCGAGTGTGTCGATATTTTTGCCGTCAAAGGTTATTATTCCGCTTTTTTCGCCGAAGGGAGCGATTTCGCGCTTCAGCAGGCGCAAAAGCGTTGTTTTGCCGCAACCCGAAACCCCGCATAAAACCGCTATTTCGCCGCGTTCTATCGCAAAGCTTATGCCGTTTAAAGCGTTCTTTTCGGCATTGGGATATTTAAATGTCAGATCTTTGACCGATAGAATTTCCATTTTAACCTCACTTTTAATTCAATTAAAAACGGCATAAACGACAGCAACGCAAATGCGGCATAGCATAAAACCGAACAGCCCGAAACCGTCGGTATGTTTACAGACGGATAACATTCAAAACCGATACAGCCTGTTGCAATGCCCGCAACGACTGCCGACAATGTAAGAATACATATTGCAAGCATAACGGCGTCGCGTGATGTAAACTTAAATCTGTGATAATTTGTGCGCTCGTGCGTGCCGAACCCGCGTGCTTTCATAGATGCGACCGTGTCGACCGAGCTTTCGAGCGACCATGCCAACACGGCATTGAATATGCGTGATATGTTTTTGATTTTTGATATATAATCGTCTTTTTGCATTTCGCCGGATGCCGAGCGGGCGGCGCTTACGCTTTTAAATCTTTTAAGCAGCAGGGGAACAAATCTGAGCACGGCGGATATTATCAACGCGGTCTTCGGCATTATGCCGCCTAAAAGATATAATATTTTTTCGCTTTTAAAAACGGCGTTGAACGCCTTACACCACAGCATAACGCTTATAAGTACGGCGGCAAGCAATATGCCGTATATCGTTGCCTCAAGCGTTATCGGCGTGCCGTTTATAAACAGCAGGGGGGTGACGCCTTCATGCGTAAACAGCGGGTTTGTTATTGCGGTAAGCAAAAACATCAGCAAACAAAATACGGCATCGCCGATCTTAAAGCATTCTAAGGCCACGCAAAGCAGCAGTCCGCCTGTCAGCGCGATAAGCTGTATTGCGGGATTAACCGCAAACACCGATATCAGCATTACCGACAGCAGCCAAAGCAAAAGCACTGTGGGATGCAATTCGGCAAAAGAACGCATATTCGTTGCCCCCTTTAATTAAGGTGATTTAAAGCCAAACCGTTTAGATTGATTTTAACACTTATTGTCGTTTTTTACAACATAAAAAACAGTTAAAAGCAAAACGGTTGAAAAAAGTAATCAAAGATGTTATAATAGTTTAAGCATAATGTGTGAAAGGTAATGTCAAGATGGAGCAGAAGCAAAAATATACGTTTAAAGATTGGCTTTCGAATATTTGGTATTATTACAAATGGATGATAATAATCATAGGAGTGTTGGTGTTTGCTCTTATTATTGCCGCCGTGCAGTTGTTTCAGCAAAAAGACAATGATATAGATATGCTGTATATAGGTGCCGGCGTTTTATCCGTATCCGATAACGGCAAATTAAAAGATTTTGTCGCTCAAAACACGACAGATGTCAACGGTGACGGAACCGTGCAGGTCGGCTTGCTTGAACTTACCGCCGCAACCGACAATGTCAGCCGCATAGACGGAGAAAGCATAACCATAGACTATGATACAAACAAATCCGTTCTGCAAAGGTTTGAAACCGAGGTCAGAGCCGGTGACGCTTTAATATACCTTTGCGACGATTATTATTACGAGCGTCTTAAAAGCACGGGAGTGCTTGCCGAACTTTCGTCGGTTTTGCAGCCTGCCGAGATGCCCGAGCGCGTGTATGACGAGTGCGGTGTTTATCTTAAAGATCTCGGGCTTTCGCTTGCCCCCGGGTTTGCGTCATTGCCCGACACCACTATCGTTTGCCTCAGGCGCTCGCCCGAAAACGACGAAATCAAATACGGCAGAACATTTGAGGAATGGACTGCGCACAAATTGCTGTTTGTAAAACTTATGACTTACAAGCGCGACGCAGTTGTATATAACGATACCGATATAAATATCGTCTATTACGGCAACGGCAATATAGCAGATGAAGAAAATTATCTGTTTAAATCGCTTATATTGCAGTTGGTGGGCAAAAAAGAGGGCTTTGGCGACATCAATTACGCTTTTGCCAAGGTCGCTCCTCCTATAATTATCGAAGGTTACGAATCACAGGAATCGCTTACCGAGTCCGAATTGCATAAAGACTTGTGCGATCTGCTTGACGACGGTCAAAGTCGTATCATTATAGCGGACAAAAAATATTTTGACCTCATTATCAAATACGGCAAGCCGATAACGCTCAAACAAATGGGCGTAGAACAGCGCGTTTCCACATCCGATGCCCAATATGCCGCCTTGCTCGAATACGGCGTGTCGCTTGAATCTTTTGCAAAAAAGCCGTCCCTTATCTGTTCGTTGCCTAACGATGCTCTGATCTGCGTTACAGAGGGAGAGGGCAGCGATGACAACATCGACCTGCTTAAAAAACTTTCGGATTATTGCAAATAGCCGCAAAAAAACAGATAAAAACACTTAAAACACGCAAAACGGCACAAAAAGGCTTGCAAACCGTGCCGATATGTGATACAATTAACAAGTTGAAAAACAATTTCTTGGAGGATACCCCAAATGAGCATTTATAATCGCAAAACGGCAATGCGCAATTTTATAATAGCGCTTGTGCTCTGCATCGCACTTGTTGCGGGCATAGTTGCCGTTGCACTTAACAAGTATTTTTCCACAAACTCGCTTTTCGGCGATCAGCTTTTTGCGCAGGCAATAGCCTCGTCGCTCGGCTGCCACGCTTGCGATATCGACCAGTCAATGCTTGATAAATTCGAAAGCCTTGTATATTATTGCGATATCAGCATGTCAAGCGACAATAAGACCACAAACGCTTATCCCGTCGTCGTTCTCGGATACAAAGATTATACCGACAAAATTATCTCGGGCGATACCGAAGATTATGAACCCAAAGAGGGCACCGACTATATCGCGGCCATATGCATTCTTGACGATGTAAACGATCTTGCATTGTTCAAAAACCTGCGTTATCTCTCGGCTTTTGACGCATCCAATATTTACCAAATGAATTATAACGCATATATTTCAAGCCTTTATGCACAGATCTACGGCAGTTCTTCGGGCGTCAGCTTTGACGATGTCGTAAAGAGCATGAAACTCACCGGTCTCAAAACCCTTGATGTTATCAAGAACCTTACCAAACTTGAGGTTCTCGCGCTTGAATATACCGACCTTGCATCGCTCAAAGGCCTCGATGCTTTTGAAAATCTTACCAGTCTTGACATCGTCAACACAAGCGTCGCTTCGCTTGAAGGCATCGAAAAATCTTCAAAACTCGAAACTTTAATGATGGGCGGTCTCGGCATCAGTGATCTTTCGGCGCTTTCGTCGCTCGAATCGCTCAAGACACTTGACACATCGTCAAACGATATAGAAGATCTCACTACCGTTTCTTCGCTCACTTCGCTTGAAAAACTCTCGCTCTCGAGCAACAAACTCGTTTCGCTTGACGGTTTGCAGGGCCTTAAAAACCTTACCACTCTTGACGTCAGCGGCAACGAAGACCTCGCCGACATCTCGGCTATAAGCTCGTCAGTAGCTCTTGAATCGCTTTACCTTTACGGAACCAAGATCACCTCGCTTGACGCACTGTCGGGTATGACCAAACTCGAAACTCTCGATGCTTCCGATTGCGAACTCACCGACATCTCTGCGCTTAAAAATTGCACCGCGCTTACCTCCCTTAATATCTCGGAGAACAAGATAACCGATATCAGCGCTATTGCAGCCTGCACAAAACTTACCACGCTTGACGCTTGCTGCAACGAGATAGTCGATATAACCGCCATCAAATCGCTTACCGAGGCTACCTCTATCGATCTCGGAGATAACAAGATAAAAGATATCGTCGACGCCGTTACCGGACTCAACAAACTCACCTCGCTCGACCTTTCGGACAACGAGATCACCGACCTTACCGGACTTGAAAAATGCTGGACCGTCGACGACTTTAAAGCAACCGTTAAATTGACCGACAACAAATTAGAGTCGATAACCTTTAAAGACAGCGACGATAAAGAAACCAAATATTCGGATTATTATAAAAACGCAACCTTCAACGGCCTTAAGGTCTATACTCCCGACAGCGATACATCGGATACCTCTAACGTATCAAACGTTTCGGGCATCGTTTCCAAATAAGGAGTCATAATATGCCCGATATGTTAGTTAAGCTGTATCAGCTTCCCGACGGAGCCGAGTTATACAGCGGCCTTGAACAAAAAGGCATAAAAATAATACGTCCCATGACGCCCAACAAGCATATAGTTCACGCTTGGGTTGCCGAAAAATTCGGTGAAGCATGGGCAAACGAGACAGACACCGCGTTTACGCATTTTCCCGTTTCGTGTTTTATAGCCTATGACACGGTTAACAAACGCATACTCGGATTTGCGGCATACGAATCGACCTATCGCAATTATTTCGGCCCTACGGGTGTTGATCCCGAGGCGCGCGGTCTCGGCATAGGCGGTGCGCTTTGCCTCAGATGTATGCAGGCAATGCGTGACGAAGGCTATGCATACGCTGTCATAGGCAGTGCCGGCCCTGTTGATTTTTATAAAAAAGTCGTGGGCGCAACTGTTATCGACGGCGCAGAGGTCGGTATATACAAAGACCTTATTTAACCATAACGTTGTTTGCTGCCGCATTTGTATTATCAAGTGCGGCAGCATATTCATATCATATATAAACACCATCAGCGAAAGGAACTGTTATTATGCTCAAAAAGCGTGTTGCGGTCGTCGGCGCTACCGGCATGGTCGGCCAAAGATTGCTTACTCTGCTAAATGATCACCCGTATTTTGATGTTACCGTGCTTGCCGCCAGTGCATCGTCGGCAGGCAAAAAATACAGCGACGCACTTGCGGGCAGGTGGAAACTGTCTGCCGATTGCCCCGAATATGCCAAAGATATGACCGTTATCGATGCGTCGAATATACAGACGATAAAGTCAAACGCCGACATCGTGTTTTGCGCCGTAAATATGCCCAAAGACGAGATAAAGGCGCTTGAACAAGCCTATGCGGTCGCCGAGCTTCCCGTTATCTCTAACAACTCGGCAAATCGTGCCGTGCCCGACGTGCCAATGATAATTCCGGAAATCAATTCAAATCATCTGTCGGTTATCGATGCGCAAAAAAAACGCCTCGGCACCTCGCGCGGATTTATCGTTACCAAACCCAACTGTTCTATACAAAGCTATGTTCCCGCGCTGACTCCGCTTTTTGATTTCGGTATCGAATCGGTAAGCGTAACCACCATGCAGGCGATATCCGGTGCGGGCAAGACTTTCGACTCGTTTCCCGAGATAAGCGATAACGTTATTCCGTATATAGGCGGCGAAGAAGAAAAAAGCGAAAACGAACCTCTTAAAATATGGGGCGATGTAAAAGACGGCAAGATAATAAATGCCGACGAGCCTATAATAAGCGCGCAGTGTATCAGAGTGCCTGTTTCCGACGGACATCTTGCATCGGTGTTTGTAAAGTTTAAAAACAAACCCTCAAGTGATGAAATATTGCAACGTTGGCATGATTATTCGTCATTGCCGCAGCAATTGCAATTGCCGCACGCACCAAAGCAATTTGTTACATATATCGACGAGCCCGACAGACCGCAGACGGGCCTTGACCGCGACATTTACGGCGGAATGGGCATTACCGTCGGCAGACTCAGGCCCGATAGGATATTTGATTATAAATTTGTCTGTCTGTCACACAACACATTGCGCGGAGCGGCGGGCGGCGGTGTTTTGACTGCCGAATTGCTTTATCGCCTCGGATATTTTGATTGACATTTTGCGAAAGGATGTTTATGAAACGCGAGATATGGGACGGCTTAAATGCCGACGGAACAAAAGTGGGCATCGACCTTGTGCGTGACGAACCTATTCCGGGCGGAATATATCACGGCGTCTGTGCCGTGCTTGTCAAACATATTGACGGCAGTTATCTGCTTATGCGGCGCGATTATACAAAAGATGCATATCCCGGATATTTTGAGGCAACCGCGGGCGGTTCTATGCTAAAGGGCGAAACACCCGATGAAGGTATGCGCCGCGAACTGTTTGAAGAAACGGGCATAACCCCGTGCGAACTGATATTTTTAAAAACAGTCGTTTCGCACCCCAAACAGACGATATATTATACCTATCTCGGCATTACCGATTGCGACAAAGACGCCGTGGTTTTGCAAGAGGGAGAAACGGTTGAATACCGTTGGCTTGATTTTGACAATTTTGCAAAGTTTATCACATCCGATGAATGCATAAAGTCACAGGTGCGCGATTTCGGCGAATATTATGCCTCAATAGGCATCGACGTTTATAACTGACAGTTAAATACGCTTAATAACGCAAAAAGACCGTCTGCGAAGACGGTCTTTTTGTACGCCTAATATACTATTAGGCGTACATTTTGTTAGTGCCCGAAACATTTTAACACATAAAAAGTTCATTTTTTATCGTAAAACTACTTGACAAAACGGTATAAAAAGGGTATAATCACACCATAAACGTACGCCTAATAGTATATTAGGCGGCGTTACCGGCGGAGCCGCAGCCTGTTTGTTGAGTTCGGGTTGCAAACGTGTTTGCGAGGCACGTGTGCTTTAAATGCGGCACCGCGGGTTTTTAACCGGTCGTCAAAAGGCGTGCGAAGGGCGGCTCGGTTACCGTCGGCGCGCGTCCAAAATTTAATTCAGACATAAAAAACATTTTTTTAAGGAGCGACTCATGAAAAAAATCACAAACAAAAAGGGCTTTACCATAGTAGAGCTCGTTATCGTCATCGCCGTAATTGCTATTCTTGCCGCGGTGATGATTCCCACATTCAGCAACGTTATCGAAAAAGCCAATGCATCTGCCGTACAGCAGGTTGCCGCAGCACTTTATAAAGAAGCATATGCGCTTGATCTTTCCGACGGCAAACTTGACGGAAACGATAATACACAAACGACAACTAAAGAGATCAATAAAATGACTATTGATAATGTAAAAGGTAATGATGTAAAATATGATACTGACCCTAAATATTTTGAATATAATGTATCCAATGGAACATTCACATCCTTCTCCTATACCGACACGGATAAAGGCTACACCGCAACATTTAACGGTACAACGTGGACAACAGAGAAGAATTCAACAACATAATTAAATATTATCAATACATAAAAAGGTCTGCCTGTTCGGCAGACCTTTTGCGTTATGACAGGGTGGATTAAAGCTGTATTTCTTTGCCTTGCTCTGACGAATCATACATAGCCTGCATCATCTTTGCGGTGACGATGACTGTGTCGATGTGCGAGGGCAGTTTTTCGCCGGTCTTTATGCAGCGTATAAAACTGTTGATCTCGTTTTCAAAATGAGCGTTGGGGGTAAAGCGGGGTTTAAACTCGATAAGCTCGCCGCAAGCGGTGGTATAAAGAGTAAAGTCCGAACCGTATTGCAGTCTTGCGCCGCCTTTGGTGCCGAGAAAATCGATGTATGTCTCGGATACGCCGATATTCTGTGCCCATGCGCCGTTAAAGGTGATGGTGGGACCTTCGGTGCGAACAAAGCCGGTAACATAGTCGTCAACGTCATAAGTGCCGTTGACGTCTTTGGTATCTTCTGCCCACATGCCGTTATAAACATAGTTGGGCATATCGACGCCGAGTTTTGAGAACGCTTTTGAAGAAACGGTAAGAGGCTTGGGATCGTTCATGCAGTACATGACGATATCGAGATAATGTACGCCCCAGTCGATAAGAACGCCGCCGCCTGCGATAGCCTTGGTGGTAAATGCGCCGCCCAAACCGGGTATAGAACGGTGAGCGCGGAACGATACATATACGGCATAAACCTCGCCGAGATCGCCGTTTTGAATCATCGAGCGAAGCTTGTTGACACCTGCGTTAAAGCGATTGACAACGCCTATGTTAAGCACTTTGCCCGACTCGTGCTGAGCCTGTTGCATAGCAAGAGCTTCCGAATAAATGCGTGCGGCGGGTTTTTCGCACAAAACGTTTTTGCCCGCTTTGAGAAAATCGATAGAAATTACCGAGTGCATAAGGTTGGGTGTGCAGACAGATACTGCCTCAACCTCGGGGTCGGTGAGTATCTCGTGATAATCTTCAACAGCTATGCCGCAGCCGTATTTTTCAACCGCTGCCTCTGCTTTTGAAAGAATGATGTCGCAGAAATATTTGATTTCTACGTCGGGATTTTTAAGATATGCGGGAATATGCGCGTTATTGGCGATGGTACCGCAGCCGATTATGGCTATTTTCATTTTTGCCATGATGCCCTCCAAAACATATTGTTTGTCTGTATTTTATCACAGCCGTTTGCATTTTTCAATAGCAAAAAGCATTTTGTGACAAGTTTATATTATGCCTTTTTGTATGTCGGTTACAGCGGCCTTAAGGCGAATAAGACCGTCGTCAAGCAATTCTCTCGGGCAGGCAACGTTCATACGGGCAAAGCCTTCGCCGCCTTTGCCATAATGACTGCCGCCCGACAAAAACAGACCTGTTTTTGCGCGTATGACCTCTGATATCTCGGGTTCGCCGTTATATATTTCTCGGCAATCGAGCCACAAAAGATATGTGGCATCGGATTTTTGCACTTTTATCCCGGGAATATTCTGTTTTATAAAATCCACCGCACGGCGTTTGTTTGCGTCGATATATTCGCGCAGTTCGTCAAGCCATTTTTCGCCCTGCGTAAATGCCGCTATCGCGGCCACAGTCGCAAAAGCGTTGGGTTCGGCAACATCGTCGGTGTTGAGCGCGCGCCATACCTTGTGATACAAAAACGGTTCGGGTACAGATACCGCCGCCGTCTGTATGCCCGCAAGGTTAAACGCCTTTGTGGGAGCGATGCACGTGATGCTGATATCGCGTAATTCGTCCGACAGCGAGGCAAAAGGAATATATTCTTTGCCGGGAGCCGTCAGGTCGCAATGTATCTCATCGGATAACACCAAAACACCGTGCTTTTTGCAAAGCGAGCCTATACGCATTAATTCGTCACGCGTCCATATCTTGCCTATGGGGTTGTGCGGATTGCAAATTATCATCATCGACGTTTGCGGGTCGGCAAGGCGAGATTCAAGGTCGTCGAAATCTATCTCATATTCGCCGTTTGAATATTTTAATACCGACTCGTTAACAACACGTCCGCTGTTGACCGCGCAGTTAAAAAACATTCCGTAGCCCGGTGAAAGCACAACGACCTTTTCGTTGGGGGTGGTAAGTTTGCGTATTATGCTTGATATCGCGGGCACGACACCGGTGCAAAATATAAGCCGGTCTTTTTGCATTTTATATCCGTGGCGCTTGCTCCACCAACCGATATATGCGTTATACCAGTCGTCGCCGAGGTCCGTATAGCCGAATATACCGTGTCTTACGCGCTCGGTAAGCGCGTCGATTATTTCGGGCGCGGTTTTAAAATCCATGTCGGCTACCCACATCGGCAGTTCGTTTTTGCCGACGGCCCATTTTACCGCGTCGGCACGATGTCTGTCGGTTATGCTGTCAAAATCATACATTTTTGTTACCTCATCATTTATTGCGGCAAATAATGCGCGTTTTTTGAGGGTCGACTTTATCTTTTTCGATTATAAGTTTGTCTATTTCGTCTGCGGTAATGATGCCCGATGCGGGATTAAATACGCTGTCTATCTTGCCTGTGATGTCGGCGTCGACAGATGAATATTCAAACGCAAGCGAGGTGTTGATTAGCTTGCAGTTTTTCATAACAAGGTTGTCTATATAGCACATTCCCTGCAGACTTTCGACCGTGCAGTTGATAAGCGTAAGATTTTTTGCGTTCCATCCGAGATATTCGCCCGAGATGAACGAGTCGTATACAACAACGTTTTCGCTGTTCCAAAATGCGTCTTTGGTCAAAAGTTTAGATGAATGTATCTCGACGTTTTTGACTCCGTCAAACGAATAATTACCGTAAAGCACAAGGCCGTCTATATGCATATCGGTGCTGTTCATTGCAAAATAGTCGCCTTTTGCCGTCACGTTGTCGAGCGTGACATTGCAGCAGCTCCACAGCGTTTCGGCAGCGTTTGAAAACGATGTGTTTTTTATCGTTATATTTTTGCTGCGCCTAAAGTTTTTGGGTGCTTCAAACGCACAGTCCACAACCGAAATGCCGTCTGTATACCATACGCCCGCGCGAGCCATGTCAAACCATATGCAATTTTGTGCCTTGATGTTTTTTGAATACCACAGCGGATATTTCCATTTAAACATACTGCCCGCAAGTTCGATATTGCCGCTTTCTTTAAGAGGTGACTCACCGTCGGCAAAAACACAGTCGGTTACGCGCAGATCGCGTCCCATAAACAAAGCGCGTTCGCCTACAAGCAATTGATGTTCGATATCTTTCATTATTCACTCACCTTGCTTTATTTATATCAAGAATGATTATAACAGATTGTTTTGTTTTTTTCAATATAAGCACGGCAAGCCGCGCAAATAATTTCG
Source organism: uncultured Ruminococcus sp. (assembly GCA_964402515.1). GTDB lineage: Bacteria > Bacillota > Clostridia > Oscillospirales > CAG-382 > Coliplasma. The sequence continues at coordinate 42,828 of CAYOCM010000001.1, read as the reverse complement.
ACGATTTTGGCGATAATATTATCAACGGAGGTTTGTATTTATGAATGAAGACAAATTATTATCGAGAATACACAAAAACGCGCAAATGGGGCTGCTTACCGTACCGGTCGTGGCGGAACTTACGCACGACGGCGATTTCAGGCGTACATTGCGAATGCAGCAGACAGAATACAAAAACATTTATTACAGCGCCGAAAGGCTTACGCCCGCAAAGTCTTTGCTTGACTTATCGTCGTTTGCTCAAAAACGTACCAAAGCAATGATTAAAATATCGTCGCTTGCAGACAGGTCGGCTTCGCATTTCGCCGAAATGATGATATTGGGCTCAACACGCGGCGTTATTGATTTGCAAAAAGCACTTGCAAGGTATCCCAACGCGCCGCGCACATCGCGCGAGCTTGCAAAAACACTGCTTGAAGTCGAAGAAAACAATATCGGCAGATTAAAGCAATACCTTTGATCTGCCGACAGTTGTTATTTCATATTTTTTGCGGTAAAGCTCATCGGCAAAAGTTCGGTGAGCTTATATTTTTTATATCCGTCTTTATCGGCAATACAGACAACAAAATCTTCGTCGCAGAATTCAGCCATCACTTGTCTGCACACGCCGCAAGGTGCCGCTGCCGAATTGACATTGCCGTCTTTGCCGCCCGCTACGGCGATTGCCGCAAAATTCCTTTTGCCTTCGCTTATCGCTTTAAAGAATGCAGTGCGTTCGGCACATACGGTGGGGGTATAAGACGCGTTTTCAATATTGCAGCCTGTATATATCTTGCCGTCGTCCGTCAGCAGTGCGGCCCCGACGTTAAAATGCGAATATGGTGCATATGAATTTTGCATCGCCTGCTTTGCATATTCTATCAGTTCGTCATAACTGTGCATATCAGCATGCCTCCGAAAGCATATTTTTGCCGCTTATTTTTGTTTTAACGCCCAAGGCATCGCAAACGGTTACGGCTATATCGGCAAATCCGTCGCGAGTGCCGAGGTCTGTGGGTTTTATGCCGTTGCCTATCATAATAAGCGGAACATACTCGCGCGTGTGGTCGGTGCTGTCGTCGCCCGGATCACAGCCGTGATCGGCGGTAACTATCAGCAGGTCGTCGCTATGCATTTCTTTGACGAATCTCGGCAAAAACGCATCAAAACCCGCCACGGCGCACGCATAACCGTCAATATCGTTGCGGTGACCGTATTTCATATCAAAGTCAACAAGGTTGATAAAACAAAAACCGTTAAAATCATCGGCAAGGCACTGCAGCGCGCCGGCCATGCTTTCGTAGTTATTATGTGCGTTAACTTGTTTTTTAACGCCTCTGCCCGCAAATATGTCGCGTATTTTGCCTACCGATATCACATCGAGTCCCGCACCCGATATCTCGTCAAGTGCCGTAACACCGCTCGGTTCGAGAGCATAATCGCGGCGATTGCCCGTGCGTGTGTAATTGCCGCTTTCTCCCGTGAACGGGCGCGCTATAACTCTGCCCACGGCGTGTTCGCCGCATAATTGTTCGCGCGCTATGCGGCAGTATTCATAAAGCGTTTCAAGCGGAATAACATCCTCGTGTGCCGCTATTTGAAACACGCTGTCCGCCGATGTATAAACTATCGGTTTGCCGGTTTTGACATGCTCGTCTCCGAATTCGGAGATCACCACGGTTCCCGAATAAGGTTTGTTGCACAGCACTTCTCTGCCTATGGCATCTTGAAACTTTTTGATAACATCATCGGGAAAACCGTTTGGATATGTAGGCTGAGGCCTTGCCGAGACAACGCCTGCGATCTCCCAATGACCGACTATGGTATCCTTACCGCGTGAACGTTCGCGCATTCTGCCGTATGCGGCGGTGGGGTGAGTGACTTTGCCTATATAAGAACAGCCCTCGATATTGCCGAATCCGCATTCTATCAGATTGTGCGCATTAAAATATTTTGATTTGTATATGCTGCGCAGGGTGTTTGCACCGACATCTCCGAATTCGTCCGCATCCGGCAACGCGCCTATGCCGAAACTGTCAAGTACTATAACAAAGGCTCTTTTGTATCTCAATGTGTTTTATTCCTCCTTAACTATCTTGACTATGCGGCTGGTGCCCAGGCGCGAGGCACCGAGCTCGATAAACCTTTTAGCATCTTCAAGCGACGATATACCGCCCGCAGCTTTGATCTTTACATCTTTTCCGACATGTGCGGCAAAAAGTTCTATGTCGTGCGTCGTTGCACCTGCTTTTGAAAATCCCGTACTGGTTTTTATAAAATCGGCACCGCTTTGCGTGACGATTTCGCACATTTTGATTTTTTGCTCGTCGGTAAGCAGGCATGTCTCGATTATAACCTTTAAAATCTTGTCGCCGCACATTTGTTTAAGCGTCTTTATCTCGTTTAAAACGGCGTCGTATTTGCCTGCCGTAACATCGCCGAGGTTGATGACCATGTCGATCTCGTCGGCACCGTTTTTTATTGCGTTTTCGGTTTCAAATGCTTTTGTTTCGGTAGTGTTGTATCCGTTGGGAAATCCTATGACCGTGCATATCGACATGCGTCCGGCCGAATACCGAGCGGCGTATTTAACAAATGCCGGCGGAATACATACCGAGGCCGTGCCGTATGTTATCGCATCATCGATGAGTGCGGTGATCTGTTCTGCCGTTGCCGTTTGGCTTAAAAGCGTGTGATCGCAAGCGGCAAGTATCTTTTTGACATCGTTGGTAATCTGCATAATATTATTCCTCCGTTTTTGCATATATATTATATTTTTAAAATTTTAAAGTCTATTTCCGCGCCGTCAATCGTTACTACGGCATATGTTCCGCCATAGCACAAACTGCCGGGATTTAATGCAAAGACCGTGCCTTTTTTAATACACTCCGCCTTGTGCGTGTGTCCGAAAAATACGGTATCGTAACCGTTTTTAACGGCGTTGTATATCAACATTTCGCCCGCATCACTGCGAGGAACTTCGCACCCGTGCGTGATATAGATATGCCTTTGACATATTTGCGGCGTGATTACGGCAGGTTCGTTAAACACAAGATCACAGTTGCCTTTGACACAATAAAAACGTTTTGTGCCGTATGCTGCTTGCACGGCGCGTGCCTCTCTTATGCCGTCACCGCAGAATATGACGGTATCGCAATTTATCCGACCGACAAGAGAATGCAATGTTTTATATGCTCCGTGCGTATCCGAAACAACTAAAATGTCAGCATGTTCCATCGTTAAATGCCTTTCTCGCGCGGTTTATTATATATTCGGCAAGACCGTCGCCGTCAAATGTTTCGGCACTTAAATCGGCGTTTAACGAATACCAAACAAGTTGCACATCAGCGCAAACAATGCCTATATCGTCTTGCAGCTTGCCGAACCAAATGTCGATGCAGTCGTTTCTCTGACCGTCTGTAATCGAAAACAGCGGGTTCAATATAATATCGTCTCCCACAATGCCGCCGATTTCATAAAGAGATCTGTATGCGGCGTCATATGCGATTTCGTCGTTTCGGCAGATGCCGCACACAAACGACAGCATGCCGGAAACGGCGTTTTTGCAAACCAATATATGTTTTGCATTGCTGTCAAATACAACGGTATATACGATATTTTGCATACAATCACCCCTTATATGTTTATTATACATAAACGCGCGCATTTTGCAAGCGTAAATATGATGCGGCAGAATTGACCGATACGCGGACAAAGGCAAAAACGGCCGCTTAACCTCAATTTCGGTTAAACGGCCATTGCTTTTTTGTTTTTGCAAGCGTTATTGTTTTATTTTACATTACCGTGATATTTTTCATCAGCATTTTTTGAGGGCCGCTGTATCTGCCCGATACCGTCGTATTTGTCGAAAGTCTCATGCCTGACAAAACATCCGACAGTTTGCCGCTCATAGTTATCGCCGTAACGGGTGTGACAGTCTCGCCGTCGTGCAGATAAGCCAGCCTTATCTCGCCGCCGATATAATCGTTATAAAGGTCCACCTGCAATCCCGACATAGAAACGCATTCGATATACGGCTCGTTTGCAAGTTCGGCATCGTCAAGCGTTCCCGCCTCAAGTTTTGTGCAGCCAAGCACGCCGGTTTCGGGCTCGCCGAGATAATACGCAAACCTATGCGAACCGCAATATCCCACGACCTCGCCGTTTTTTATCAACATCTGTTCACCCAGCGGAATGCCGTCATCGTCAAACGACCTTGATGCCGCACTGCCTTTGATGCTGCCGCATTTTGTCAGTGTTATTTTGTCACAGTCGCCTGTTTGCAAAATATCACCTTTTTTGTGCAGATTAGAATGTGTGTATACTCCGCCGTATTCAAGATCATACGACAGTTCACCCATCAATTGCGATATCTCCTGCGGCCTTAATACCACATTGATCTTGATAGGAGTTTGAGGTTTTATCGCCTTGCAACGCATATCGACCTCTTGCAGTTTTTCGGATATTTCTTTTGAAATATCATCGATATCAAATTCGGTAAATCTGTAAGCTTCATAAAGTTCCACAGACTGATTTGCGTCGGTAAACGTGGGTATCGCCTCTATCATCGCGTGATGTTTGATTTCGGTTTTGTCAATGCCGCGACTGTTTATAACATGTGCCTCGACGCGGTATACAAATATCTCAGTAGCATTTATCGAGCAGCCGTCGGCTCCCTTGGCGTTAAATACGGCATCGGCGACTTTTGCGGCTATCTGTTGCATAGGCATGTCTGCAAGGTTGGATTGCAATTCATTATTTGAACAGTCACCGTCGGGCAGTGGATACGGTTCGTTAAAAACAAGTTTTGCGCGTTCTGCCGCAACCGAGATGTGCTCGGCGATCTCACTGTCAGACATTGAGCGATATATTGCAAACGACGAATCTCCGGTTTTGCCGTCATGGTCTACATATACGGTAACACGTGTGTCACAGGTGTCGGTCGTTCTTACTGTTTCTAATTGTCGATGCACAAAAAACAGTTCGTATGATTCCGTTTTGGTCTGTATAACGCGATATCCGCCGATATCTTTGTTTGCGTTTAAAAGTGACTTTATATTATTCATCCCAGTTTAACCCTCACTTTCAGGTTGGGGCCGCCATCCGAAACGGGAACCCATTCTTTGTATCCTTTGCCGCAATAGCCCGAACCGATGACCTCAAATCCGTCGGACACCATAGATATCGATTTTAAAAGGTCCGGAACAAATCCGCTCATGACCACGGGCGAAACATAGTGATCTGTCAGTTTGCCGTCGACTATCTCAATGCCGTATTCGGCCGTACATTGAATCTGCCAGTTTTTGGGGTCTTCCATGCCGTTGTTTGTCTGAAACAGCATATATCCGTGTTTGATAGATGAAATCATTTCTTCAAGTGTGCTGTTTCCTTTTTCAAAAAACGTGTTTGTCATACGTGAATAAGCCTTGCGCTTATACGATTCACGCCTGCCGTTGCCGGTGGGTACGGTACCGAGCTGCGTTGCCGACGCTATGTCGGAAAGTCCCTCAACGAGAATACCGTCTTTTATTATCTGCGTGTCGCACGCAATAACGCCGTCGTCGTCAAAAAAGTATGACGCCGCGCTAAGTGTTGCCGCAGCACCGTCACGCATGTTTGAGATAGGGGAGGCGACATATTCGCCCATACAGTTTTTGGCGAGCGCACGGTCTTTTACAAACTGATCCATCTCAACACCGTGTCCGAACGCTTCGTGGGCGATAAGTCCGGTTATCGAACTGTCGGTGATAACGTCGTAAACGCCCGGCTCGATGGGTGTTGCTTTAAGCAGATGTATCGCCTTATCTACGCTTTTGTCAAGTTGCATCGGCATTTTTTTAAACAAATCGGCAAGCATGTTTGAATTAATGCTGTCATACGTCTGCACCATGCGGTCATCTTGGCAAACCAAAACGATATGACCGTTTGCCCAACCGTATATCTGCGAAAGCTCTTTTGTTTTTGAAATAAACAGTTTTGAAACTATGCGTTTTCTTATCGAAATAACAGCGTTGACTATGCGTTCGTCTTTTTTCAGCAGTTCGTCACGCAGTCCCGCACAGAAATCAAGCACTTGCTTATCGTCGTATCTGTCAAAATCCGATTCACGCACAAAATCTTTTGTTATGCTTTCGCTGTCTATTGCGCCTGAATTTATCATGCGGTCTTTTAAAGAACTGTCGCAAACCGCACTGTCGGCAATTTTTTTTGCAAGCGCACCTATATCGCCCGACAGTTCGTCAAACGAATATTCAAAAAATGCTTGTCCGTTATAAAGCCTGACCACAAATCCGCATTCGCCTTCGCCGTCACGTACGCTCGAAGAACGTCTGTCGATAGCACACGACGTCTCGTTTACATCTGTTCCCAAAATGCTCGCATACTCAAATTTTTTGCCGAGTTCGTTTATCAGCAGGCGGCATTCTGCGCGCTTGCTGTCTAAGTATCTCGAAAAAGTCATTATTTTGCCTCCTTGTTTGTTGTGTGATCTATACCGTTTAACTGATAAGAAACAAGCTTATCGCCGTCATAACACAGCTTAAGCGAAAAAAACGGCATGTTGTCATCCAAAAGCTTTAAAAATATCCTGTCGCCTTGCCATAGCGGCAGAGCCAAAAGGTCTATCTTTTTTATCCATTCAAGCTCTCCCTCATCGCAAGAATGCATATTGCCTTGCCATCCTGTGCATGTAAACAAATGCATATACTCGCACTCATACGAGGTATTAACAAACGTAATTATGCCTCGATAACGCCACTCAAGCGGGGTTAAGCCGGTTTCTTCAAACATTTCGCGTTTTAAACAGTCTTCGGGCGATTCGTTTTTTTCAAAATGACCGCCTATGCCTATCCATTTGCCGCCGTTTATGTCATTTCGCTTTTTTGTACGGTGCAGCATCAAATAACTGTCGCCGCGTTCAAGATAACAAAGCACGGTATGCTTGCTCATGCAATCACCTCTTAAAAACAGTATATCACGATGTATGCCGTATTTCAAGCATTTTAATTGCCGTTTAACATCTTATTCGGTGACTTGATTTTATTTGTTTTGTGTGATATTATAAATTGTATTATTTTTAAATTTTTAATGTAATAAGGGGGCGATATTGTTGGCGTATCTGCATCGTTATGCGTCTGTGCCGGGCAGATTATCGTTGTTTAACCGTTGCAACGGCAGCGACACATACGCAAAGTCGGGCGCGCTTTCGCGCCAGTTTATAGATGCCGAAATATTAGGCAAATTAAAACTTAAATATACAAAACAGCAGCTTGACCTGATAGACAGCGACAAGCAAGACGACATATATCTTAAACGCATTGCGTCGGACGGCAGCACCGTTTTGACACATATGTCGTTTAAAACGCGTGACTATACGGGTGAAAAATCCGACACGCTTATTGACAGCCTTGTTGTTTCGGCAGAAGAAGAACTTTTTGCTATGTCGGCGCTCGACAGCGGAATCGTATCTTTGTCCGCTTTTGAGCATTCACCTCTTGACAATATGATATCCGACACAAATGCGACCGCTTTGAATGATTGCGGCGAATACGTATATGAACTTTCGCAGGTTTCGAATCTTTGCGATTGGTTTGCGTCTGCCGGTGCACGCACGGTAAAAAGCTTGCTCTATATGTTGCTTACATCCAAAAAGGGCGAAGATATATACGCCGTATATCCCGCGTCGCATATAACGTCGCGTGCGCACGGCGTGTTTGGTGCCGTGTTGCTTGAATATTTTAACAAGCTCACCGCTGTTTTGCCGGCATATGTCAGACGGCGCATAACATTTGCCGTCGGATATATGCCCGGCGACACGTTTAAAGGTTGCATGCTTAAGATGCGCGCTCTTGAGGGATTTACTATGCCCGAGGGAGTGTGCAATGCTGTCCTTTTGACAAAAGACGCAAACTATGTCAACGACATAGACGCTTATTATGCCGTAGAGCACATGCTGGATTATCTTTGTTCGCTTTATTCAAATGAGCGTGCAAGGCATTATTTTGCCGAGTTTTCATACCGTGTGTCATCGTCGGTTGATGAATACGCCGAGTTTGACAGCGCACGCTTTTTTGACCTTGTCAAATGTTTCGGATGTATAGATAACGAACAAAGCATGTCGGATGTTATGGGCGATATCAAACAGGTCGGTGTTGTGTTACGCACTTTTTTAACCGTAAAAAGTGTTTTGACCGAGCACGAAAAACTTACCATGCTCGCATTGCTTATGCAATATGCAGAGCTTAAAGCCGAGCCGCCGTCCGATATACTGCCGAAGTTGTTCGGAGCATATAAAGACGAGACTTTGCCCTGCCGTGCGCTTATTATAAGGGCACTTGACGCAATGCTTGAGGCGGGCGTGGCCGGCAAACAGATAATAGCGTTTTTTGACAGTATCGCCGCCGACGAGGTCGAGGTAAATAAGTTGCGCATACGCAATGCGTTAAAATCGGTAACAAAAGGCAAATATGCTACCGCCGCGGCAGAGGTATATAAACGGCTGTTTATCGCCGATAACGATTCGAGCATAAACGCCGAATTGTTTGCCGACCTTGCGGTGCCGTGTTCGGGACGCAAACTTGCAAAAAATATCGAGGTGCTGACTCATATTCTGCCGACGCTTAAACAAAACGGATTTGCCGAGATGCTTGATGTTTTTAAGACGTTTCTCTCGGGCCGCAGTGCCGCCGCATCAGCGTACATTTCGGCAATTGCGGCAAAGTATGACGCTTTATACGACGATGAATGCCGCGCGCTGTTTGATGCCGCCGTTTTTGATATCTATATAAAAGATGCGCAAAAAGGTGTCTATCGCATAATGACCGCGATTGAATCCGGCAATGCCGGGCTGTTTGATATATATGCAAAGCGATTTTTTGACGATAAAGCATTGCATCAATATATCGACGGAACATTGACAGCGGTTTTCGGCGAAGATGTCACACACATTGCCGCCGTCGGTACGCGCCTTATGACTATCGTCGGCGATAACTCAAAGGCTATGCTGAAAAAGATAGGCTCGCTGTCGGTTAAATCTATCAATGCATGCTATCGCAAACAGACGGCGTTCGCCTGTATTGAGGCGTATCGCATATATTCCGACTTTATCGCCGCTTATCCCGAATTTGCCGAAAATATCGACACCGTTTGCGACAAGGCACTGTTTAAAGTTATTAATTATACCTTACCGTTGCTGATAAACGGCGAGTATGACCTTTGCGAGATCGAAACCGTTTTGTCAAAATCGGCGGCAATAAACACGGTGGCCGAATCCCGACAGTTTATTACCGTTTCCGCGGCGGTCGATACGGCACGGTTGCTGTCTGCACATGACGCGAAAGGCGCGCTTGCCAAGGCTCTCGAACTTGATGTGTGCCGAGATATCGCGCCGTTTATAAAGTGCCGTTTTGATTTTGAATGCAATACGGTATGTCATGGCAGAGAGGGCGCGTTATACGCGGTATATTATTATACGCTTACGGCGCTTGACGGCAAAAACGAACCCGACTTTTTTGACATCAGCGATAAAGCATTTTACAGCGTTTCGGTTTCCGAATATTATTTTGAACAAAATATGCTTATAGATGCCGCTTATCAAAAAGAATTAAAAAAACGTGCCGCTTATGCAAAAAAGCACCGTTTGTCCGCAGACTCTGTTGAGATCCCGGCAAGACAAAACGTGCCCGAACCCGTTTGCGACTCAAAACAGTTTTTGCATTATAAGCAAAAGGCGGCGGAATATGTTTTGCTTGCAATGCTTGATATGTGCGTATTTACCGTTGCAACGCCGAATGCGCGATATCTTGCCGCCAAAGCAAAAAGCGCTCTCGAATTAATATGCGATGAGGTATCAAAACTGACATCGGTCAGTCAGTCGGATATAAAAAAATACCGCCTTGCCGATCACGATATTGACAGGATAACAAAAGAGCATTTAAAGCAAAGCGGATTTCTGCCGTCACTTTTCGGAAAAAAATAAAACAAGGGTTGCCGCCGGGCAACCCTTGTTTTTTTGTTTATCAGTTCCTGCAATCGACTATTGATGCCGAAACAACGTTGTCGATACTTTCTATTGCGTTTATCAGCTTGCGTGCCGAAGATGAGATCGCGACCTCATATATCGCTTCGTCGAGATCACCGCTTGTGGTAAGTGATGCAAGTCTGTTTTTGATATGGTGACGTTCAAACAGATTTTCGGTGTCGTCAAACGCCTGCTTGTCGCTTGCCTTTATTATCAGCAGATAAGGTCTTGACGAAATCGCGGTCAATTTCATAATAATAAACGTAAGTGCGCCTATAAACAAACTGCCGACCAACGCGATGCTGTAAAAATGCGCGCCTGCCGTTATGCCTGCGGCAACTGCCCAAAACATAAATGCGGTGTCGGACGGCTCTTTTATTGCCGTGCGAAACCTGATTATGCTCAGTGCGCCGACCATGCCGAGCGAAAGCGCAAGGTTTGACGTGATAGTCAAAACTATCATGGCGCTGATAGGCGTCATCATAAGCAGTGTGACCTCAAATGAACGGCTGCGCCCGACAGAGCGCGTCGTAAGGCGGTATATCAACAGTATAAACAAGCCCGTTATAAACGCAATGCCCAGAGAGATAAGTATATCAGACAGCGAAACGTCTGCCGAAAATCCCTCAAGGACGCTTTTTTTGATCATGTCCGTAAAACTCATTTTGTGCCTCTTTAATTAAATATTTAGTATATTTGCGCGTTTCTGCACAGCGCATATTTTGAAACCGATATTTGTTGGCCCGAATTAGCGCATATCTTGCGCACAAACGAAGGGCAGGCAGTGTCGTATTTGATCTCCATGACTATCTCGCCGCGCGGCAGGGCGGGTATCGCCCGCGTATTATCGCCTGCCAACGATATCTTGTCCGGCGGCAATCTGTCGATATTCATATCAAATGTCAGCCTGATGTTGAGAGGTTCGTATAAATATGCGATCCTATCATACCTGATTGCACATATCGGTTTTAATCCTCGCGATATCATCTCGGTTGACAGATTGTAACATTGCCAATCGTCCGCGGCTCTGCCGCCCGAAAGCAATATATCAAGCTCGTTTTCCGATATCGCAGACGCAAGTTTTGACGTTATAATGCCTTTTTTTGTTTTGCGCTCAAGCTTGATGAAACCGAGATCTCCGCCGTATGTGCGTATGCGAAACTTTGTATGCACGGCATTGCCGTCTTCTTTTTCATACAGTGCCGTGTTATAAACATCGTCATAATATATCGAGCAGATAGAATATCTGCCGTCGACACCGTTGGGATCGATGTGCATCAGCGTTTTTGCTTTTGAACCGATACGCACAAAATCTTCGTAGCCTATTAAATATTTTTCTTCGCGTCTGTCTGCCATCTCAGCCCTCCGTATTAAAGCCGTATGACAGCATTTCGCTGTCCGAAAGACCGAATTGTGCTTGTATCATAGGCACGATTTTTTTATTGCGCTCGTTAAAAAACGTGCGCAGGCGATTAATGTTTGTATCGATATACTTTATCGATCTGCCCCATTTGGCGCTTTCTTTCGGCAGGGCATCTTTAATAAGAGAATAATAGCGATCTATCTCTGCGTTCATTCTCTCGGGTGTCCATACCTCATTCAGCTGATAAGCAAACCGCGTCAAAAACTTGTCTCGAAACTCTTTGTTATTCAGCAGTCCGTTTATCAGTGCTGTTGAAAACATATCCGCCGCGCCGGTGCCGTTGGGGTTTAAATGCTCTTTTACGGTGTTATAGTCGGGGCTGTATGTCGATTGGTCCACGTCGTATATTATCCATCTCCATTTGCCACCGTCTATTTTATAAAACTTAATGTTGCCGTTGTCGGTATTTGCTATGATCATTTCGGCAATTATATAGTCGATATAATTGTCTATATCTACCTGCGAACAAACATAGTCATAATATTCCCTAACCGAAAGGTCGTGGCTTTTTACATAAGCTATCAATGCTTTGTATTCGCTGTTTGAGTTGCCGTTGCCGTTTGTCAGTTGAACGCTGTCTGCGGTGGTGTTTTGATGTCCCGCAATAAAATTTTCGTTGGCTTTTTCACGAATATAATAAAGCCCCCAAAATTCTCCGTTCAAATACAATACTACGGGTCGGTTGTTTTGATAATCAAGGCTTAGATATTTGCCGGCGATCTTGGTTAATAAAGCGTCACGCATCCAACATCTGCCGACATCCTGTCCCGTATTGCGCAAAATAAACGATTCATAGCAGCAAAGGTCAGAATCTTCAAACAATTGAACGTTTAACGAACTGCAACCGTATTTTGCTCTGAAAAATACCGCAAGCGATTTTTTGTTTTCGGCTCGCGACCAACCGCCGAATATTCTGAGTCCGGCGTTTTCCGAAAAAGTCAGGTCGTTGCCGAAAAAGCTGACCGTGCAGTAACGTTCCCAACGTTTCCAATAATTTGCGCCGACATAAGGATATGTCGAACTGGCATTGGGACCGGTTGCGTATATGCCCGTGTAATAATCAAACAGATCGTCGGGATCGCACACAAGCGAAACAGCCTCAAGCGTATCGCCTTCACCGACTATATACGACAGGCTTTTGATTTCGCTTGCTTTGCATCCCTCCGCGACCGCTATACAGCGTATTATAGTGGTCTTGCTTATTTCGATCGGCGCGGTATAAGGTGTCGAATTTGTCGTCGGCTCGGTGCAATCGAGTGTATAGTATATCTTGCCTTCGCCCAAAAGCTCGAGATAAAGCGTTTTTGAGCCGTCATAAACACCTTGCTCTATCGAAGCCGTCGGGGTGGGGGTGGTCTTTAACGAAGCGTCGGAATTGCTCTTATCGGGCGTAGGCTCGGCAAGTATATCAAAACCGTCTTTGCCGGCGGGCCTGCCGTATGACGTGTTTTCGGCAAGCATCGGCATTGCCATGCAATCGACTATAACATCGCCGTTTGACAGACAAAGAGTTTCACCTTCGTATGAAAGCGAAAGCGCTACCGAGTTATATCCGGATTTGATGTTAAGCCCGTTCTTTGACAGAATAATGCACAGATATTCGCCTGCTTTAATCGTTATGCCGTCAAGGCTTGCTTTTTTGGGCTTTTTGGGGTTATCCGACAGATACCAACCGTCAAGCGTGATATCGTGATCGGTTAAGTTGTGCAGCTCGCAAAAATCGTTATAAGTGCCATAAGGCCCCGCGAGATATTTTGAATTCAGTGATACAGCTTCGCTTATTTCTACCGTCTGCGGCCTGACCGATTTGGCGTAAAGAGCAATGCCGTTATCGTCATTTGAATATCCGAGCGATATTTCGCCGTCATAATAGCTGCCGTCGTCGCTCAAAGACCTTGATTTTCCGCGGCCTGCCGAAACGCAGGGTATTGCCGCCGTCTGCTTGTGTTCGGGAGTTGTAAGATATACGTATTCGTCGGATGAAAGCGCAAATCCGGTTGAGCTGCCTTTTGCACTGTTTTCGCAATATATCAAATAATATCCGCCCGCATCGACCGTAACATCCGAAAATGCGTATTTATACGGCTCGTCGGGATCGTCCGAAATATACCAACCCTTTAACGATATTGCGGTGCCCGTGGTGTTGTGCAACTCGACAACGTCGCGCAGCGCTCCGCCGTAGGATGTCAAGTCTGCCTTTAAAAGCAATTCGCTTATAACGATAGAGGACTCGTTGTCAAGCCTTGACGTGCAAAAAGCGTCGTATCCTTCATCGGTGTTTTCAAATCCGGGCGTGGCAATCATCACCGTATATTTGCCGCTGCCGTCACGCGACAGCGAATAATTTGCGTCACATTCAGCAGTCTCGAGTTCTGCATAAGTGTTTTGATAAAACAAATATACCGTTTCGCCGAGTGATATTCTGAAATCGGTGTGAAACTCGCCGCTGTCTGTAACCGTGTCTTTGCCCGATGCATATATCAGTTTGATTTCGCCGGGCTGCAATACCGTATCGGGCAACTTTACTCGGCTTTTGCGGTCAAACGAATCGGATATATACCAATCGCCAAGCGATATTGCCTCGTTTGAAATGTTTTTAAGCTCTATTATATCGCAAAATTCGCCGTCAAAGTCGGGCATTGCCGATTTGTTGGCAATAAAAAGTTCGTTGATGACTATTTTATCCTGCGCCATCGGAGTGCCCTTGCGAAACAGTTCTACGCCCTCTGCGGTGTTTGCGAATCCGGGAGACGCTTCAAACGACAGGGTATAGCCGTTTTCGGACCACAGCATGACCTGATCGGGTTCGAGCGATTCTGTTGTTGCCGAACATACGGTTTTTGTGTCGGGAGAAAGCAGCGATACCGTTTCGCCGCCGCTTGCCGCCAATTTAAACGGCACATCGTCACCGTTAAGCCACAGCACCATATATGTGCCCGATTCAAAGATAGTGTCGCCGAACGTATACTGTCCTTTGCGTTTTGTGCTTATCGTAAGCGCAAAATCTTTGAGATTAAACGTTTCGCCGTAGTTATAAAGCTCTATATAATCGCTGAAATCGCCGTTTTTGTCATAATCGATTGAATTGTTCGACGAGCATATCTCTGTTATACGAACTTTATATTCGCCCGAGTATATCTCGTCTCCGTCGAGTTCGGATTGGATTATATAAAGCAGCACTATGCTGAGCATAAGGCACAGAATAAGCAACACTGCCGTCGTGATGTTTTTGGTTTTCTGCAATGATTTATAATTGTTTGACAAAAAAGATCGCCGCCTTTGCGAGATTTGTTATTATCGTTAAAGATAAAAATAACTTTATGCCCGATTATACCATTATCCGCCTTTTTTTGCAATAGTATTTTGTGCGATATGACACGCTTGCAAATTATATCAAAATATTGACTTTAAACTCGCGGTTTGCTATAATGTATACTGTAAATATAAGCACAAAAGGGTAGGTATGTTGCCATGAAAGTTATACTGCAAAATTTGACAAAGCAATTTCCGGGCAAAGGCAAAAACGCAAAAGATGTCACAGCCGTCAACAACTTTGATTTTGAGATACCCGACGGCACGCTTATAGGTCTGCTCGGACCTTCGGGTTGCGGTAAGAGCACTACGCTCAATCTTATCTGCGGACTTTTAAAACCCACGTCGGGACGCATATTTTTCGGCGACGACGACGTTACCGACTTGCCTCCCGAAAACCGCGGTGTCGGCATGGTGTTTCAAAACTATGCGCTTTATCCTCACCTTAATGTTTTGCAAAACATAATGTTTCCGCTTCAGAACTTACGCGGCAAAGACAAACTGTCTAAAATCGAAATGGTCAACAGAGCAAAACAGGCCGCAAAACTCGTTCAAATAGACGGCTTGCTTGACCGTAAACCTGCCGAAATGTCCGGCGGTCAGCAACAGCGTGTTGCCATCGCGCGTGCGCTTGTCAAACTGCCCAAGGTGCTTTTGCTTGACGAACCTTTGTCAAACCTCGACGCAAGACTGAGATTGCAAACACGCGAAGAGATACGCCGCATTCAGCGCGAAACCGGTATAACCACCGTGTTTGTCACTCACGACCAAGAAGAAGCCATGAGCATATCCGACATGATAGTCGTTATGCGCGACGGCACAGTCAATCAGATCGGCTCTCCGCAACAGGTGTACGACGATCCCGCCAACTTGTTTGTTGCCAAATTCCTCGGCACTCCGCCAATCAACGTATTTAAAGGCAGGACAGAGGACGGCAAACTTATAATAGGCGATACCCCGGTTATGAATGTTAAAAATGTTCGCGACGGCGATGTATACATAGGCATTCGCCCCGAGGGATTTGTGCCCGATAAAGACGGTGCGTTTACATGCGAGTTGCAAAAAATAGAGGTCATGGGCAGAGATGTTACGGTAGTTTCAAAACATCCCGAACTTTTGGGAACTGCCGTCAGGTCTATAATCAGTGCCGAAGACGTACAACTTGTAACGACACCCGAGGCGCATTTTGCATTAAAACCCGTAAAAGTTTATCTGTTTGATTCCGTTACGGAAGAACGCATAAAGTTTGAGGTCTGACGCTATGGAAAGAAAAAAGTTATCAAAAGCGTGGCTCTATCTTTTGCCCGCAATGCTGTTTTTGGGCGTGTTTATGGTTTACCCTCTCGTCGACGTTTTGATATACTCGTTTGAAGAGGGGTTCAGCATGACCTCGCAAACATATTTTGGCATAGGTTTATATAATTATTCATACGTGCTGCACGACGAACTGTTTTTGCAGGCGCTTAAAAACACTTTTATTCTTGTTGCGATAACAGTTCCGGTTTCAACCGGTTTGGCATTGCTCATATCGCTCGGACTTTCGTCGATCACGCGCCTAAAAAAAGCTTTTCAGACGGTATATTTTTTGCCGTATGTTACCAACACGCTTGCCGTAGGTCTGGTATTTATGATACTGTTTGACAAGACAGAATACACCGACGGACTGATAAACTCGTTTATCTCGATTTTCGGTGCCGAAGGCATAGATTTTATCGATGGGCCTTATTGGGCAAAAATGACGGTAATGTGTCTTTATACGATATGGATAGTTTTGCCCTTTAAGATACTGATACTGACAAGCGCTTTGGCATCTGTCAATCAGGATTATTATAACGCGGCGCGGGTGGACGGCACGTCGAGAGCGCGCATGTTTACCCGCATAACCCTGCCTATGATATCGCCGATGATTTTCTATCTCGTCATAACAGGATTTATAGGCGCGTTTAAAGCATACAGCGATGCCGTTGCTTTGTTCGGCACCGACCTTAATTCTGCCGGTATGAATACCATAGTCGGTTATATCTATGATATGCTTTACGGCGAGACCGGCGGCTCGCCGTCATATGCTTCGGCGGCGGCTATAATATTGTTTTTAATAGTTCTTACCATAACGGTCATCAATCTTATGATCGGCAAAAAGCGTGTGCATTATTAATTTTAAGGGGGAGTGTAATATGAACGGTATCACAGATTACGATGTCATAAAACGTTCTGCCCGTATACGCTCAAACGTTTTAAAGACATTTACATATATAATGCTCGCCGTTTGGGCGATAATAGTGCTTTTTCCGTTTTATTGGATGCTTTTGACCTCCGTAAAGCAATACAGCGCCTATAACAGCGAAAAAATACCGCAGTTGTTTACTCTCGCGCCTACGTTTGATAATTATATCAAAGCGTTTACCGCGGTGGATCTCGGCGGATATTTTGTCAACACGCTGATATTTACCGTTATTACGACGGCAATTATGCTTATTGTCACGGTGCTTGCCGCGTATGCGTTTGCCCGTCTTGATTTCAAAGGCAAAGACGTTTTGTTTACGTTGTTTTTGGCCTTGATGATGATCCCCAACGAGCTTGTCATCATAACCAATTTCGTTACGGTCAGCAATCTTGACTTGCGTAATACTTTTACGGGATTGATATTGCCTTCGGTGACATCGGTATTTTATATCTATCTTTTAAAAGAAAATTTTGCGCAGATACCAGACGAACTGTATTATGCGGCAAAGGTCGACGGCACATCCGACCTTAAATATCTCTTTAAGGTAATGATTCCCGTCAGTCGCCCGACCATAGTCACGGTTGTTATATTAAAAGTAATAGAGTGCTGGAATTCTTATGTTTGGCCCAGATTGATAACCGATGACCCAAATTATTATCTTGTTTCAAACGGCATACAGTATATACGTGAAAACGGTTTCGGCAGACAGGATATTCCCGCAATGATGGCGGCTGTCGTTGCCGTGTCGTTGCCGCTCATTATTCTGTTTCTTGTTTTTCGCGATCAGATAATGCAGGGCGTTTCGCGAGGAGGTACCAAGGGATGAAAAAAATATTTGCGTTTATGTTTGCGCTGATGTTTTGCGTTTTGTCATTTTCGTCATGCCACGGCAAGACCGCAGATAATGCGGGCATAGCCGGCGAAGGCGACCTGCCTGAATTTGTCATGCCCGATTCGTTCGACGCCACTCGCGAATATGAGATAACATTTTGGGCAAAAAACGACAACAACAAGCGCCAGCAGGAGATATATAAAAAAACCGTAAGTGATTTTCAGCGTATATACCCCAACATCACCGTAAATTTAAAACTTTACAGCGATTATAAAGATATATACAGTGATGTCATCACCAATATTCCGACAAAAAGCACACCCAACGTCTGCATAACTTATCCCGACCATATAGCAACATATCTTACGGGCACAAACCTTGTGGTACCGCTTGATGAGCTTATTTACGATTCCGAATACGGCATGGGCGGCAGCAAGGTCGGTTTTGACGCACCGACCGCAGATGAGATAGTAGGGCAGTTTTTGTCCGAATGCGTCATCGACGGCAAATATTATTGTCTGCCGTTTATGCGTTCGACCGAGGCTTGCTATGTCAACAAAACTCTTGTCGAAAAATTAGGCTATACTTTGCCCGAAACACTGACTTGGGATTTTGTCTTTGAGGTTTCGGCAAAAGCCGCCGAAAAAAACGACGACGGTACATATAAACTTACCGGCGGAGATGTTATGTTGCCGTTTATATATAAGTCGACCGACAACATGATGATACAGATAGCAAAGCAGAGCGGTATAGGCTATTCTACCGATGACGGCGATATATTGCTGTTTAACGATAAAACTCGCGCTTTATTGCTCGGAATTGCCGATGCGACCGAAAACGGCAGTTTTTCGACATTTAAATTTTCAGGTTATCCCGGCAACTATATCAATGCCGGTCAGTGCATATTTGCAATAGATTCCACCGCCGGCGCAACTTGGATGGGCACCGATGCACCCAATATCGATATCCCCGAAGATGATATGACCGATTTTGAAATGGTCGTAATGAGCATTCCTCAATATGATGTTTCAAATCCGCAGATGATATCTCAGGGACCGTCGGTGTGTATATTCAATAAAGAAGATACCGATGAGGTCATGGCGTCGTGGCTGTTTGTGCAATATCTGCTTACAAACGACGTGCAGATCGACTATGCTTCAACAGAGGGGTATGTGCCCGTAACGACAAAAGCGCAAAATTCTGCCGAATATATCGATTATCTTTCGCGTTCGGGCGAAGATAACGATATGTATTACAGCATTAAGATAGACGCATCAAAGCTTTTGCTTGACAATTTAGACAATACCTTTATCACGCCCGTGTTTAACGGTTCGGCGTCGTTGCGCAGCGCGGCGGGCGCACTTATCGAGACAGTTGTTAAAAATGTCAAACGTAAAAAGAACGTAGACGATGAGTTCATCACCGAAACTTTTGAAAGCACTGTTTCTCAGTATAAACTCGAACACAGTATCGTATTCGGCGCTTTGCCTTTGGAGTCGATATTGCTGCTTTCTGTGCTTGCTTTTGTTTGGATTGCCATAATTATATTTGCATTGTCAAAAAAGATAAGGCAAAAAAGACCTTGACCTTATCTTGAAAATAAGGTATAATACACCGCAGAAAACAAAACAAAAGGAGTTTTTAAAAATGAAAAAGATACTTGTTATCCTTTTTGCTGCCGTTCTCGCGCTTGCGCTTGTTGCTTGCCAGCCCGCAGACGACACATCATCCAACGGCGATACATCGTCCGATGCCGACGCTTCGTCCGTTGTCGAAGATTCGTCAAATACCGATGATTCTTCCGTTGCCGACACCTCATCCGACGACACCGACGCAAAGAGCGAAGGCGTTATGACCTATGAGCAATTTGTTGCCGCAGAACTCAACGGCGATGTCGTTATCGAGACTTATGTTCAGGCTACTCAGAGCTGGTGGGAAAAAGACGGCCAGGGTGTTATCACCGTTTATACTCAAGATCATGACGGTGCTTATTTCCTCTATGAGATGGCTTGCTCGCAGGAAGATGCAGCTAAACTGACCAAAGGCACCAAGATCAAGGTTACCGGTGTCAAGGGTGAATGGGAAGGCGAAGTCGAAGTTATGGATGCAACCTTTGAATTTGTCGATGACGGCAAAACTTATGTTGCAGAAGCAACCGACATTACCTCGCTGCTCGGCACCGACGATCTTATCAAACACCAAAATCAGTTCGTTTCGTTCAAAGGTGTGACTATCAAATCGGTTACATACAAGAACGGCGAACCGGGCGACGACATCTATGTCACCGTTACTTACGGCGAAAATGACTATGATTTCTGCGTTGAAAGTTACCTTATGAGCCCCGAAACCGATACTTACAAAGCATTTGCCGACCTTGCTGAAGGCGACAAAGTTGATATCGAAGGCTTCCTTTATTGGTACAAGGGTGTTAACACTCACATTACTTCTGTTGCAAAAGTTACAGAATAATAAAACAGATTTCGGCTGAGCATAGCTCAGCCGATTTTTTTATGCACCGATACCTTTAAAGTGTGTTTACCGTCCGGCATAAAAAGCGGAAAAGCAGTTTGCTTGCCGTCAAATTCCGGCAAGGTATCATCATCGACCGCGGTTATATCAAGCGTGCAATTGCCGCGCCTGACGGTGCAGGTATAAACACAGCAAGGATATACCGATATGCTGCTGCCGCAAAACCTTATGCCCATAAAATATTCAAACAGCAATTTATAATACCAACCTGCCGAGCCCGTGTACCAGCTCCAACCGGCTCTGCCTATGGCGTTTTGCGCCGAATATATATCCGCTGCAAGCACATACGGATCGCCTTTGTATATTTTCATGCCCTCGTATGTCATATTTTTTGCGATCGGGTCAAGCATTGAGGTTACTGAGGCTCCTATTTCGATATGTCCCGTGGCGAACGCCGCCATTGCAAGCCATACCGCCGCGTGCGTATACTGTCCGCCGTTTTCTCTTATACCGGGCGGATATTTTCTTATAACGCCGGCAGGGGTATTGCCTTTGTCAAACGGCGGCCGAAACAACTTAATTATGCGTGCTTCTTTGTCGCACAAAACATCAAACGCGGTCTTTACGGCCTGTGCGCAGTGACTTGCTCCCGCAAAGACGGCAAATGCCTGTACGGCGGCATCTGTTGCGCATTCATCGCTGTTGCCGTCACCGTATACCGTACCGTCATCCGCTATCGCGCGTATATATCTGTCGTTAACATAATGTTTTTCGGCGTTCTGCATCATCTTCTCGGCGATCGAAAATATAATATCCGTTTTTTCTGCGGCATACGGCAAAAACATTTTTGCGGCGGTTATATATATAAACGTCGTCAGCATGCTTTCGCCGCGCATCTCCGAAAAAGCGTCGTTCCAATCGCAAGATCCCATAAGCGCAAGTCCGTTTGGACCTGTTTTTGTAACGCACAGCGCTTTTATGCAGTGTTCTCTCAGCGTTGCGGTGTATGCGGATATCTCGGGTGTTTCATATCTTTCGTCTACATCCGCGAGAGGCTCCGAAACAACAAACGGCACTTGAACATTCAATATTTCGCTGTCATCCGTTATGCGTATATATTCCGATACTGCAATAGGCAACCAAAGCATATCGTCAGAGCATTTTGTGCGCACGCCGCCTATGCCTTCGTGCCACCAATGCATCACATCTCCCTCGGTATATTGATGAGCGGCGGCATTCAGTATGTGATTTTTAACTGTTTCCGGCACCGAATAGACCAACATCATGCAATCTTGCAACTGATCTCTAAAGCCGAATGCTCCGCCGGATTGCCAAAACGAAGTGCGCGCTTGCAGTCTGCACACGCCTACCTGTATAGGCAACAGTTTCAGCAAAGCCTCAAGGCTTTGCGAAGGCAGTTTTGCATCTGCGGCTGGTATAAAATTTCTTGCCGCTTTATCGGCCTCATCACACAGAATACTTATGTCGGTTTTGCGCAAACGGTTTATATCGGCTGCTTCACAGCATGAAATAATAAACCTGCCGCCGCCTGTGCGTTTTAACAAAATGCAGTCGTCGCCGCCTTTTTGTCCTATGATAAATTCGGCAAGGTCTGTCATTACGTTGCAACTTTCGCCGCCCGCATAAAAATCGTGCATTGCGTGTCTTTGCGGAATGTTTTTAAAAATAATTCCTTCGGTGCCTGCGATTGACGCTCTTTTTGCGGCAATATGCGTGTTTTGATCTATTCCGTCGGGCGAACACGGCCTGATATACAGCGCAAGATCAAACCTGTTGGTATCGTCAAAGCAGACGTCGGTTATTTTTGCGTTGATTTGCGGGTGTATTAAAGTTGTTACCGTATATGAATATCCGAATATTTTGCCTTTGTATTCGGCGTGCCCCGCGTAATAAATAACCGTGTCTGCGCATGAGCACAGATCGTATACCGTGCTTGCTATGCGGCACAATATCCTTTCGCCGCTTTGCAGACAAAACGGATCCGACGCGGCAAAAGTAATACGGCTTTCACGCGCATTTCCGTCAAACGAACAACCGAGCGACGCGTGCGTAATTACGGCACCGAAACCGTTTTTGTTCGCCATAACAAATGTGCGCGGCAACGGGGGAGGTAATGATGTGTCAATGATATACGCGCCTTGAATAAAACCGCCTTCGGCAGTTGGCAACACCGTATTCTTGTCACCGTCATATATTGTTTTTTCACCGGCAAAACATCGCACGGTCGGCAATCCGTCTGTATATATCCAATCCGAATGCGGCAGTGTCAGTTTTGATAGGTCGGCATATATGTCGGCAAGCGGCTTAAGTTCGTCGTGGCGGCCGTGCAAAATCACTATTCCGCCCGAATTTCCCAAATGTCCTGCCAGACCTTTGGCATTGCACAGCCTGCGTATATATTTTTCAAGCGGTCTGTTATAGTTGTCGTTTTCTTGTATGCATATCGCCATCTCGGCGCGTATAAAACCGTGTGCCAGAGTTGCGTATGCGGATATCCACGCGTCAAGTGCCGCATCCGAGCGCGGTGAGGCATCAAGTACTATCAGGCATCTGTCTCCGCTTATGCCGTGTCGCCACAAAGCCGAAATGTCACATTGCGGTATATCGTCGTAAACGGTTATCTGTCGTTTCATACAGCATTTGCGCAGGCATAGCGAAAGAATATCCGATGTCGGTTCATTGACAGCCGAGCATTTTGCCTCAAGCCGCAAAGCAACAAGATTTGACAATGCAGCTTGCTCGTTTTCGCCCGCAGTGACTATAAAACATGTCTTGGCACCGCGTATCTCGTCGGTCTGCATAAAGCATAAAGGATTTATGCAGGTGCCGGTGCGTCCGTCGGGTATTATTCTGTCTAAATCTTCGGGCGTGCTTAAGCCGTATGCCGACAGGCCTTCTTTTGATGTCGTAAAACTGTATTTAATATGCTTGTCTCGTATCGCCGCGACGATGCATTTTACGCCTTTATCGGCGCGCCGTGTAAATATCAACGCGTTAAGTTCGCTGTTATATTTTGCTTCTAAAAACAGCCTTGAATAAGCGGGATGCGACTCAAAATCGCGCTTTTTGTCCATACTCGGTTCAAAGCAAAACGTCACAGCGTATTTTTTGCGGTTGTCGGCAGAGGTTTCAAAAAAGAATCCCGGCCTTGAGCGTCCCGTGCGTATCACGGTTTTGCCCGTAAAAGCCGATGATGAGTTTATCTGCGAGGCATATCTCATACCGTATTCACCGCTGTATCGTCCGTCACCGTGCAACTGTGTGCAACCATAGTGTTCGCCGTCACATGAAAACCTTATTATAACAGACGGTAAAAGCGAATATTTATCAAAATCACATACATTCAGCATATTGCCGCCGAAATTCATCATTATATGCCCCGATGAATCGCATACTGCCGAGACTCCGTTTCCGCACAACAACGCAAATTCGGGTTCCGACAGCGAAAAGTTTCCCGTAGGGACAACGCGTTGGGCCGTCATCTCATGGGGAACCTTGCTTGCCGCGCCGTTGTTTTTATAAAGAATCACACCGTCGGGAACGCGTTCTTTTAAAAGTTCGAGTGCCGCGGCAATGCGGTGATCCGATGTAAACCTTGCTATAAAAATATCATCTAAACATACGTTGGCACATGCGACAATGCTCATGCCGATATGGTGCGCCATAAAACTGCGCACTATCAGTCCGCCGGATTTTTCGACGGCAAAATCATTTGCCTCATACAGCCCGTATTCGCCTTGCATTCCGGCATCGCGGTAAGCGTTTAATGCATTTATTATCTCTCTGTCTTTGCGGCAAAGCATAAGGTATGCCGAATATGGCGAGTATACCGACATGTCGGTATCGTATTTGCATAGAGCCAACTGCGGTACGCCGTGTGCGCGATAGGCATAGTTCATTGCCGAGTCAAAGGCATAATATCCGCTTTCGGATATGCCGGTCATGCCGTTTTTTTGTTTTTCGTTTTGCATCATATATGCAAATTCAAGCGATTCTATCAAAAACGAGTTTTTATATTCAGGCAAAAACAGCGACGGCAAAAAATATTCAAACGCGGTGCCTGACCAACTGAGCATTCCTATATATCCTTTATGTGAGGTGCATGTACGTCCCAATGCGCGCCAGGAGCGTTTGTCGGCATATCCCAACGCGACCGCGGCATACGCCGTCAGCCTGAATTCACTCATATAAAGATCGTAACATACCGAGTCTTTTTCACCGTTTTCTACGTTTATTCCAAGCGAAAACAATCCGCGTTTTTGATTATAAAATATCGCAAGGTCTGTTTTTTGAATCTCTGCCGTGCACAAGTCTATTGCCGCCATAAGTTCGTCGCATTCACCGAGATATTCATACAGTCCCGCACGCAACGCGATAAGACAGCAAAGCATATTGCCGCAGTCGACCGATGAAACATAATTATCAAGCGGCAGCAGATTTCGCAGATCATACCAGTTATACAGACAACCTTTATATTTTTTCAGTTCGGATACACTGCTCAAACATTTTATAACACGCTTTGCCAAAGTGCTTGTGTCAATAAGACCCAGGTCTCTTGCCGCAATGACCGAAACAAGATAAAACCCGATGTTCGTGGGCGATGTGCGCATTGCCGTGCGCATCTCGGGTGAATACTGTATATTGTCGGGCGGTAAGTTTGAGGTGGAATCGTTGACACGGTTTTCAAAAAAACGCCACATTTCGGCTGCGTCCGCTGCCAGAATTTTTTTGTCGTTTTCGGTGAATCCGCTTTTTTTATAACCGATTTTTTCAGACAGCAGTGTTGCTGCAAGAGGATATGCAAAGAACGACGCTGCCGTGATCAGCATAATCCCGCTTTTTGCAAACAAAAGCATTGCGGCACCCGCCGCCGTTGAAACGCAAGAATAAAGAGCGCCTCCGCCCGAATTTTCGGTTTGTACGGATGTAGTCCATTCAAGCAGTTTTTTGCCGCTTATCATGCGCCATAATGCACGTATCGTTGCGTCGGCATTTACAAAGGCATATACCGCCGCAAAACAATATGACCACAACGCGTATCCGATTGCCTGCGATAACGCCGATACAGACCTTGTAAAATATCTGCGCAGCGTAAAAGCGCCGCCGGATATCATCGTCGATATAACAGAAAGCAAAAGCGGGACCGCTATATGTGACAATGCAAACAGCAAAAACAATGCGTTATATTCGCTTGTCAGTGCGACGCCAAAAATCAGTGCCGCCGCAGCGGAAACAGGCATCAGCACACGTCGCACGTTTGCCGCAAATTTATATTTTCCTACCGCCGAAATGTGTTTTGAACACAGCAAAAACAGATTTTGAACATCGCCGCGTACCCATCTGTGCAACCGCTTGCAATAAGCGGCCGGAGTCGCCGGTGACGAATCGCAAAACACTGTTTCGGGCATAAACAGCGTCCGTGCGATCTCGCCCTCGGCTATATCGTGTGACAATACTTTGCCCTCGGGCAAAGCGGGCAACACCGCATTGTAAAAAACGTCGATATCGATAAGACCTTTGCCGCAAAATGTTCCTTCGCCGAAAAGCGCCATGCTGCGATCGAATATCGCATTTGCATATACATCGCCGCCAGCTTCTCCGGATATCAGCCGTGAAAACCGAGTATTATACGCAGATTCAAGCGTTGTTTTTACGGCGGGTTGAATTATGCCGTATCCGCGTACGACTTTGCCGTCCTTTATTACAGGCGCATTTACGGGGTGCAGTGCGGCACCCAAAAGTTCTTTTACGGCGTCTATCGGCAAATATGTGTCGCGGTCAAGCGTGCATATATATTTTATATTATTTATGTCGGCGTTGCCGTATAATACACCGTCCGTATTTTCACCGCGCAGATATCTTATAAACTCGTTTATCGCTCCGCGCTTGCGCTCGTAGGCGCGCCATATCCCGTCGCGCTCGGCGTATTGCCTTTCGCGCAGATAAAGGCAAAATCTGTTGCCGTATATGCTGCAAAGCTCGTTTATGCGCGTTTTTGCGTATTCAACCGTCGCGTTGTCATCTTTTGCGGTCTTTTGCGAATTATCCGCAAGATCCGCGAGAATGCAAAAAACAATGTTTTTGTCGCGGTTTGATGCCGCAAACAAAGCAAGTTTTTTAAATATTTCGGCATCATCTTTTTGCCCGAGCAGCAATGTAGTGATTACAGCCGCCGTTCGCGCGCTGTCGGGAATGCTTTTAAGCGATATTTTAAGCGTGGATTTTTTTGCATAAAACGACATCACAAAATCGCCCACGGCAAACGCCGCTTCAAAAAGCGGCAATACACACAGCAGCATTATCCATCCGAAAATATTTATTCCTGTTATTGTCAGCATAATTACCGCGGCGACACAGCAGATAATATATATTATTGTTGCCGACATTTTGTTTTTGCCTCCGAACAGCATTATGCCGACAGATGTTTTGTTTGCCGTGGCTTTTGCAAATATCTGTGCGTATGCTGCGCGGTCGGTAAGATGTTTTTTTGCGGCAATATGATATATCGCAAGACGATACCTGTTTTTTGTGTCTGTGTCAAACAAAGCATAAGAGGGCTCGTCAATATTCAAAAGCGCTTCGGGCAGGTATGCCGCTTCAAACAGTGCGTCGCAGTCTATATTCGGTGTCGTGCGCAAAAGCGTTATGCAATTTGCCAACATATCGCATCCTTCACCGGTCTCGAATATAGAAGCCGTCTTTATCAGTGCGCAAGCATCGAATATTGCCGGCAAGGCAAATACCGCAGCGGCGGAAAACCG
The DNA here is from genome assembly GCA_964402515.1 of uncultured Ruminococcus sp. Classification (GTDB taxonomy): domain Bacteria; phylum Bacillota; class Clostridia; order Oscillospirales; family CAG-382; genus Coliplasma. The sequence continues at coordinate 15,789 of CAYOCM010000001.1, read as the reverse complement.
CATAGCTTCGGCATTGGCGCTTAAAAACGACAATATTTCGTCTTCGGGCAAGTCAAACTTTTTTTCGTCACAAAAATGCGCTATCCTTGGCGCAAAACGCAATTCCTTTGCGCTTATCTTAACGCTGTCTACCGCTTTATAGGCCGCGTTTATAAGATGCATATTGTCGTATATCCATGCGTACTCTCCTTGCTTGGAACGCGGCATATGCTTTTGTATTGTGCATATCTTGCGATAAGCCTTTTTAGCCAAAGACAAAATATTCATAAAACTGCACCTCTCCGATTGATATTAAGCCGTTTATTATTTTTGCCCGCACATGGCGCGGATATGCTTTTGGGAAATAAAAAATTGACAGTATAATAAGGGTTAATTCAACAAACATTATCAGCGATGCAAAAACAAAAAATCAGGTGGGATATGAGCATCAGGTCAAAAAGATTATTGACATTATTGCTGACCGCTGTTTTGCTTGCGACATTTGCGTTGCCGACATCGGCTTTGGGTGAGCGAGTATATGCGGGAGGCACGGCTTTTGGTATTAAGTTTTTTACCAAAGGCGCATTGGTCGTGGGTATAACTGCGGTCGAAACGGCATCGGGACTGGTCTCGCCGGCAGCCGATGCGGGTATTAAATCGGGCGATATCATTACGGCGGTAAACGGCAGCGAGGTTATATCTTCGGACGGATTTTTAAGGCAGATCTCAGAAAACGGCAATCACAGTATGACGCTTGAGATCACACGTGGCGAAGATAGCTTTAAAACAAAAATAACCCCCGCGACAGATCTTGAAAGCGGCACGGCAAGGCTCGGTATGTATGTTCGCGATTCGGCGGCGGGTATCGGCACCGTGACTTATGTGCTTGCCGACGGAACTTTTGCGGGTCTCGGTCACGGAATATGCGACAGTGAAACAGGCACGCTCCTGCCGCTTTCCGAAGGCACCGTGGTAGATGTCGATATAACCGGCGTAGTCAAAGGCAAACGAAATTCACCGGGTGAGTTGCAGGGCGTTTTCGGTTCTGTGCGCAAGGGTACTCTGTTTGCCAATACCGAAACGGGCGTTTACGGCGGATATTACCGTTTTCCGTCGGGATTGAGTCAGGCGATGACTACCGCTCACGCCAAAGTGGGTAAAGCACAGATACTGACCACGCTCGGCAGCGACGGGGTGCAAAGTTATGAGATTGAGATACAAGAGCTTGACAGCGGCTCAAACACCAAAAATCTCATACTGCACGTTACCGATAAAAAACTTATCGAGCGTGCGGGCGGCATAGTGCAGGGTATGTCCGGCAGCCCTATAATTCAAGACGGCAAACTTGTGGGTGCGGTTACTCATGTGCTTGTCGGAGATTCGACACGCGGATACGGCATATTTATCGAAAATATGTTATCGAATACTCCGAGCGAATAAAGCAAAAACAGGCTTTTGCTATGTCAAGAGCCTGTTTTTATGTTTGCGTACCTATATTTTTGCCTTTTGCATATACTTATCAAGAGAGGAGTGGCTTTGTATGAATATAGCTTATTATCTGCCGCAAAGAATCGCCCCGTGCGGCGGAGTGATTACGCATGACGGTCTTTTGCTTACAGACGGTCATACGCCGTATCTTTATCTGTTTGATACCGTTACGGCAAAGTTGCTGTCAAAAATCGCTTTGACACGCGCTGTTTGTCGCATATGTCGCGATGTCGACGGCTATATAGCCTTGCACGGCAATCGGGAACTGATATATCTTGCGCCGTCATTTGCCGAAAAAGCCTGCGTGTGCATTGCGGAAAAAGCAAATTCGCTTTCCGTTACCTTAAACGGTTTGCCGGTTGTCTGCACATGTGACGGCGCTTTTATTTTGTATCGTGACGGTAAAGTCGCCGAACATATATCAAAGATGCCTTGTGCGGCTTATGCGCAATCGGATTCGGCCACCGCATTTGCTAATATCGAAAAAGGCGATGTTTTTGTTACCGTAAAATCGCGCACGGCGGATATCGATTTTAAAGTTCCGCATTTTTTGACATTTCGTTCTTTTACAACCCGCGGTGCCGATATATACGGACTGTTTTGCTATAAGTATATTTACGGCTGTGTTTTGCCGATATTTGTCGGCGGGCTCGACAAGACAGATGAGTATGACAGCGAAAAAGCTTTTTTTGACCTCTTGCGGCAATAAGCGTTTTGTGATATCATTTCGGCGAGGTGATAATAATGGCAAAACGATGTATTCTCGAAGATAATAATATTCCGCATGTTCCCAAACGTGACGAAAAGTCCTGTAAAACCGATTTCGGCACGGTTGCCGCACTTACGGGATGCGGCGAAATGACCGGTGCCGCGTTGCTCTGCGGAAACGCTATACTCAGATGCGGTGCCGGACTGCTTTTGCAATCCGGCGAAAAAGCCTTGCTTGATACAGTGCGTCTTGCTTTGCCAGAGGCTATATGTGTTTCGCCGGATCGCTTTTTCGAGCGCAGATTCACATCGTGCGTAATCGGCTGCGGAATAGGCAGAACATACGACAGTTTGTTGCCTTATATACTTTCGTCTTTAAAATGTCCCACCGTACTCGACGCCGACGGCATAAATTTTGTTTCCTTGCATAAAGATATAATAAAAAATATGCATTGCGAGCTTATAATCACACCGCACCCCGGAGAAATGTCGCGCCTTACCGGAATGAGTATATCCGAAATACAAAATGACCGCGAGAATATCGCACGTGATTTTGCCGCCGAATACGGTTGCGTAACAGTGCTTAAAGGCCATAATACGGTTATCGCTTTGCCCGACGATACCGTGTATGTCGACACATTGGGCGGCAGCGAACTTGCCAAAGGCGGCAGCGGTGACGTGCTTGCCGGCATTATCGCGTCGCTTTGCGCTCAGGGAATGAACATATCCGACGCCGCGTTGCTCGGCGTACATACGCACAGCGCCGCGGGCAAAGAACTTGCAAAAAAATACGGCGTGCGCGGAGTAATGCCCGGCGAACTGTGTTCAGAAGCGGGTAAGCTGCTTTGCTGAAAGCGAGGAGCAGATCATTAAAAAAACATTTTTACTTTGTTTTGCGCTGTTTGTTTTATGCTTTTTATGTTCGTGCCAAAATACTTTGCCGCATATAGATGACGGCACAGTGTTATCCTGCGGCGAGCTGAAATTTAAACTTTGCCTTTCGTCGGACACCGTTTGCGCACGAATAATCAAGCCCGATACGCTTGACGGAATGTGCCTTACATTCGGCGAAACCACACTGTGTACATACAAAGGGCTCGAAACGGTAATGCCGTATTCCGCCTGTGCTATACCGTATGATGCCGCAAAAGCCGTCACAATAATAAACGGCACTTTGCCTGTTTCGCAAACTAACCGAAACGGTTTGTCGATTTTCGGTTATGCGCTTGACGAAATGAGTTGTTTAGTGTATTATGATAAGCAAAAGCAATCTGTTGTCGGATTTTTTATCGATGACAGATATTATGAGTTGATCGACGGGGATGATTAAAATTGATTTCTCACAGAGCATTTGCCGAGATAGATCTTTCGGCAATAGAACATAATTATAAATATATAAAAACATTGGCCTGCGGTGCCGAGATAATCGCCGTGGTTAAGGCTAACGCATACGGCCACGGAGCCGCACGTGTTGCCGAACATCTGCAAAAACTCGGTTGCGATAATTTTGCCGTCGCATGTCTTGATGAGGCGTTACAGCTAAGAAACACGGGCATTGACGGCAATATACTTATACTCGGCGTTACACCCGAAGAGGATGCGCATATATTGCAGGAATACGACATTATGCAGGCGGTGACCGATGTTGACTATGCTGCGGCGCTTGCCGCGAGAGCGTGCGTTAAAGTTCATATCAAAGTCGATACGGGTATGTCAAGGCTGGGCGTTTATTGCCATTGCGACGGAGATGTCAAAAAAGCTGCCGATGATGCCGAAAAGATATCAAAGATGCAAAACATTAAAGTCTGCGGGATTTTTACTCATTTTGCCGAATCCGACAATATTTCTTCGAACATGACAGATAAACAATACGGCTTGTTCTGTGCGGTGCTCGATGAACTTTCGTCGCGAAATGTCGATGTCGGAATGCGCCATTGTTGTAATTCCGCGGCAATACTTTCGTTTTCGCATATGCATCTCGACGCCGTAAGACCGGGCATAATACTTTACGGGCATTCGCCCGCACCCGAAACCATAAACGATGCTAACCTTTTGCCCGCAATGCGAGTTGCGTGCCGTGTTTATTCGGTCAAGCGTTTGCACAAAGGTGATCGTATAAGTTACGGCGGAACGTTTACCGCTCTCGACGATATGACCGTAGCCGTTATATCGATAGGCTATGCCGACGGTTTTTCACGCACGCTTTCGGGCAAAGCGACCGTGAACATTAACGGCGTTGATTGTCGCATAGTCGGCAGAATATGCATGGATCTGTGCATGGTCGATGTTTCATCGCTTAAAAACATTGCCCGCGGCGATATCGCCGTAATATTTGACAACGCCGACAGTGTCTGCCGCTTGGCAAAACAGATGAATACCATCAATTATGAGGTTCTTTGTATGTTCCGCCAGCGTGTTGAACAGGTATATATAAACAAATAAATTTACATTCGGCATTATTCCCACTCAAAACAGCAGCCCTCAAAACGAGGGCTGTTGTCACGGCAATACAAAAACAGTCGGTTTTGCCGACGGTATTTTGCTATTGACAAGTCGCAGAATATGGGTATAATGGTTAATGTAAGATTTAATATGTGTTTTTGCGCACTAACGTTTGTTCTTTTCCTGATGAGGTAAACCGATGATAAAAAAGTTCGTCAATGACAGATTTTTAAAATATGATACTTTGTTTAAACTGATAGAGGACCGTGCTTCGATTTTTGGTGATAAGCCGCTCTATCAGTATTTTGCTAAAGACAAATCTATTGTTACGGTCTCGTACAGCGAGTTTTTTGCCGATGTCGAGGCGCTTGCGGCGTATTTTATACTTAAAGGATATACCGGCAAGCATGTTGCCGTGGTATCCGAGTCGCGTCCCGAATGGGTGGTGGTATATGTCGCCTCTATTGCCGCGGGTGCGGTTGTGGTGCCGATAGACCGTGACCTTGCGCCCGAACGCATGACAGATTTTATTTCGCTTTCCGAATGCGAATCGGTGTTTTGCTCGCAGACTTATGCATTGAAACTTGCCGTGCTATCTGAACGTATGATGTGTGTAAAGCATTTGATATGTTTTGACATAACAGATGCTCAGCCCGATTATATCGAGCCTTATTCGGACCTTATCGCTTTCGGCAAAAAAGAACTTGCCCAAAACGGCGAGACCGTTCGCACGATCGACAACGATCCCGACAATCTTGCCGCTATTATATTTACATCCGGCACCACGGGCACAAGCAAAGGTGTTATGATCTCGCAGTCAAATATACTTGCCAGCTTGATAGGCGGAACGTCTATGACTCCGTATAACGAAAACGATGTGTTCTTTTCCGTTTTGCCCGCTCATCACACATATGAGACCTGTTGCGGCATATTGGGACCTATACTTTGCGGTGCTACGGTCGTTTTTAACAACAGCCTTAAGTATTTTGCAAAAAATATACAGATAGTCAAACCCACGGGTATGATAGTTGTGCCCTTGTTCCTTGACACTATGTACAGACGTGTTCAAGCCGAGGTGCGCAACAACAAACTCGAAAAAGTCTTTAAATTGGGCGTAGCCGCCAGCAATGCTATGCGTCATATAGGCATCGATACGCGCTCTATAATGTTCGGCAAAGTGCGTGCGGGCTTCGGCGGACGCCTTAAATATATCGTTTGCGGCGGCGCAGCGCTTGAGCCGTCGCTTATCAAACGCTTTGACGAGCTCGGAATAACCGTTGCACAGGGTTACGGCATAACCGAGTGCGCTCCGCTTGTTTCGGTCAATCCGCCGGACGATATGAAATTCGGTTCCGTAGGCAAATGTATGAAGGGTTGCACCGTCAAGATACTTGTCGAAAACGACGACGGCAGTGAACGCGTCGCCGCGGGTGAAGAAATCGGCGAGATATGCGTGCTTGGCCCTCAGGTCATGATAGGATATTATAAAGATCCCGAGGCGACAAAGGCCGTCTTTACCGATGACGGATATTTTCGTACGGGTGACTACGGATATATCGATAAGGACGGATTTATCTATATTACCGGCCGCAAAAAAAATATCATCATATTGCCTAACGGCAAAAATATATATCCCGAAGAGATCGAAGAATATCTGTATAAAAGCGATCTTGTGCGTGAGTGCGTTGTTTGTTCGCGCGTTACCGACAGCGGCGACGAAGTGCTTACCGCTATAATATATCCCGATTACGATGCTTTGCAGGGGCTTGACCAGGCGCGCATTGCCGAAAAATTAAAAGCCGAAGTCGCTGCCATAAACCGTCAGCATCCCGCATATAAACAAATACGCAATATCGAGATCAGACGCACCGAGTTTGAAAAAACCACAACAAAAAAGATTATAAGAAATAAAGTTATTTAAGAGGTACACTATGTTTGAACAACTAAAAGATTTGCTTGTCGAGCAGATGAGCATCCCCGCCGACAGCATCACCGCAGATGCCGAACTTGTTAACGATCTCGGACTTAATTCTCTTGAAATGGCAGATATGGTAGTTATCTGCGAGGATAAGTTTGACATCACTTTTGCCGAAGAAGACCTGCCCGGTCTTATGACTATAGGCGATATCGTCAAATATCTCGAAGATAAAACCGCTGACAGATAACATATTGTTTTATACCGTGCTTAAACGCACGGTATATTTTTTGCGGGGTAACGCATTAACGCTTTTTGCGTTATATGACATTTATTGACCGCAAACACAAACGACCGCAAAATACACCTAATCAAAGATCACGGCGGCAGGTTTGGCGGCAATCTTTATTTTTGGCGATATTGATTATTTTTTGCAATTTTGTGCTTGATTTAAGTGAAAATATATTGTATAATACACGATGTAATATAAAATGGGAGAGGATAGGGGAAACCGCTGTTTTCGGTCCCTTTACCCTTTCGGAAAGGTTGGTTTTGCATTGAACGTTAAAACACAAAGAGTGCTGTTTTCGATTCTTGCCGTCGTGCTCGTAGCGGGCATTTTGCTTGCGATCTATTTTACATCGCAGTCCGATAACGATATGCCTAACGGCGAAGTCTCGGATAGCAGCCAAGTGCCGGATGACAGCAAAGGCCCGTTGGTAAGTTTTGATCATGAAAACGCATCGTTGGGAGACAAGCTTATCTTCGGTCTCGAGACCGCCGGCATCGGCATTGGCATAGTTTTTGCGGTGCTCATCATTCTCTGGGGTGCTATCGCACTCGTCTCAAAAATAGTGGGGGGTGAGTCGACACCCAAAGCCGCAGCACAACCCGCACAAAAAACACAGCAACCTCAAACCGCCCAAACCGACGAGTCTGAGCTCGTTGCCGTATGCACCGCCGCAATTGCCGCCGCAAGAGGCGAATCCGATTGCGCATTCAACGTTATTTCAATAACAGAGATCAAATAAGGAGAAATGATTTAAAATGAAAAATTATATCGTAACCGTTAACGGCAAAAAATACGAGGTAGCAGTCGAAGACGCTGTTCCCGGCAAGACTTATGCTCCCGCAGCGGCTCCCGCTCCCGCGGCAGCTCCCACTCCCTCGGCAGCACCCGCTCCCACAGCGGCACCCGTTGCCGACGGCGCAGGCACTAAAGTTACCGCCCCTATGCCCGGCACTATACTTAAAGTTGAGGCTGCCAACGGCCAGTCGGTAAAAAAAGGCGACATTCTTTGCGTTCTCGAAGCTATGAAGATGGAAAACGAGATCTTTGCACCTTGTGACGGCACCGTTACCTCTGCCGCCGCACGCGAAGGCGCATCTGTCAACACCGGCGACATCCTTTACACCATAGGCTGATCGCAAGGCTTGATTATTTGATTAAATAAAGTATTAAGAAAGGTGTGTTATCGTGAACATCGGTGAAATTATATCGGGTATTTTCTCGTCGTCCGGCTTTAACGCCATCGGTCAACAACTGATAAACGGCGGTTGGAAATACCTTGTTATGTACGTTATAGTTGCGGTGCTCTTTTACCTTGCAATAGTTAAAAAGTTTGAACCGCTGCTGCTCTTGCCGATAGCTTTCGGCATGCTGCTTGCAAACCTGCCCGGCAGCAACATATTTACTATGAATTATTTTGTTCAGGATAGCGGCGCGGTTATCAACTGGGCCGAGCTCGGCGCCAACGGCGGCTTGCTTGATTATCTCTATCTTGGCGTTAAACTCGGCATTTATCCTCCGCTGATATTTATGGGTATCGGCGCTATGACCGACTTTAAGCCGCTTATTTCTAACCCCAAGACTTTGCTTTTGGGTGCGGCCGCACAATTTGGCGTGTTTATCGCATTCATCGGCGCGCTTTTGCTCGGTTTCTCGGCTGCGGAAGCTGCCGCTATAGGCATCATCGGCGGTGCCGACGGCCCGACCGCCATACTCGTTACAAAGACGCTTGCACCCCATCTCTTGGGCGCTATCGCTATCGCGGCATATTCATATATGGCTTTGATACCCATGATTCAACCGCCGTTTATGAAATTGCTCACCACCAAAAAAGAGCGCACCATACACATGGAGGCAAGCCGTCCCGTTTCAAAGATCGAAGAGGTTATATTCCCCATAGTTTGCTCATTGCTTGTTTGCCTTATATTGCCCGATGCGACACCGCTTATCGGTATGCTTATGTTCGGCAACCTGCTTAAAGTTTCGGGTGTTACCGAAAGACTTTCAAAGACCGCTCAAAACGAGCTTATTAACATTATAACCATATTGCTCGGCGTCAGTGTCGGCGCAACATGCGATGCGGAGAATTTTCTCAGCACGCAAACGGTTTATATCATCATCCTCGGCCTGTGCGCATTTATCTTTGCCACGATAGGCGGCCTGCTCGTAGGCAAGCTTATGTGCTGGATCACGCGCGGCAAGGTTAATCCTCTTATCGGCAGTGCGGGTGTTTCGGCTGTTCCTATGGCGGCACGCGTATCGCAGGTCGTCGGTCAAAAAGAAGATCCCTCTAACTTTTTGCTTATGAACGCAATGGGTCCCAATGTGGCCGGCGTTATAGGCAGCGCGGTTGCCGCAGGTGTCTTCCTTACAATGTTTAAGATATAACAGGAGGCGTTTATAATGGCACAAAAGGTTAAAATTTGCGAAACAGTCTTGCGCGACTCGCATCAGTCGCTTATCGCAACAAGAATGACGACCGAAGAGATGTTGCCTATTTTGCCGGCAATCGATCAGGTGGGGTATCATGCAATAGAGTGTTGGGGCGGTGCAACGTTCGACGCCTGCATGAGATTCTTGAATGAAGATCCTTGGCAAAGGCTGCGCGTAATACGCGACAATGTTAAAAATACAAAGCTTCAGATGCTTTTCAGAGGCCAAAACATTCTCGGATACCGTCATTATGCCGACGATGTCGTTGAATATTTTGTTCAAAAATCCATCGCAAACGGCATTGATATCATCAGAATATTCGATGCACTCAACGATCCGCGCAACCTCAAGACCGCTATTGATGCCACCAAGCGTGAAAACGGTCACGTTCAGGCTGCACTTTCATACACTACGGGTCCCGTTTTTTCAAACGAGTATTTTGCAAAATATGCAAAGCAACTTGAAGAAATGGGTGCCGACTCGATATGCATAAAGGATATGGCGGGTCTGCTCACTCCTTATGACGCATACGATCTCGTTAAGGCTATAAAAGCAGTTTGCCATATTCCCGTAGAATTGCATACTCACTATACCGCAGGTCTCGCATCTATGACCGCGCTCAAAGCTATAGAGGCAGGCTGCGATATAATTGATACCGCTATCAGTCCCATGGCTCTCGGCACGTCTCAGCCGCCCACAGAGCCTATTGTTGCGACTTTACAGGGCACTCCTTATGATACCGGTCTTGACCTTGCCAAACTTGACGTTGTTTCAAAATATTTCACCACGTTGCGTGAAAAGTATATTGCAAGCGGTCAACTTGATCCCAAGGTCCTCAAGGTCAACATTAATACCTTGCTTTATCAGGTTCCGGGCGGAATGCTTTCAAACCTTATTTCCCAGCTTAAACAGGCCGGCAGAAGCGATCTGCTGAATGACGTACTCGAAGAAGTTCCCAGAGTTCGTGCAGATGCCGGATATCCGCCGCTTGTCACGCCTTCGTCGCAGATAGTCGGCACGCAGGCCGTCTTTAATGTGCTTACCGGCGAAAGATATAAGTCTGTCACCAAAGAGTTTAAGGGCCTTGTGCGCGGCGATTACGGCAAGACTCCCGTTGAGATTGATCCTTCGTTCCGCAAAAAGATCATCGGCGACGAAGCTCCGGTTGTGGGCCGTCCCGCAGACGCACTTAAGCCCGAGCTTGAAAAATTGCGTTCTGAGATTGCCGACAAGATGATTCAGGATGAAGACGTGCTGTCGTATGCTTTGTTTGATAAAGTAGCACTTAAGTTCTTTGATCAGCGCGATACCGACCGCAAACTTGCCGAGGTTGCCGCAAATTCAGAGGCAAAATATTACGTCGACATTCACCAAGTATAATGTTTATATCAAAAAACAGCTCTCTGTGAGGGCTGTTTTTTCTCTCGGCGGTCTAAAGCGGCATTTTTAAAATTCCTAAAAAAATATAGCAAAAATCAAAATTTGCTATTGACATTTGGCTTGATCTGTGGTAGACTAATGCTCGGTCGAAAAATGATCCATTAGCTCAGCCGGTAGAGCACATGACTTTTAATCATGGTGTCCGGAGTTCGATTCTCCGATGGATCATTCCTGCCGAGCACATATCGTGCTCGGCAATTTCATTATAAGGAGTTTTATTCAGTATGAAAAAATTGATCGCCTTGACTTTAGTGTTGATATTTTGTTTTGCGTTTGCATCTTGCGGCGAGCAGCAGGCAAAAACACAGTATGTTAAAATGACTATTAAAGATTACGGCACGGTTGTTATCGAGTTAAGACCCGACAAAGCGCCCATAACATGTAATAATTTTACAAAACTTGTCGGTGAGGGCTTTTATGACGGCCTTACTTTTCACCGTGTTATAGACAATCTGCTCATACAGGGCGGTGATCCCGACGGCAACGGCACGGGCGGCCCCGGATATACCATAAAGGGCGAGTTTAAATCAAACGGTGTCGACAACGACCTTTCGCATACTCGCGGTGCTGTTTCGATGGCACGCACGAGCGATCCCAACAGCGCCGGCTCGCAGTTTTTCTTTGTGCTTAAGGACTATACCTATTGGGATGGCGATTATGCCGTATTCGGCTATGTGGTTGAAGGTATGGATGTGCTTGACAGCATAGGTGATACCGCGTGTGATTCGAGCGATAAACCGCTCACTGATGTTGTTATCGAAAAAGCCGAATTGCTTGACAGTTATCAGACCAAATAATGAGGCTTAAAAAGTTTTATTCGCGCAAATGGAATATTGCCAAGCTGATATTGGCGGTTGCTGTTCCGCCGCTTACTCAGTTGCCTTCGCTTTTTATCAGCGAAGACAACACCTTGCTTGCGTTGTTGATAATAATGCTTATATCGGCTTTGCTTTATGTTATCCCGTTTGTCGCAACGCTTGCGCTTATCGGGCTTTGCAAAGCCGATACCTGCAAACGCTGTATAGCGCTTGACGCGTTGTTTTTGCTGTGTCCCGTGCTGCTTTCGTCTGTCGCGACGGATGTTGTCGACGGTATAATAAACGGTGTGACGGTTATGTCGGGTTCGTTTTCGGTGATATTCGGCATTCTTTATATATTAATAACGGTTTGCTTTTGGGGATTGTATCTGCTTGCCGCACATATTAATAAAGTAAAATAACTGCCTGTGGCACAGCTGGATAGCGCGTCAGACTCCGACTCTGAAGGTCAGGGGTTCGAATCCCCTCAGGCAGGATAAAACAACCCGACGGTTTTGATATACCACCGTCGGGTTGTTGTATATATTGACTTTGATCACAAATGTTAACAAAACGGGCGTAATTGCCGCCGTTAATCGGTAGAACATCTCACATTGTTTTGCTATAATCCATAATATATGGAGGTGATTTAATGAGTTTGGGCAATCAAATTCAAAAATTCAGAAAAAGTCAAAACCTTTCGCAAGAACAACTTGCCGAAAAAATCGGTGTTGCAAGACAGACAATATCAAAATGGGAGCTAAACGAAACCGCGCCGGATATTAAACAAGCGCAATTGCTTACCCGGGTTTTTAATATCGGTCTTGATGAACTGCTTGAAAACGTGTCAAAAGAATCTGTTAATGCCGTACAGGAACGCAAAAACAAAAAGCGTATTTCTTTAAAAAGCGTTATTATGATAAGTGTTGCGGCGGTCATAGTGTGTGCGGCTGTATTTAGCGCATTTGATATTGCAAACCGGCATCAAATTCTTTATCCCAAAGGTGCAGCACAAGATGTTGTCATTAACATAAAAGGCACCGTTATTATAACAAACGGTCACCCCGGAACCGCCGTATTTGCAGAGGACAATAAACCGAATATAATATGCGACTTGCCCGCGGATTTTGTTGCCGATAAGGACATAAACGGTTTGTATACGGATAATGACGCAAATTATATCAGATTTAATTCAGATCACTCTGACAATGTTGTCAATCCGCTTGCGGCAACCGATTATTATTTATATTATGATGCCTTGGGATATCATTCATATATGGATATGGCAAGAGCTGCTATGTACAATGTACCGTCAAACGTCGGAGTATTTTCGGCGACAAAACAATTGTATTCGGCAGGAGGGGCGCGTCTGATACGCGAACAAATATGTGCGGGCAAAAACGCCGATTTTTATGCCGTAGACGGCGGATTGACAAAAGACGGCGATTTGATGCGCATTTACGGATTTGCACTTTGTTTTGATAATTCCGTTTGGCTTATTACTTTAAAAGATTACAACGACTCTTATTATTTTATCACGGTAAAAGATCCCGACGGCATCGGAAAAACAATTGATACCATCGGGCAGTTTTTAAATACTCTTTATATTGACGAACATTAAAAATGCCGCTTACGGCGCTGATTTTTGTCTGTTTGCGCGTTGCACATATCTTGATAAAGTGATATAATATAAACAATAGCGGTAAAAGGAGCGTGTTATCTTGCTGAAAGTGATAATAGATCGCATAACAAAAAAATACGGCGATATATCATCGCCCAAATGCCGCCGCAAGTGCGGCCAAGCGTGCGGTTATTTTGGCATAGCGCTTAATATTTTGCTGTTTGCCGTTAAGTTGATTGCGGCAATTATAAGCAATTCGTTGGCGATAACCGCCGATGCTTTTAATAATCTATCAGACGCCGGCAGTTCGCTGATAACGCTGATAGGATTTAAGATATCGGCAAAAAAACCCGACAGCGAGCACCCGTTCGGTCACGGCAGAGCAGAATATATTTCGGCACTGCTTGTTACCGTTATGATACTTTCTATGGGGGCCGAATTGTTTAAATCGTCAATCAAAAAGATCGTGGATCCCGAACCGTCCCAATACGGCGCTGCGGTGTTTATAATATTGCTTGCCTCTGTTGCGGTAAAAATATATATGGCTTATTATAACCGCAAATACGGCAAATTGCTGTCGTCCGAAGCTATGACAGCAACATACCGCGACTCGTTATGCGACGCTGTAGCGACGTTTACGGTGCTTTGTGCGACGCTTGCGGGGGGCTTGTTTAATGTTAATATAGATGGCTGGTGCGGCGCAGCGGTGGCATTGTTTATACTGTATTCTGGCTTAAAAAGCGCTCGGTCAAATATCAACGTGTTTTTGGGCAAACAGGCAGATGTGCGGCTTATAGCCGAAATAGACCGTACGGTTATGCAAAATGACGGCATCATCGGTGTGCATGACATCGTTGTTCATGATTACGGTCCCGAAACTATGATGGTTACGTTGCATGCAGAGGTTCCCGCAAATATCGGAGTTGTCAAATTGCACGAGATCATCGAAACCGCCGAGCAACAGTTAGAAGGCAGGTTTGACTGTCGTGCAATGATACATATGGATCCCGTAGGCGAAGACGATGAACGCAAAATAATGATACGCAAATGCGTCTATTGCGTGCTCCACGGCATAGACTCGCGCATAGGCGTGCATGATTTTCGTGTTGACGATGTTGACGGCAATGAATATATCTCGTTTGATGCCGAGGTGCCGTTTGATATATCACTTGACGACAACGAACTGAAAGAACGTATTGTTTCATCGCTTTGCGATATGTTTTCCGATTCGGTTGTCAGGGTGGTTATAGACCGAAGATAGCGCTTTTTGTAATTTGGCATTGTTTACCCGAGGTAAAACTCGGGTTTTTTATATGCTTGATTTCGGTCTTTGTTTAAAATACGATGATGTATGACAAATGTCAACAAAAATTGACAAACAATTGATTATTGATTGCTTTTGAGGGTGTATATAAGATAACAGATATTTCAGCAAAGTCATCGGCAGGGGAGATGCAATATGACACAGTATACAATTTTATACAATCCTTTATCCGGCAACGGCACGGGCAAGGCTTCAGCCGAAGCACTAAAGCAAAAGCTTGACGGTCAGTCGTGTATGTTGGACATAACGTCTATAATCGATATGAAAGCGTTTTTTAAAATACTGAGCGATGATGAAACTGTTATTATTTCGGGCGGAGATGGTACATTAAGCCGTTTTGCCTGCGATATTGACGGTTACGAAATCAGGCAAAAACTGATGTATTATGCTTGCGGCACCGGCAATGATTTTTGGACGGATCTCGGCTTAAAGGTCGGTGATATGCCTATTGAGGTGTATTCTTACATAAAAGATTTGCCCGAGGTTGAGCTCTGCGGCGTAAGACGCAAGTTTTTAAACGGCATAGGATACGGTATAGACGGCTATTGCTGTGAGGTCGGTGACAAACTGCGCGAAAATCAAAAAAAGATAAATTATACAGCCATAGCCGTTAAAGGACTTTTATTTCATTATAAACCGCGCAATTGCACGCTCACCGTCGACGGACACAAATATACATATCGCCGTGTTTGGCTTGCACCTACAATGCACGGCAGATTTTACGGCGGCGGAATGATGCCCGCTCCCGCTCAAGACAGGCTTTCGGCCGATGGCAAAGAATCGGTAATGCTTATGTTCGGTGTGGGCAAAGTTAAAGGACTGTGTGTGTTTCCGTCGATATTTACGGGTGAACATATAAAAAATAAAAAAGCGGTTAATGTCATAACGGGCGACAGAATAACGGTATCGTTTGATAAACCCACACCGCTGCAGATAGACGGAGAAACGTTTAAAGACGTAACCGAATATACTGTCATTTCGCGTGCCGCTGTCGCCGACGAGCGGCGTCAACCCGCCGCGGTATAAAATGCTTATATCTTCTTCATAATAAATTCCTTACTCCTCCAAGCACAAAAAGAACGCCACCCCCGGCGTTCTTTTTGTTGCTGTTTAAATACAGAATGTTAAGTTATAAATTCGTTACGGTGTTCTTCAAAGAAATCAAAATAGCGTCATACATTCTCAAGTTCTGTCCAGTTACGAACACATACCGGATCTGAATCCAAATCGTATATTACCGCGTCCTTCATAGACAGTAGAACGGGAGAATGTGTTGACATTACAAATTGGCAACCGAAGTAAAAGTGCAAGGAAAGATCCAAAAGGTTTATCCAATCACATTGTCGCTTTTGC